>CAUQGU010000064.1:0-9962 GCA_963517645.1 uncultured Haemophilus sp. | reverse complement strand
AGATAACGGTGTGCGAACCGATAAAGCCGGTTCCGCCGGTCAGGAGGATAGTCATTTTAGCTCCAAAATGTAATTTTGGTAGTTTAGGTTAATGTAAGTTTTATATTGTAAATGATATCACTAATTAAAATATAATTATAATGTAGTATCATTTTCAATGATTGTGCTTAACTCAAGAAGGTGTAGATGCAATTTTATGGGATTGATGCAGATCTGTCCTAAATCTCATACCAACTCCGCAAGATTGTAAGCTGCTGGAATGGCGTATCAAAGTTAAACTGACTTGTTGTTTCAGGATATACAATACCACTACTTTACTTGTCACACTATGTGTGCATCTGCCTTTATTGCATCCAGCGAAATAACTTTTGTCCAATTCAATAGTACTATTAAAAACTTCATCAGCCAAACTGTTCCACCGCAAAATCTGCACGGGCATCAGCCATCATTTGGTTTTGGCTGCCGATGAGGTTTTTGAGGGCCCTGTCGAATTGGGTGAAAGTTATTTCGGGGGACACCGCGAGGGCGGTCACAGTGTGGCAGGGAAAGTTGTTGTCTTCGGCATTCTGAAACGCAACGGACGGGTCTAGACTATTACCGTAGATAATGCTAAGCCCGATACTTTGATGCCTGTTATTATACAGAAAATCATGTCTGATAGTATTGTTTATACCGATAGCCTGATCAGCTACGACAAACTGGACGCAAGCGGTTTTATCCATCACCGCATCAACCATTTCAAGGAATTTGCCGACCCTCAAAACCATATTAACGGCATTAAGAATTTTTGGAACCAAGCAAAACGTGTCTTACGCAAATACAACGGAATTGATCGCAAATCTTTCTCTTTATTCTTGAAAGAATGCGAATTTCGATTTAACTTCGGCACGCCGTCCCAGCAGCTTCAAACCCTGCGGGATTGGTGTGGAATCTAGGGCTAATCTAGTATAACCCCAAAAATTATTATATAATCAGCATGGATGAGTTTGGCTATCTTGTGTCGATCTCAGCGCATATTTTGTTGAATGACAAAATAACGGGGCTGACGTAGATTAGCAGTTATGCTAATCTACGAAAATGCATATAACCAATTGTAAATTAAGCAAGAGGATTCAAAAGAAACTGCTCGAATTTTTGTGCTCCAAGTTACCGCCCGTTCCGCTGCCGAATTGGGATGGATACCCAAAATATCGATGGTAGAATGGGTGGTAACTTGGAGCACAAAAAACGGAGCAGTTCTTCTGTGCTTTTTTCTTTAATTTGCAGTGCGTTATCTTCATATTTCGAGGGTAGCATAACTGCTAATCTAGTACAGCCCCTAGTAAAATAGAAATTATCCTGGTTATCCAGGGCAGTCTCTTTATTCTCAAGGATATTCAAAATGCCAATTTCAAAAGAAGTATTAGCTCTTGTCTCAAAAGCCGCCCAAAAACAAGTATCCGAACATGAAGAACTACTTGCATCAGGTTTAATTGATTCGATCAGTGCAATGGATTTGATGCTGTCCATCCAAGAAAAATTCAATGTTGAAATTCCATTCGAACAAGTAGTGAATATATTTGCAAATACATCCAACATCATTGAATTTGTAGAGCGAAACTACAAAGGATAAGAAAAACATGAAAAGCATAACAGATTTTTCTTCCTTGGAAGATTATTTAGCATATCTGTTCAACAACACGTCAGGTATCGCTATTGCCAACTCCCAAGAAAATTGCTCATGGGAGCAACTACTCAAACGGATGGATGAGTTTCTTAACAAATATAAAAAAATTGCCAACATCAACAAAAATATCCCTTTAATTGTGCATGGCCATAAACAAATAAATTTTGTTATAGCTATATACGCCTGCTTGTTAAATAAAATTCCTTTTATTCCGGTAGACAGTATCTATCCTGAAAAGCGTTTGGAACATATCTGCAATTTATCCAAGGCACAATACGTTTACCGTGCGGAAAATGATTCGTTCGAGAAGAAAAACGACGAAGAGTACGAACTGAGCGAACGAGATCTGGCCTACATCATGTTTACTTCAGGCACTACCGGGCAACCTAAAGGTGTCCAAATCGGCAGGGAAGCAGTATTCAACCTAATGAAATGGATGACAATGCAACTTAATTTGGCAAAACCCAACATCTTTATGAATCAAGCGCCGTTTGCATTCGATTTATCTATGTATGAAGTATTTGGTAATCTTGCTTACGGTGGATGCATAGTATTAAATAGCCGTGAAGATATCGCCAATTCAAGCACTTGGACGGATTTCTTAGCAAAGCAACAGATTTCGACATGGGTTTCAACCCCATCGTTTGCCATGCAGCAATTGCTCAATCCCAAATTGAATCAGCAAAATATTCCAAGTTTGAAAGAATTTCTTTTTTGTGGAGAAAAATTAGGAAAACCGGTTGTCAAAATGATTTTCCAAAAATTTCCTCAAGCAAGAATTATTAATACCTACGGCCCTACTGAAGCAACAGTGGCAACTACTTACATCGATATTACCCAGGAAATGCTGGAGGCTGAAGAAGAATTGCCGGTCGGCTATGCCGTCTTAAATTCAGATTTGAACATCGTCGATGAGGAAATTTGGATTAGCGGTATCCATGTTATGCGCGGTTATTTGAATAATGAAGTCGAAAATACCAAACGCCTTATTATTCACGACGATGAAACCAGAACATACAAAACAGGCGATTATGGCTTTGTAAAAGACAATGTATTTTATGTATTGGGACGCAGGGACGAACAGATTAAATTAAACGGCTACCGGATTGAATTATCTGAAATAGAAGAAAAAATTTTAGATTTAAAACAATTCGGATTTGAAAACGCAGCAGTCATCGCATTAAAACGCGATACCGGCACAGTATTACGGTTGGTGTGTTTTTACACCTCAAAAGAAGCAACCGAATCCACGATTATCAAGGAAGCTTTGGCAAAAAATCTGCCGTCTTATATGATGCCGTCTGAATTTATCAAGATTGATGAAATTCCAGTCAGCACCAACCACAAAACCGACAAAAAAGCATTATTGGAAAAATATCAGCAGGGTTTATAAAAATGGATTTATATCAAATTCAGAAAAATATCTTACAAAAAGCCAAAATTGATTCTAGAAAGGTCTCTGCTTGGATTTATAACAATCAAAGTATAGTGTTTGATTTTCTGTTGAACGACTATTTTGTCAGCGTCAGTTATACGGCAGTAGGACAAACCTTTAACTTTATTGAGCGTAATAAGAGCAAAATTTCTAAGATTTCCGGCTTCCATAAATTTCTGAAATATATTTCAGAAATTTATGGAAGTTACCCACAATCGGTTAATCAAGAAAAGACAGTATTGTCTTTTAAATTTGCTGAAGCCGATTGGGCAAAAATTGAGGATAAATTTAGTGAGATTTTAGAAGTTACTTCCATTTATCTTGGCAGCGAACTATGCTACATCCTGAATGTGGAAAGAGATAAAGACATTAATTTAGCCGAGTACTTGGATGAATCAGAAATTGAATACATTGGTATTAAAGGCGACAGTAATGAGTTTTTTCTAAGTTATGCTCGGAATCATGATCTGAGTGATTATGTTTATGTGCTAAATAATAGAGGTTTTTTAGCTGTTGAACACAAAATGGGTGTAAGTGTGTTCCGCCGTGTGAACAAGCACAGTTATAAAGATCTTTTGGCTTATTTCCCAGACTCTTTCCATGAGTTGGAAAATGTTATTTATACTGTTGAAGCGCCAAAAGTACTGAATGCCAACAAGAAAAACCTATTGGTGTTGTTCTCTTATACCAATAAGAGCAATGAGAATATGGTTGACCGTTATTATAGCCACCCATTTCCATTTATCAGCAACAGCATCATGCCAAATACTTATATCATCCGTATGGCTGATGTATCAGACGCGTTTGGTAGTCATGGGTTGAATACAAAGTTTGATGAAAATATCGAAGACAATATCCAGCGTTTCATTAAGAGCCTAATGAGTATTTATGACGTAGATAAGAAAAACGTAGTCATTTGCGGTGCATCATCAGGCGGTACAGGAGCGGTATATCACGGCTTAATTGGTGGGTACAAAACTTTTGCAATCGACCCATTTTTGGGTAATCATAAATACTATGGTGGCAAAGATCCATTGTATCTGCATTCTATCCGTACGCCGATTTTGGAGACTTTCAAAAAGCTACCAGATGTAATTGATCATAACCTTGAAAATCAAGTAGTCATTTCATCGGCTAAAGTATCAGAGTTTTATCCGGATATTAAAGAGCTGAAAGAAGCATTGCCTACAGTTGTATTATGTGAATTTGACTTTGAAAAAATTCAAAAGCACATAGATTTTTCAGGCAACACAGTATTCTTGTCCAATACCATTATCAATAATTTGCTGTTGGATATCCATATCACTGATTCGGACATTAATCTGAATTAAAATATGAAGTAGATATATACTAGCTTGATTAGTGTATTAACAGTAAAGGCCGTCTGAAAACATAAAAGTTTTCAGACGGCCTTTTTTAAGATAAAACAGAGACTACTCTAAACAAGCCAATTGTTTTTTCAGACACTCAGCCTGTAATGCCTTGTCACCTTTCGCTTCCGCTATTTCAGCTGCCAGTTTCCAATATGCTGCTGTGTCTTGTAGAGAGAGGCTGTCAAAATAACGTTGTGCTGCCTGATGGTTTTTCAGACGGCATAAAGCAGTTGTATAAAGATACATCGTTTCCGGTGAGGCTTGTACAAAACCAGCCAATATTTTGGTGACAGACTCCCAATCTTGGTTTTGGGCAAGTTTTTCAGCTTCATACAAGGCTAAAGACGGATTCTCAGGATATTTTTGGCGCAGTTGAGCCAATAGATATCCTTCGCCGTCAGTGTTGCCGGTAGCGTACATTTTTTTCAGATAATCGACTGTTAAATCTTCAGGAATTAAGAGCAGATTTTCTTCAAAGGCACGGTTAAGCTGGGTAAATAGTTTTTCAGAATCACCGCGTAATTTTGCCAGTCTTGCAATGGCGATACGGCAACTTGGATCATTTTGAGTATGTTTTTCAAAAGCAACCAAAAACTGATGCGCACCTTGCAGATTGCCAAGTTTCATACAGAGGTAGGAAGCCAACAGTTCGGGTTTTAGACGGCTTTTTTCATGATTATCCAAACTATCAATATAAGTTCTTAGCAAAGCCAGGGCCGTAAAATAATTCTGTTCCAACAGCTTTTGTGCTACGGTCAGCAAAGGTTTGTATGAATCGGGCAGGTTTATACCAGTTCGGGCAAACAGTTTTTTAGATAGTGTTTGTTCTTGATTGAATGAGGCTGCAAGCAAGGCGGCTAAAATATCTTCTTGCGTACCAATTTGGTCGTGTACAGCAAAAAATTCTGCACCTTTCACGGCATTGCCGATACACAAATCCATTTTTGCCCGCCAGTAATCCGCAATATCGGGATAGTCAGGTAACAGATTTTGCAATACGTCAAACTGTTTGTTTGCAAATAAGGCATTCAGATAACGCTGGCGATAATCATCGCTTTCTTCCGCATTCAGACGACCTGTATCAAGTAGTACCTGAATACGGCTTGCTGCCAAGCTCCATGCATGATGGTTTTCGGCTTGGGTAATCATATCCTGAAGAATAGGAAAGCTATCGGCAGTTTCAGGCTGGTCAAGTGCCATGATAGCCTGATACACGCGTTCGCAGTTACCGCCTTTTTGGAATGGGAAGGTGGCATGAATACGTTCAAGATATTCCGGTTTTAAACCCGTTTTTAGAATATTTTCTAGTTCATCAAATGTTTCTTGTTCAGTCAGCGTAACTGGCCCAAATCCAGAATTTTCATAGTCAAACCACCCTCGTTGAAGTGTATGAGCACCAGAGAAAAACTCTTCTTGGTCGAATTGATAATAGATAATAGATTTATTCAGATAGGCCATATCAAAGGCTACAGAGGAATAATCAGTAATCAAAATTGATGATTGGCTAAATAAGTTTTGTATACTTTCTGTAGCACTTGCTCCTTTCCAAACCTGAATGTAATCAGGAATATCAAATAAATCTAAATAAGGCTCAATGTTCGGGTGTGGAGCAAATGTTATTTCATAATTAAACTTTTCTGCCAATTGTTTCAAATTTTTAGAGTGTAAAAAATTAAACCAATGCTGCGCATAGGAAGTTTTCATAAAATCGGTATTTATAGCGCGTGTATTGCTACCGCTACCAATATTTTGTCCTACAATATTGTTCCGCCAAGTAGGCATAATCAGAATTTTTTTACTTTGAGCAATATTCTTTGATGCCAAATTGTCATAACGCGGAAAGCCTGCTAACACTACTTCTTTTTCTGTTAGTTTATAACGGCTAGGATTAGCTATGATTGTTTGATATTCAGGAGTGGCAGTGGCAATAAAACAATGCAGATTGGTCTTAGTATTGAACCATGCGGAAAGATCGTTTTGGGTCACTCCATGTTGGAGGAAAACAAATTTTTTGCTGTGTTCGTATAAATCACCGAAATAATTATTGATATGTTTTTCCAAGTGGCTGGAAATGATTTTTTCGGCTTTACGCAAGTGGTGCTCGTATTCACTGCCGCCGAATTCTACCAGCTTGAAACCTTCCTGTTTAAGGCGATCCCAGTCTGGCGCGGTTTTGTTCAACACGAAATAGCAGGTCTGTTCAGGGTGGTGCCGCATCATATAACGGTAGAAATGCTCGGCGTTATCATCTGCTTTGGTTTCTCTATCCATTAATAGCCAGCTACCGTCCGAAAGATATTTTTCAGACGGCATGAATAAGCCTGTCAGCTCGTTCAAAGTAATGCCGTGCATAAAGGTTTTGCCTTTAATTGAAATTCGCATCGGTTTTTGGTTGAGCAGGATATTGATTTTGGCATTCTCAGCAACTCCGCCGTAGGGAATCCAAAGGCGTTTTTCGTAAACGAATAATTGCTCGTTCAAATTGTTAATGACGCTTTTTGCGTAAGCGGGAATAATGTCATCCCCATTAGCCTGCACGGAATAGGGCAGATCGAAATGAGTGAAATAGCTGACAAGAAACTGTTTGCGTTCATGGTCGATGTTTTCAATATAAGCAATTTGGAATGGTGGCTCGCTCTGTTTGAACATACCGAGCATGCCAACCTTATGGAACAGCCATATACCTGCCAAGCCAAACTCCATGATGTTTTTTTCATCAATATAATTAAAAACCTGCTTCATTAAGGCATAAAAGTGTGCTTTTTGTTCGGCATTCAACAATTCCAGACGCTCAGGTCTATTGAGTAATTGTTGGATATACCATGCCATATCGTACAATGCAGTTTTTTGGATTGAAGATGGTACGCTTCCCAAGCGGTTTTTATAGTTTTGGAGCATGGGCAAAAAGCCATACTCAAAAACATTAGAAAACTTTTCCACTTTCTGCCAAGAAGTATCTAAAGTAGATGTACCGCTTTCGCGTTTGCGATAGAAATAGATGGCATCTTTGTCAAACACTGCTTTTGCGTCCTGCAAACCTAATAGATAGTCGGCAATAAATTTGCCGTCTTCAAAATTTGGTTTAACATTGTGGTTAAACGCCAAGCCCTGTTTTTTAATATGACTGACTTTGAAAAAGGTTGAGGCAGCAGACATATTGATGAATTTGTCGAGCTTAGCAACATCAACAACCTGAGTTTTGTTGAAGCGGAATTTTAAAGGATGACTATCTTTAACAATATTCTGATTTTCCAAGAAGAAAATCATATTGGTGGCTACGGTTACTGCCGACGGATGTTGACTAATCTGGCTATCTACTGATTTGAAGTAGTCAGGATGAAGATAATCGTCAGGATCAGTAAATACTACCCATTCAGTTTGCGTATGTTGCAATCCCAGATTGCGCGCAGAGGCTTGTCCGCCGTTTTCTTTGTAAAAATAATGGATATTTTGGGGGAACTTGGCTTGCCATCGTTTGATGATTTCTGCCGAGTGGTCGGTCGAACCGTCATCCACCAAAATCAGTTGGATATGTTTTTTGAAATTCAGACTTTGCCTCGTCAGGCTAGAGAAGTAGTCATTTAGATATTTTTCAACATTATACACAGCAGAAACAACTGTATATTGTTGCGCACCGTTGTATTTTACCGGTAAATATTTTTTGATCTGTACACTTCTCTTGTTATACATATCCCTAAAAAATAATTTAGGATCCCGAAGAAGTTTTCTAAATTTTCTGTTCATTTTATCAAATAGAATTTTAATTAAAGTGAATAATATTCCTTAAGCATTATTGCTAAATAATTTTGATAATTATGGAATTGCTGTTTGCTATTGAAATCATTGGCACAAATAGAATGCGGTGCAAATTTAGTACCTTTTTTTTGTAAAAGTTTGCGATATTGTGTTAAGGCATTAGCTGACCGTATATTAAAATAATAGCATATTTCCCATGAAGGAGTAGATCTACCTTCTAAATACATTAACCATGGTATAAGGAAAGTTGCTAGATTTAAATCTGCATTGGTACGGAATTTATTAGGGAGAAAATTAATGATTTGCTCATTGTATAACCGCCAAGCTTTTCGAAAAGCTGATTTAAATAAAGGTACATAGGTATGTACTAACGGTTTATTGATTGATATGTTATTGTAATGATTTTTTAATAGGTTAATGCTATTTAAAGAGGCTTTAAGTGTGGGTGTGATAACTCCTTTTTCTAGCATGGTAGAGATTTTTTTATCTGCAATAAAGATTGATGCAATTCCATTTGGGTGAAAAAAATGTTCTTGAGGCAATGCTCGAGCAACGAATACGTCGTCGTTAAAATAAATGAACTGTTCGCTTAAATCAGGAATATTATGTAAATGAGCTTCAATTACATGTGAATTAAATGTGGGTAGATATTGACTATCAATGATTGCCGTGTGATCAATAATAGTCACTTTAGGGTGTTCTGATTGTTTAAACCATGAGGGAGTTTGATTATCAGTGACAATATAAATTTTTCTCGCCCAGGGTAAAAAGTTTTCTACGCTATGTAATGAATAATACAATTCATTGTGATTTTCAAAACGGGCGCTATCCTGGCTATAAAGTGCAAATTTTGTTGTGTCTGAGTTGGAAAGATGAGCTTGATATTTTTCTCGCCATTTTAAATCGTTATTGTCTACCCAAGTAAATACTACATCTATACCTGAAGTATCGGTATATAGATGGTTTTCCATCGAGGCCATATTTATGGTATGTTCAAATATTATAGCTTCATTAGGTTCCTTTATACATTGTTCAATATTGAACAATGGGTATCGGTTATTAAAGTAGTCCCTCATAAATATTCCAGGGCTTTTAAAAAATTTCTTAATTTTTTTCATATGTTATACAGTGTAAGTACGGATATTCCCCAAAATTGCTAGTTGTTTCGCTATAATCGCAGTTTTGGGTGTTATGAATTACTGGGGTTATAATTATATAGGATAACTAATGATTTCAAAAAAATATTTTCCAAAGCTTGTCTGCTATTTTTTTTTCTGTGTTGTATTGTCTGCTTGTAGCTGGTTACCTGCAGTAGGCCCAAGTACAAAAAAAATTATTGAGCTTGAGCAGAAAAATGATCATGTACATCCCCCTTCAATAGAGTTAATTGAAATTAATGATATTGTGTCTATGAGTTTGTATCAAGCTCGAGTCAATCAATCTTTTGTACAAATTGATCAAGGTTACGCATTTCCAGGTTCAATCAATGTCGGTGATGTGCTGGATATTGCAATTTGGGAGGCTCCACCCGCGGTATTGTTCGGTGGGGCTCTATCTTCTATTGGTTCGGGCAACGCCCAGCAAACAAAATTGCCCGAGCAGATGGTGAGTGCCGCAGGTACAATTTCGGTTCCGTTTATTGGAAATATCAAAGTAGCAGGGAAAACGCCAGCTCAGGTTCAGGAGGTCATTAGAGGCCGTCTGAAAAAAATGGCTAATCAACCTCAAGTTG
>CAUQGU010000063.1:0-11244 GCA_963517645.1 uncultured Haemophilus sp. | reverse complement strand
ACCAATTAGAAATGGTTCCATCAAGATATAAGGCATCCTGACAACCAATTTTAAGCAAACCTTGACTCAAGGTATAAAGATTTGGCTCACCTTTTATCGTCATCAAAAATAACAATTCATTTTGCTTCGTCAAACACACTGCATTACGCTTATGATAGCTTTCTAGGCTTGCTCTAAATTGCGGATTTATTTTACCATGAATAATCAACATCGGGCCTGATTGCAACGCAAAATCCGGCTTGAGTTTGCTTTTCTGATAAGCCGCTGTTGTTAAAATGTAGGGCTTATTTTTTACAATGGCAAACACTCCATTGGGTTGTACATGAAAGTTGCCTTTGCCTGATTTTGTATTTAACGCATTGAGCTCTTTTCCATGCTCAATCCATAATCCCGCTGGCGTATTATTCATGCTATAAATGCCTGCATTCATAATCATTTTCACGTTATAGCTAGGCTCTAAGGCATTTTTGAGACGCGTTAAACTTTGATAATCTTTACCTTCAGCATCCTTCCAATGTAGCTGTACTTCTTCGGGCTTTGCTTGAAAAATTCCGTAAGTAATATTGCCATCATCAAAGGTTCGATATTCCGCTAGGGATGACACACTCATCAGTAACGATACGCTACCGAAAAGTGTGGTCAAAAATTTAATCGTTTTTTTCATTTAAAGGATGGGTTAAATGCAACGCATTTGAAAAGGCATGCAGCCCTTCTGCATTACCCGATCTCATCATGGATTGCATGGTTTGGGTTGGGGCATGAATAAGTTTATTTGTTAATTTATAACTTAATTCTTGCAGAGTTTTTTCAGCATTCTCACCTTGTTGAATTTGGTGTAAGGCTTTTTCGAGTAATTCTTGGCGAGTATTCTCCGCCTCATCACGATAATGACGAATCAAATTAGAGAACTGATGAACCTTCAACCACTCAAAGAAATCCGTGCATTCTTGTGTAATGATATCTTGCGCTTGCTCTGATGCTTGCTCACGTTGAGAAAGATTGCGTTGGATAATATCTTGCAAATCATCTACGGTGTAATGATACACACTTTCTAATTCAGAGACGTTTTCATCAATATCACGCGGTACCGCAATATCCACCATCAAAGTCGGTTTAAATTGACGTGCTTTTTCCGCAATTTCAGCCATCGCTTTGGTGATTAAAATAGTCGGACTGCCTGTTGAGCTGATGACAATATCGGCTTGATTTAGTGATGTTTGCAATTCATCAAGCGAATACACATCAATCGGTGTATTAGACGCTAAATTCTCTACCAACTGTTCAGCACGAGATAAAGTGCGGTTAGCAATCATCAATTTTTTTACGCCGTGGCGTAATAAATGACGGCTTACTAATTCAATAGTTTCCCCTGCCCCAACAAGCAAAATTTGTAGTTCACGTAAAGATTCAAAAATTTGACGTGCCAAGCTACAAGCCGCATAAGCCACCGATACGGCACTTTCACCAATATTGGTTTCAGTACGCACTCGTTTTGCTGTTGCAAAGGTTTTTTGGAACAAGCGAGAAAGCGTGCTCGAAAGTGGAATATTCGCCGCTTGATAATAATCTTCACTGATTTGGAAAGCTTGTTTCACCTGTCCTAAAATTTGCGGTTCCCCTAAAATTAATGAATCCAAACCACATGCCACGCGCATTAAATGATTTGCGGCTTGTTGATTTTGATGTGCGTAAATACTTTTATTTAATTCATCGACAGAAAGCTGATGAATGTTAGCAAACCAATTTATACAGTTCGTTTGCCATTGCTTACACTCTTGGGGTGAAATTTGACGATGGTGAAGATAAATCTCTGTACGGTTACAGGTAGAAAGAATAACCGCACTTTCTGCCAAATCTTGTTGGTGAATTTGTTGTAAGGCAAGCTGCCGCTTTTCTTCAGAAAAAGCGACTTTCTCACGAACAGCGACAGACGCTGTTTTATGATTAATGCCTAGAACAAGAAGGGTCATAAAAACCTAATAAAATAACCGCACTTTTATGAATAGGCGGCTTAAGTAGAAAGTAAAAGTTTCGCTATTTTAATGAATTGTTGAGAATTGAGCAAATTTCAAGAGAAAAAACTCAATCAAATAGCTAAAATGAGTTAAAACTTATCTTTTGCTAAACGCCATTGTGTAAATTCGTCTAAATTTTTTGCTTGTAAAAACGGATTAATTTGTTTCTCTAATCCAATTGTTGTCGGCAAACTCGGCTTGCCCTCTGCTCGATGACGTTCCACTAAAACACGTTGATTTTCAACCGCACTTTTATCCGTCAATACAGTTTCCGCAAAAGCTAAATTACCCAGCGTATATTCATGAGCAGGACAAACAATGGTTTCATTCGGTAATTGATTAAAACGCTGCATGGTTTCAAACATTTGAGCAAAATTTCCCGTGAACACGCGACCACAGCCCGCAGAAAATAACGCATCGCCGCAAAATAGATGCCCATCCACCAAATAGCTGACATGCCCTGCCGTATGTCCACCACTTGGTAAAACCTCTATATGATAATGTGCCGTATCAATCACGCCACTATCCACGATATTGGTTGCCCCTTTGTCTGCGCATTCTGTTGGACCGAAAACTGGCACATTGGGATAATATTGCTTAAACGTCTCGACACCTTGCACATGATCATCGTGATTATGGGTTAATAACACCGCCTCTACGCCTAGCTTATTGAATTCTAAATACGGAATTAAACGCGTTATTTCTGGGATATCGATCACAATTACGGGGAAATTTTCTCGTCTATAAAGCCAAATATAGTTATCATTGAGTGCAGAAATAGGAACTAGCATAAATTACCTTATGAAAATAGGATTAACATTGAATTGGAAAGCCAAATGGCACAAACCTCTTCTTTCACCTGAAAGTTGGCAAGCATTACCACAAGGTGAAGCCTATTGTAACGTATTAACACATTATTTTGCCCAATGGACACCAAAAATTTTAGGCTATCAAATTCTGAAAGTCGGTGCCTTAAGTGGCGAAATCGCCTTTGACTTGCCTTTACGTCATCAAATTGTATTAGCTGAAAAAACAGCGCATTTTCCTACCGCACTTTTAAATGAAAGTGATAGTTTGATCCAAGCATCGCCGTTAGCCTTGCCTTTTATTGAAAAAGAAATGGATGCCTGCTTGTTGGCAAACACCTTAAATTTTGCGCAAGACCCTCATCAAATATTACGTGAAGCACATCGTGTTTTAAAGGATGACGGCTGGATGTTCATCACATTATTTAATCCGATGAGTCCATTACTTTTCAAATCCAAATTAGGTGAGTTTAAATTCCGACAATATGCCACTTGGCGAGTGGTTGACTGGCTATCGTTATTAAATTTTGATGTGATTGCAGAAGAAAGACTATCCATAAAACAAGAAAAGAGCACGCTTTGTTCTCCGCTCACAGTGATCGTTGCCCAAAAACGAACCTATCCGTTAACACTGAATCCTGAGAAAGCGCGATCAAAAATGCCGGCGTTTTTAGAGCCGGCAGGTGCATTTAAAGAAATCAGAACAGAATGATTATTCTGTCACTTCTTTGATTACTGCAGAAGATGCATTATTCATTACAGACTCAACGCCTTTTTCTGCTGCAGCTTGAGAAGAATAATATTGGCTACGGCCAATTTCTTGGTGGTTAGCCGCTTTTAAAATGAAGTAAGGTTTGTCATTTTTCGCTACGCGATATTCAAAGTTTTTCGCATCCACACCATTTTTTTGCACTGATGCAATGCCATTTTCAGCTGATGCTTTTGTTTTATAAAGTTCGCTAGTTAAAATAACTTGTCCGTTTGCTGCTTTTAAGTTGAACATAAATTGTCCGTCTTTAGCCACTTTTAATTCATAAAATCCTTGAGCCATGATGTCTCCCAATTGATTGATTTGTTTATAATTTTACCTACACAGAAAATGCCTTTCTGCGCCAAGCTAATTTACCCTTAAAAATCAAGGAAAACAAGAGCCAAAGCGTATAAATTTTATGCTTGCCTAGCATCTCAAACTCCCCTATGATCCGAAAGTTTTTTATAATAGGAACAATTATGAGCGAACAAACATTTATTCCCGGCAAAGATGCCGCACTTGAAGACAGTATTTCAAAATTTCAACAAAAATTGACCGCACTTGGTTTCAATATTGAAGAAGCCTCTTGGCTTAATCCTGTGCCAAATGTCTGGTCTGTACATATTCGTGATAAAGATTGCCCACAATGTTTTTCTAACGGTAAAGGCGCGAGCAAAAAAGCCGCATTAGCGTCTGCGTTAGGTGAATATTTCGAGCGTCTTTCCACCAACTATTTCTTTGCTGATTTCTATTTAGGGCAAGAGATTGCTAACAGTGATTTTGTCCATTATCCCACTGAAAAATGGTTTCCAATTGAAGATGAAGCCCTTTTACCAGAAGGGATTTTAGATGATTATTTATGGGATTATTTCGATCCAAACCAAGAGCTAACCCCAGAATTGCTTGTAGATCTGCAATCCGGTAATTACGATCGCGGTATTGTCGCCATGCCTTATGTGCGCCAATCCGATCAACAAACCGTCTATATTCCACAAAGTATCATTGCGAATTTGTATGTTTCTAACGGGATGTCCGCCGGTAACACAAAAAATGAAGCACGAGTGCAAGGGCTTTCAGAAGTTTTTGAACGTTACGTAAAAAATCGCATTATTGCAGAAGCTATCAGTCTTCCTGAAATTCCAAAATCCGTGATGGATCGTTATCCATCTATTCAAGCCTCTATTGCAAAATTAGAGGAAGAAGGCTTCCCTATTTATGCCTTTGATGCATCACTAGGTGGCAAATATCCTGTCATTTGTGTTGTGTTGCTTAACCCCAATAATGGCACTTGCTTTGCTTCTTTTGGTGCACATCCAAACTTCCAAGTGGCATTAGAGCGTACAGTAACGGAGCTTTTACAAGGTCGCAGTTTAAAAGATCTCGATGTATTCTCTCCTCCATCATTTAATAATGATGATGTGGCTGAACACGCCAACCTTGAAACACACTTCATTGATTCTAGCGGTTTAATCTCTTGGGATTTATTCAAAAATACGCCAGATTATGAATTTGTAGATTGGGATTTTTCAGGTTCAACGCAAGAAGAATATGAAAACTTGATGGCAATCTTTAATGCAGAGGAAAAAGAAGTCTATATCATGGATTACAACCATTTAGACGTTTACGCTTGCCGCATTATCGTGCCAGGCATGTCTGATATCTATCCTGCTGATGACCTCATTTATGCCAATAATAATATGGGTATGGACTGGCGTGAAATATTATTGGATCTACCACACCATCATCATGATGCTGAAACTTACGAAGAGTTATTGGCAGAATTAGATGAGCAAGATATTGATGATGCTACACGTGTTCGCGAATTTATCGGTATCGTTGCACCAAAAGCAAGTGGTTGGACAACATTACGTGTTGGTGAGCTTAAATCCATGCTTTACTTAGCGTTAGGTGAATTAGAATTAGCCTTAGATTGGGCAAACTGGACGATGAATATGAACAGCTCTGTGTTTACGCCTGAGCGTGTGAATTACTATCGTGCCTTAATCAGCATTATTGAATTGCATTTAGACAATACTCGCGATCCACAACAATATCGCACTGTATTTGAAAGAATGTATGGTAAAGAAGCCGTTCAACAAGCTTGGGCTGCAGTGGCTGAAAAAGGTAACCCGTTCTATAACTTGCCAGCCAGCGATGAAACGCTTGAAAACTTCAAAGAACACCAAGCTTTACTTGGTGCTTATGCGAAATTACAAAAAGCCAAACGAGAAAATTGGAAATAGACGATTTTTTCGCAATCATAAGGCGGACTTCATGTCTGCCTTATTTATTTCCGCATTAAAAAACTGCTTTAAAATCAACCGCACTTTTCACACAAAAACGCTTAAATTTATGCTATAATCCGTCACAATTTTTTGATCAAAAAAGGAATAAAAATGACGGATTCAATCCATTCCTCTATTACCCCAGTCAATATTGAAGAAGAACTAAAATCTTCTTACCTTGACTACGCCATGTCGGTGATTGTTGGGCGTGCTTTGCCCGATGTGCGTGACGGTTTAAAACCAGTACATCGACGTGTGCTTTTCTCCATGGATCAATCTGGCATCACTGCCAGCAAAAAATACGTAAAATCTGCCCGTGTGGTAGGTGATGTAATCGGTAAATATCACCCGCACGGTGATTCTGCGGTATATGACACCATTGTGCGTATGGCACAGCCGTTCTCATTGCGCTATATGTTAGTAGATGGGCAAGGTAACTTTGGCTCAATCGACGGTGACGCGCCAGCGGCAATGCGTTATACCGAAGTCCGTATGCAAAAAATCACCCAAGCGTTATTAACTGACTTGGATAAAGAAACCGTGAATTTCTCGCCTAACTATGATGGCGAATTAATGATTCCGGATGTATTGCCTACCCGTATTCCTGCACTTTTAGCAAACGGTTCTTCCGGTATTGCGGTGGGGATGGCAACGAATATTCCTCCACACAACTTAAATGAAGTTTTAGATGGCTGCTTGGCTTATATTGATAATGAAAACATCACTATCGATGAGTTAATGCAATATATTCCTGGCCCAGATTTCCCGACAGCAGCATTAATTAATGGCCGTAAAGGGATTGAAGAAGCTTATCGCACTGGTCGCGGCAAAGTGTATGTTCGCGCTCGCGCTAGCGTAGAAACCACAGATAAAGGCAAAGAGCAAATCATTGTGACCGAATTGCCTTATCAGGTGAACAAAGCCAAATTGGTAGAAAAAATTGCTGAGCTTATCAAAGATAAAAAAATCGAAGGCATCAGCAATATTATCGACCTTTCGAACAAAGAAGGGATCCGCATTGAAATCGACATCAAACGTGATGCGGTGGGCGAAGTGGTATTAAATCACCTCTATGCCCTCACCCAAATGCAGGTGACTTTCGGGATCAACATGGTGGCCTTGGATCACGGTCAACCACGTTTATTCAACTTAAAACAAATCATTGAAGCCTTTGTGATGCACCGTCGCGAAGTGGTGATTCGCCGTTCTTTATTTGAATTGCGTAAAGCCCGCGAGCGTACGCATATTTTAGAAGGTTTAGCGGTTGCAACATCAAATATCGATGAAATCATCGATATCATCCGTCAATCGAAAGAGCGTAAAGAAGCGGCAGAAAAATTAATCTCTCGCCCTTGGAAACTGAATAACGAAATTTTAGGCTTGCTTGATGCGGCGGCACGTCCGGCTGAATTAGCGGCTGAATTTGGTATTCAAGGTTCTGATTACTACCTTTCTCCAGAACAAGTTGATGCAATCTTAGAACTTCGCTTACACCGTTTAACCGGGCTTGCTACTGAAGAAGTCATCAATGAATACAAAGAGTTATTGGTTAAAATTGCAGAACTTCTCCACATCATCAACAGCCCTGAACGCTTGATGGAAGTGATTCGTGAAGAACTTGAACAAGTACGTGCACAATTCGCCGATGAACGTCGTACCGAAATTACTGCAGCTTCCGGTGATATTGATTTAGAAGATTTAATTGCTCAAGAAGATGTGGTAGTGACCCTTTCTCACGAAGGTTATGTGAAATATCAACCGCTTACCGACTACGAAGCACAACGTCGTGGTGGTAAAGGTAAATCTGCAACGAAGATGAAAGATGAAGACTTCATCGAAAAACTCTTAGTGGCGAATACTCACGATACGATTCTCTGCTTCTCTAGCCGTGGTCGTTTATATTGGTTGAAAGTCTATCAATTACCACAAGCGAGCCGTGGCGCGCGTGGTCGTCCGATTGTGAATATTCTACCGTTACAAGAAAACGAACGTATCACTGCAATCTTGCCAATCTCTGCTTATGAAGAAGATAAATTCGTCATCATGGCAACGGCCGGCGGTATTGTGAAGAAAATTGCACTAACCGAATTCAGCCGTCCACGTTCAAGCGGTATCATCGCCTTGAACTTACGTGATGAAGATGAATTAATCGGTGTGGATATCACTGACGGTTCTAACGAAATCATGTTGTTCTCTTCGCAAGGTCGCGTAGTACGTTTCGCGGAAAGTGCAGTCCGTGCAATGGGGCGTTTAGCAACAGGTGTACGCGGTATTAAACTTGCCCTTACTAATGACATCGCTGACGATGAAAGTGCGGTCGAAATTGAAGAGGTTTCTGACGATAATGCAGAAGAAACCCTCGATCTCAATATCGATAAAGTGGTTTCCTTAGTTGTACCGAAAAATGATGGTGCAATTCTTACCGCAACGCAAAATGGTTACGGTAAACGCACACAATTAAGCGAATACCCAACCAAATCCCGTAATACCAAAGGGGTGATTTCGATTAAAGTGAGCGAACGTAACGGTAAAGTCGTTGCCGCGACACAAGTAGAAGAAACCGACCAAATTATGCTTATTACCGATGCAGGTACCTTAGTGCGTACTCGTGTAAGTGAAGTAAGCATCGTTGGCCGTAACACCCAAGGGGTTCGTTTAATTCGTACCGCAGAAGATGAGCACGTAGTCAGTCTTGAACGTGTTTGTGATGTGGATGATGAAGACGAAGGCACTGAAGATGTGACTTCTGAAGAATAATTGATCTTCCATTAAATAAAAGCCCCGCGTTTTGATTCGCGGGGCTTTTTTATTGGTATCTAAAAATCTCTTTTAGAGATCTATTCTATTGATGAAAACTACTCGCCTTCTTCTAATTCATCAGCCATTGCGGCAAGAATTTCACGGGTTAAATACGCTAATGAACGATAGAAAGGAAGTGTGGCATAAGTTTCCACTTGGGTTAAGAATTTCGCTGCGCAAGGTAATAAGAAATCACCGAATAAATCTTGTTGAGCAGATAGCGATTCCGTGTTGTCTTCTAACCAAGAAGCCGTAAGCAATAGCAAAGCGAAATGATCGACATTCTCTGCTTCAGGCACATTACGCGCATGACGAAAATCCACAAAACGTTGCACATCCATATCATAGCTTGAGATGGCCGTCGGCACATTACCATTTTGGCCAAACAATTTTTGATATTCTTGATCAAGCAACGTTAAATCAATTTTCATCTGTAAATTATCCATGGCGGCTTCACTCTCTTTATCTGTAGAAAGGGCCCACACTTGACTTAAACCTTGTTGCTGCAGCCAATCAAATACCCCACTCAAAATGGGATCCGTAGGGCTGCGATAAAATAAATTGCCAAATAGGCGGCTTATTAAAGAAAAATTATTCACTTGAGTTTCTGACATCTGTTGCTTTCCTATGATTGTGCTCACGATTGAGCTAAAAGTGCGGTCAATTTTGCCGTTGTTTTTTCGGTAGCTTCGTCAATCATCGCTTGCCGAGCAGCATTATCGATAATATGAATATCCCCAAACAGGGTGTAATCCACATTCTCGATACCGCAATAATTAAATAAACCATTGATCAAACAATGATTGAGGGATTTATCCACGCCGTATTCTTGATATTTTGCTACGCTACTCCCTATGGTGATAAATTGTTGCATCGCTTTACCTTGAAGCAGACCTTTAGATTCACCATTTTCTGTTTTATAAGCAAAACCATGGCTTAATACTCGATCCAAATACCCTTTCAAGATTGCGGGAAAACCCATCCACCATAAAGGATAAACCATCGTAATCAAATCTGCTTGGCGAATAAAATCATGCTCTTGCTGAATTTCTGCCGGAATAATCCCTTTATTCGCCGATTGTAATTCTTCAAAGGAAATAATCGGGTTAAATTCCATGGTGTAAAGATCGCGCAAATGGGTTTCAACACCAAGCTGTTGGCTTGCTTTTACAACTCGATCCACGATGGCACGACCAAAACTTTTTTGGCTATTTGGATGCGCAAAAATAATTAAATGATTCATTCAGTTACCTTTTTCACTAACAATGTAATGCCATCAACGCGTTCTACCACCACCAGATCATTCACATTTAAATGCTCGCCTTGAATACGCCATGTGGTATCGCCAAAAGCACCGCGACCAATCCCGTTAGAACCGATTTCTAATACTGTGCCTTTTTTACCTAACAAAGTATGATCCCGTTGATTTAAGGTCGTACGTGATTGATCCTGATTATCTTTGCTATGTTGGTATTTCCACCAAAGCAACGAGAGAATAATCGCTAAAATTGCATAAAAAACGGCTAACGCGGTTAAGGATAAACTCGGCACCAACGCCATTACGCCTGCTGCCACAATCGCAGCCAAGCCCCACCACAATAAAAATACGCCGGGTACAAGGATTTCAGCAATTAACAATACAAAACCTAATACCAACCAATGCCAAACCGACCAAGTTGTTAACCAATCTGCCATATCAACTCCTTGAGAGAAAAAGTGCGGTCATTTTTAACCGCACTTTAAGAAATTACGCTTTTTTGTCGCCTTTTAACAGTTCGGCAATACCCGCTACCGAGCCGATTAAATTACCGGCTTCAAGCGGCATCATGACCACTTTGCTATTTGGTGAACCACCGATTTGTTTTAAGGCTTCTGTGTATTTTTGTGCGATGAAGTAATTGATCGCTTTGGTATCACCGCTAGCAATCGCTTCTGACACCATTTGAGTTGCTTTCGCTTCCGCTTCTGCTGCACGTTCACGCGCTTCTGCTTGTAAGAAGGCTTCTTGACGCTCCCCTTCCGCTTTCAGAATTCGGGCTTGTTTTTCCCCTTCTGCACGTAAAATTTCCGCTTGACGAATACCTTCCGCTTCCAACACTTCCGCACGTTTATTACGTTCCGCTTTCATTTGTGCGTTCATAGAATCAATCAATTCACGTGGTGGACGCACATCGCGAATTTCAATACGGGTGACTTTAATCCCCCAAGGATTGGTCGCTTCATCTACAATTGCCAACAAACGGCCATTAATGGAGTCACGTTGGGAAAGCATTTCATCCAATTCCATCGAACCTAATACAGTACGAATGTTAGTCATGGTTAAATTGATAATAGCCTGTTCTAAATGATTCACCTCATAAGCCGCGCTACGGGCATCAATCACCTGAACGAAACAGACCGCATCAATGGATACGTTGGCGTTATCCTTAGAAATGACTTCTTGTGATGGAATATCTAATACCTGTTCCATCATATTGATCTTACGACCAACACGATCCACAAATGGTACGACAAAGTTTAAGCCAGGCATTAAAGTGTGGGTATAACGCCCAAAACGCTCAATCGTCCAGTTATAACCTTGCGGTACA
>CAUQGU010000062.1:0-11437 GCA_963517645.1 uncultured Haemophilus sp. | reverse complement strand
GCAACGCCCTTCTAAGGCGTGGGTCAAAGGTTCGAATCCTTTAGGGCGTGCCATTATAATACTCATTCAAGCGAAGCATACCCCCGTAAGCCATTGTTTTGCAATGTAAATTTTTGTAAATTTCCAAGTCTAAATATTTACCAAATAATCTCATACAAGTATTATTCATTTCGTTTCATACCAAATGAAACTTTTATAATATTTCGGATATTTTCTATTTAAAGGAATTAAACCTGATGAAAAAAACACTCTTATTTGTATGTTTATTTGGAAGTGCATCTCTTGCTTTCGCAGAAGATACAGCAACAAAAACTGAAGTTTATGCTCAAGTGGGAAGACTCGACGAGCGTATTAATGAAACAGATAAAAATCTCAATAACCGCATCAATGACGAAGTGGGACGTTTAGATAGTCGCATTACTGAAGATCGCCGAGTGCTCGATGAACGTATTACGAATACTCAAACTGAAATTGATAATCGTGTAACAACTGAAGTGGGGCGCCTTGATGATCGCATTACCAATGCTCAGAAAGATTTAAATAATCGTATTACTGGCGTTGATGAGCGTTTAAACCAAACAGATAAAAACTTAAATGATCGCATTAATGAAACAGATAAAAATCTCAACAACCGCATTAATGATGAAGTAGGTCGTTTAGATAGTCGCATTACTGAAGATCGCCGAGCGCTCGATGAACGAATTACAGAAAATCGCAAAGATTTAGATAATCGTATTACGGAAAACCGTAAAGATTTAGATAATCGTATTACAGAAAACCGTAAAGATTTAGATAATCGTATTACAGAAAACCGTAAAGATTTAGATAATCGTATTACAGAAAACCGCAAAGATTTAGATGAGCGAATTACGGAGAATCGTAAGGATTTAGATAATCGTATCACGGGTGTAGAAGAGCGTGTTACTGATACACAAAAAAATCTAAATAACCTAGATAGCCAAGTAAAAAATAATACAAACAATATTCAAACGAATAGAACTGATATTGATGGCCTTAAAAATAGAATCAGTCACAATTCTGTAACCAATACTCAGAACACTAAAGTACTTGCTGATAAAGTAAACAATAACGTGCAAAATATTACTAATCACGCTTCACGTTTAGATCACTTATCAAATCAAGTCATGACAAATACAAAAGAGATTTCTGATTTACGTTCTGAAATGACACGTTCTACTGAGTCATTACGCTCAGATTTGAAACACAACGTAAAAAAATTACGTGCAGGCATTTCTAGCGCTATTGCGTTAACACAAGTACCTCAAGCAATTACGTCTGGGGAAAGTGTGCTTGGTGTAGGTGCAGGAACTTTCCGTAATGAAAGTGCGCTAGCAGTCGGTTATTCTCGTGCTTCTGATAATGGCAAACTGCTATTTAAAGTAGGCGGTACTGCAAGTAGTCGTGGTGATTTTGGTGCTGGTGCAGGTGTTGGGATACGTTGGCGCTAACTAAACACTCGTATAAATAACAAAGGCACGCTTAATGCGTGCTTTTTTATCCCCATAAGATATCGAGAATCTCTGATTTAAAAAATAATCGGATATTTATAAAGGATTGTAATTTGAATGGCGGTGAGAGGGGGATTCGAACCCCCGATGCACTTTCGCACATACACGCTTTCCAGGCGTGCTCCTTCAACCACTCGGACATCTCACCGTTTTGAAGTGCGTGAAATATAAAGATTTATCTAAGATTAGTCAAGTTTTTTGAGCTAGAACATAAAAAATCCTATTCCTTTTAGCTAAAATATAAACTTATCTCTTTTCTATTGTCGTATTTTTATGCAAATTAAATCTCTCTTTTCTAAAAATGTGTTTCTGGCTGTCAAACCATTTAGCGCATTGAAAGAATCTTTCCGTGAAGGTTACGGAAAACAAAAATTGATTAAAGATATTATCGCGGGTCTGACAGTAGGAGTCATTGCGATTCCCCTCTCCATGGCCCTAGCCATTGCCAGTGGTGTTCCACCACAACATGGCCTTTATACGGCTATTGTGGCGGGTATTGTGATTGCATTAACTGGTGGATCGCGTTTCAATATTTCTGGACCAACCGCGGCATTTGTCGTGATTTTATATCCCATTACCCAACAATTTGGACTCAGTGGTTTGCTCATGGCTACGCTACTTTCGGGGATTATTTTAGTCATCATGGCGTTGTCTCGATTGGGACGGTTAATTGAGTACATTCCTCTCCCCGTTACACTGGGCTTTACCTGCGGGATTGGCATTACAATCGGTACATTACAAATCAAAGATTTCTTAGGTTTAGATATTGCCCAAATGCCACCTCACTATATTGAAAAAGTACAGGCTATTTTGACCGCACTTCCGACGATTAGCTGGGCTGATACCGCTGTTGGTGTGGTCACCTTATTTGTACTCACACAATGGCACAAACTTCGTTTACCTGTGCCTGGTCATTTACCTGCTGTGATTATTGGTACACTGATGGCATTAGCTTTAGGGCAATTTGGTTTCTCAGTTGAAACTATTGGTACCGCATTCCACTACACCTTAGCGGATGGCACAACGGGAAATGGCATTCCGAATGTCTTGCCCGAGTTTGCCTTACCTTGGAATATTCCAAACGCGCAGGGTGAAATCATTAATTGGAATTTTGATAAAATACAAGATCTCTTACCTGCAGCCTTTTCAATGGCAGTATTAGGTGCGATTGAGTCACTACTTTGTGCGGTCATTTTAGATAACATGACTGACACTAAACACCGCTCCAATAATGAATTACTCGCGCAAGGCTTAGGGAATATTGTTTCGCCATTCTTAGGCGGGATTACCGCAACTGCAGCCATTGCGCGCTCAGCAGCTAATGTGAAATCGGGTGCGGTATCACCAATATCTAGTGTTGTTCATGCATTCTTAGTCTTATTCTCACTGTTATTCTTTGCGAATGCCCTGTCTTACCTGCCACTTTCTTCCATGGCCGCATTGTTGTTAATGGTGGCTTGGCATATGGCAAACGTGCCTGAAATTATTCGTTTGGCGCGTCGTTCCACACAAAATGAAATTGCGGTGTTGTTCACTTGCCTAATTCTCACGGTATTATTCGATATGGTGATTGCCATCTCAGTCGGCGTATTATTGGCAAGTCTCTTATTTATCCGCACCATTGCAGAAATGACAAAAGCCATTGAGCAACCTGCACCAGAAGATCTGAATGATGTGTTAGCTTATCGTATTAGTGGTCCATTGTTCTTTGCGGCTGCGGATAAACTTTTTGCGGATTTACACGATAAAACCGTACATACGGTTCACGAAATTAAACATATCGTATTACAATGCGATGCCGTGACCGTGCTCGATACGGGGGGCGTTCATGCACTCACTCACTTTGTACAACATATGTTGCCACATCAACAAATCTACTTGTGCAATATGCAGTTCCAACCACTGAGAATGTTAGTGAAATCAAACTCTGTGCCTGAATTGCAAAAAATCAACTACGGCTCAGATTTACAAGATGTCTTTAATAAAATTCGTGAGTTTGAACAAGCAAATCCATAAAACAGTGAAAAGCGTGCTAAAATAGGCACGCTTTTTTATCAATAAAAATAAAGGAACTCAGAATGCGTCCAAATAATCGTGAAAATCATCAATCTCGTCCAATTAAAATCACCCGTAATTATACTAAACATGCTGAAGGCTCAGTATTAGTTGAATTTGGTGATACCAAAGTATTGTGTACGGCGAGTGTTGATGAAAATGTACCGCGTTTCTTAAAAGGACAAAATCAAGGTTGGGTGACAGCAGAATATGGCATGTTGCCACGCTCGACACACAGCCGTATGCAACGTGAAGCAGCAAAAGGCAAACAAGGTGGACGCACCATGGAAATTCAACGCTTAATCGCACGTTCATTGCGGGCAATGGTTGACTTAGAAGCCCTTGGCGAACGTTCTATTACCTTAGACTGCGATGTGATTCAAGCGGATGGCGGTACAAGAACTGCTTCGATCACCGGTGCAGCAGTGGCTTTATACGATGCTATCAATGGTTTAATCGCTAACGGCACATTAAAAACCAATCCAATCAAAGGTCTGGTTGCGGCAATTTCAGTCGGAATTGTTGAAGGTGAAGCCGTGTGCGATTTGGAATATGTAGAAGATTCAGCCGCTGAAACAGACATGAACGTTGTGATGATGGAAGATGGTCGCATGATCGAAGTACAAGGTACTGCAGAAGGCGAACCATTCAGCCACGAAGAATTACTCACCTTATTAGACTTAGCAAAAAAAGGCTGCGAACAAATCTTCGCTGCACAACGTGAAGCATTAGGTTTATAGGAACAAAAAATGGAAAGCTACAAAATCGAATTTATTAAATTCGCGTTGAGTCGCCAAGTGCTCAAATTTGGTGAATTTACCCTAAAATCAGGTCGAAAAAGTCCTTATTTTTTCAATGCAGGATTATTTAGTACTGGCGCAGATCTTGCTCGCTTAGGTGAATACTACGCGAAAGCAATTCAATCAAGTGCGGTCGATTTTGATGTCATTTTTGGACCTGCCTATAAAGGCATTCCGATTGCGACGAGTGTTTCCATTGCACTATTCAATCAATTTAATCGTGATACACCTGTTTGCTTTAATCGCAAAGAAGCGAAAGATCACGGTGAAGGCGGTAATTTGATCGGTAGTCCATTAACCGGCAATGTGTTATTAGTTGATGATGTCATCACTGCCGGCACCGCTATTCGTGAATCCATGGCGCTTCTTGAAGCCAATAACGCCAAATTAGCCGCTGTATTTATTGCATTAAACCGTCAGGAAAAAGGCAAAGGCGAGCTTTCCGCCATTCAAGAAGTGGAACGCGACTATCAGTGCCAAGTGCTTTCCATTATTGATTTTAATGATTTAATGCAATTCATTGAAAACGAAGCCGATTATCAGCAATATTTGCCAGCGATGCGTGCTTATCGTGAAAGTTATGGTGTGTAATTCATCACTTGAAAAATAAGAATAAAGCCATATTAATGTAAGGGCAGACATTTGCGTCTGCCCATTATTGTCAAAGACCTTTTTGACCGCACTTTAGGGGAAGAGAATGTATTTTTTTGGAAAGATTATCGGCGTTTTTCTCGGTTTTAAATGGGGAGGCTTTTTCGGTGCCATCGCTGGACTCATTTTAGGATCTATCGCAGATAAAAAACTCTATGAACTTGGTTCGGTTAACTCTAGCTTTTTTAAGAAAAAAACGACCCGACAAGCACTCTTTATGCAAACTACTTTTGCGGTACTTGGACATTTAAGTAAATCCAAAGGTCGTGTGACTGAAGAAGATATTCAACTGGCCAATCAGTTGATGAACCAGATGCAATTAGATGAGATCCATCGCAAACTCGCTCAAGAGGCCTTTCGTCGCGGTAAAGAAGCCGATTTTCCTTTACGCCAGGTAATTCGTGAATTCCGCATTGGATGTGGACAGCGTGCTGATTTACTGAGAATGTTCTTACACGTGCAAGTGCAGGCTGCATTTGCTGATTCTCAATTACATGAGTCGGAAAAAGAAGTGCTTTATGTGGTAGCCGAAGAGCTTGGTCTCTCCCGTATGCAGTTTGAGCAAATGCTGGCAATGGAAATTGCAGCTCGCCAATTTACCCAAGGTGGATTCTATCGCCAATACCAACAAGGCGGTTATCAACAGCAAGGTGGCTACCAATACCAACAACAAGGTGGTTACCAACAATCTTCAGGTCCAACATTAAGCGATGCTTATAAAGTATTGGGCGTGAGTGAAAGCGATGATCGCAATGCCGTAAAACGTGCATATCGTCGTTTAATGAATGAACATCACCCAGATAAATTAGTTGCGAAAGGCTTACCGCCAGAAATGATGGAAATGGCTAAAGAAAAAGCGCAACAAATCCAAGCCGCTTACGATTTAATTTGTAAAGTGAAAGGCTGGAAATAGTGCGTGTTATCCTCGCCCCCATGCAAGGAGTGCTTGATCCTTTCGTTCGTCAGCTTTTAACTGAAGTGAATGAATACGATCTCTGCATCACCGAATTTTTCCGCGTGGTAGATCAACTCTTACCCGAAAAAGTCTTTTATCGTCTTTGCCCTGAACTCAAAAATCAGGGCTTTACCCCTTCTAAAACACCTGTTCGTGTCCAACTTTTAGGTCAACATCCGAACTGTCTTGCTGAAAATGCCCATCGTGCCATTGAGCTTGGTTCACATGGTATTGATTTAAATTGTGGCTGCCCATCTAAAACTGTTAACGGCAGTAACGGAGGTGCTGCTCTACTCAAACAACCTGAACTAATTTATCAAGCGACTCTAGCCTTGCGAAAAACCGTACCTAGTCATTTACCTGTCAGTGTGAAAGTGCGATTAGGTTGGGATTGTACTTCACAAGCGTTTGAAATTGCCGATGCCGTACAACAAGGTGGCGCCACTGAAATCACCATTCACGGCAGAACCAAAGCCGATGGGTATCGTGCCGATCGCATCAATTGGGAAAAAATCGGTGAAGTGAGATCTCGCTTGACGATCCCTGTAATTGCTAATGGTGAAATTTGGCGTTGGGAAGATGGTCAAGCATGTTTGAAAACGACTGGGTGCGAAGATCTAATGGTCGGGCGTGGAGCATTAAATATCCCAAACTTAAGCCTTGTACTCAAACAAAATTGCGAAAAAATGCCTTGGGTGGATATTCAAAAAATCTTACAAAAATATGCAAAAATGGAAAATTTCCATGATTCTGGCTTTTATCATGTTGCCCGTATCAAACAATGGCTACGCTATCTCAATAAAGAATATCCTGAAGCGGACATCGTTTTTGAGCGAATTAAAACCAGCAAAACAGCAGAAGATCTGAGAGAACGACTCTGTCAGAGCTAAAAAAGTGCGGTCAAAATAGGCGGCTTTTTTAGCATTATCCCCACTCGTACGATGAGTTCTTACACTCAAACAAAACTTGACCAAAATCAAAAAGCTATCATAAAGAATCAGTAGAATCGATAAGGCATATACCACAAAAAAGGAGAAGTGCCTTATGAAGACTCGTCTATTGCTTTCTAGCTTACTTATCGCATTAAGCACAACATCATTTGCCCAAACGCATAAAGCGCATTGGTCTTATAATGGAAAAGAAAGCCCTGAACATTGGGGTGATTTGCTCACCGAATATCAAACCTGTAAGCTAGGGAAGGTTCAGTCGCCTGTTAATCTGGAAGCAGATAACGGCATGAAAGTGGCCAATAAACCACTTAAGATGAATTACTTCCCTGCGGAGTATCAAGTAGAAAACAATGGACATACTGTGCAAGTCAGTGTTGCACAAGAAAATGCACCATTTATTACGCTCAACAATAAACCATTTTATTTAAAACAATTTCACTTTCACACACCAAGTGAACATACTTTTAAACGCCAACATTATCCTTTAGAAATTCATTTTGTCCATCAAAGTGAAGATAAAGCATTAGCGGTTATTGCCGTAATGGTAAATGAAGGTGAAGCTAATCCAGCATTAGCACCAGTCGTTGAGAAAAAACTCACCGTTGGACAAAAAGAAAAATTGGCTCAACAGATTGATATTAAAGCGCTAATGCCAAAAGAGATGGCACGCTTCCGCTTAAATGGATCTCTCACCACTCCACCTTGTAGTGAAAACGTGGCTTGGACCATTTTTAAAGCGCCAATTCAAGCAAGCAAAGCACAAATTGCCGCGATAGAAGAAATGGAAGGGAAAAACAACCGCCCAACGCAACCATTAAATCAGCGTGATGTGGAAGTTGAACAATAAATAAAAAATGCGTGGATAGTTTCCACGCATTTTTTATTCAGATTAGAAAGATTAAAGGTGAATGTTGCCATCATAGATATGAGTCGCATCGCCAGTCATATAAAGCGGTGAGCCTACGCCTTCCCATTCAATAAGCAAGCTACCACCGGGTAGATCAACTTGCACTTTGTTATCAAGTAAACCTTGCATAATCCCAACAGCTGCCGCCGCACAAGCGCCACTGCCACAAGCTTGTGTTTCACCAGCACCACGCTCATATACACGCAACTTAATGTGATTACGATTGACGACTTGCATAAATCCAGCGTTTACCCTTTCAGGAAAACGTTCGTGGCTTTCTAAGAGTGGACCTAACTCTGCTACATTGGCCGTTTCAATATCGTCCACTTGAACAACACAATGTGGATTACCCATTGATACTGCACCACAAAGCACCGTTTGAACATCGGTACGTAGAATATAGTTTTTTTCAAATTTGTTTGCAGTAAAAGGTATTTTATTCGGCTCCCAAATCGGCTCGCCCATATTGACGCGAATTTGCCCATCTTCTTTTACCGTTAAAACCATCTTTCCTTTTTGCGTACTTACTGCAATATCCTTTTTATTGGTCAATCCTTTTAAGGTGACAAAACGCGCAAAACATCTTGCCCCATTTCCACATTGCGACACTTCACTGCCATCGGCATTAAAAATACGATAATGGAAATCTAAATCTGGATCATAAGGTGGCTCAACAATTAAAAGCTGATCAAAACCAATACCACGATGACGATCGGCTAAGCGTTTAATGGTTTCAGGGGTAAAATAGGCATTTTGCGTCACAGCATCAACAACGACAAAGTCATTGCCTAGGCCATGCATTTTGGAAAACTGCATGTTTCCTTCCTTGATTTGAAAATTTGTTGGCATTATAGAGAGCAATAAGCCGAATGGCAAATAGCCATAATAGACAAAGCGCGGTCAAAAAACACTTAATTTTCTCACCGCACTTTTATCATTACATCCAAGCGTTATTACGAATGATCCCTACTGCAATCCCTTCAATTTCAAAATGAGGTTGTTCTTCAAGATTAACGACTATCGGCTGAAACTCTTCATTTTCTGCATGCAGATAAATAACGGAACCTTTGCGTTCTAAGCGTTTTACTGTTACTTCATCTTCAATTCGTGCGACAACAATCTGTCCATTTCTCACATCTTTTGTACTATGAACAGCAAGAAGATCACCATCTAAAATACCGATATCTTTCATGGATTGACCATATACTTTTAATAAAAAGTCAGCTTGTGGTTTAAACATATTGGCATCAACGCGGTAAGTACCTTCAATATGTTGTTCAGCCAAAATTGGCTCCCCTGCAGCCACACGACCAATGAGTGGTAAGCCCTCTTCTTCCTCATCATTTGCACTGTCATCAATAATGCGAATACCGCGAGAAGCTCCAGCAACAATTTCAATTGCACCTTTACGAGCAAGCGCTTTTAAGTGTTCTTCTGCCGCATTAGGGGATTTAAAACCTAATTCGCGAGAAATTTCTGCACGAGTAGGCGGCATACCCGTGGTTTCTAAATGGCGTTTTAAGAGTTCCAGCACTTCTTGTTGTCTGGCAGTTAATGGTCTCATATACACTCCTGTTACTTTATACAGAATCACTGTTAGTATATACAGAAAGATAACGATTGCAACAACTATTTTCTGGAGGTAAAAGTGCGGTCAATTTTTTTCATATTTTTGAGTGTTCATCATAGATCTCAAATGTAAATTTTTAGAATTTGACTGGTCGAATGTGTTAAAATGCCCGACAATACCTAGAAATGTCTAACAAAAAGAGAATATTAATTATGTCTGGCATCGTAAGTACTTATCGTAAATTATTAGAATTACCGCTTTCGGTTTTAGTAAAAAATAATCCTATTCCCGCTCAACCCATCGAAGAGCTTCAACTCAATATCAATCAACCTATTCTTTATGTTTTACCTTATACCTCTCAAACTGACTTCGTGATTTTCCGTCGTAACTGTTTGAGCGTAGGTTTACCTGATCCAGCTGAAAAGAATGTGATTGATGGCGTAGCATTACCACGTTATGTCTATTTAGACGAAGGTCGCCGCTTTTTTAAATCAAAAGGCGCAAAAGATGAAACTGTCAAAGTCTTCAATAAATATTTAGAGTTGCACCGTGATGTTGCTGATTTAGATGTACAACTGATCCCTGTTTCTGTGCTTTGGGGGCGTTCACCAGGTAAAGAAGATAAAGCAAGCTTACCTAATCTTCGCTTATTAAATGGTCTTCAAAAAACCTTTGCGGCCATTTGGTTTGGACGTGATACTTTTGTGCGTTTTTCTCAAGCGCTTTCTTTGCGTTACATGGTAAATGAACATGGTTCTGATGAAAAAATTGCGCAAAAACTGGCTCGCGTGGCTAAAATGCACTTTGCTAAACAACGCATTTCTGCGACTGGACCTCGTTTGCCAAACCGCGAAGCGATGTTTAATAAACTACTAAATTCCCAAGCGATTCAAAATGCCATTGAAGATGAGGCAAAATCAAAAAATATCAGCCGCGAGAAAGCCTACGCTGAAGCCGAAAAAATTCTTCATGAAATTGCAGCAAATGTAAGTCATTCAAGCCTTCGTGCAGCGGATCGCTTCTTACGATGGTTATGGAATAAACTGTATTCAGGTATTGATGTACAAAATGCGGACCGCGTGCGTAAATTAGCATTAGAAGGACATGAGATTGTTTATGTGCCTTGTCACCGTAGTCACATTGACTATTTATTGCTTTCTTATGTGCTCTATCACCAAGGTCTTGTACCGCCACATATTGCAGCAGGGATCAACTTAAACTTCTGGCCAGCGGGTCCTTTATTCCGTAGCTGGGGGGCATTTTTTATTCGCCGTACCTTTAAAGGTAACCGACTTTACTCTGCGATTTTCCGTGAATATTTAGGGGAATTATTCCACCGCGGTTATTCCGTCGAATACTTCATTGAAGGTGGTCGTTCTCGTACAGGTCGCTTGCTTGCACCGAAAACCGGTATGATGTCGATGACGCTACAAGCACTTCAACATAACCAGACTCGTCCAATTTCTGTGGTGCCAGTATATATCGGTTATGAGCACGTATTAGAAGTAGATACTTACGCGAAAGAATTACGTGGTGCCGCGAAAGAAAAAGAAAATGCCGGCTTAGTTTTACGTGTAATCAAAAAATTGCGTAATTTAGGTCAGGGGTTTGTGAATTTCGGTGAACCAATCACGCTTTCCAATTACCTCAATCACCATTATCCAGAATGGAAAGAACAACATCATGAAGATAAGCCACACTGGTTTAACCATGCAGTTGGATCTGTTTCTAATCAAGTGATGGTAAATATTAATAAAGCCGCTGCTGTTAATGCGATGAATTTAGTGGGAACGGCCCTCCTCTCTTCTCGTCAGCGTGCACTTTCTCATGAGCAACTATTAGAACAACTCTCTAGTTATAAAGAAATGTTAAAGAATGTACCGTATTCTACTGATGTGGTACTGCCAACTGATACACCAAAAGCGATGCTTGATCATGTATTAAGCTTAGATCGTGTTGGCGTGCTAGTTGAAAAAGATAACTTTGGGGAAATTATTCGTTTAGAACGTAATTCTGCTGT
>CAUQGU010000061.1:0-11602 GCA_963517645.1 uncultured Haemophilus sp. | reverse complement strand
TTTTTTCTTTTTTATGTTTATCTGATTAATAGATAACCGATTAATGTGAGGTTTCGTCACTCGTACGAATAGACCAAAAACATTTGCCGTCGCTTTTTTTATTGACCAATTTAAGGAAATCCAAATGGGCTTGGATTTCATCATCAGTGGGTTGTAACACTTTTAAATTTTGCGAAAAATTGACCGCACTTTGAAGATCTTGCATATTAGCACCAGCTTGGATAATTGAACTATCCGCATGATCTTCATCAAATAGATTGGTTTGACCGCCCGTCATGGATAAATAAACGTCGGCCAAAATCTCCGCATCCAGTAACGCGCCGTGGAGTGTGCGTTTGCTGTTATCAATGCCTAAACGATCACACAACGCATCTAAGCTATTACGTTTCCCTGGATACATTTGGCGCGCCATTTGCAACGTATCGGTGACGAGGCAAATGTCAGTTGTTTTGGTATCTAATCCAAGTTTACGGAATTCATAGTCCATAAAGCCCACGTCGAAGGGCGCATTATGAATCAGCAGTTCGGCACCACGAATGTATTCAATAAAGTCTTGTGCAATCGTTTTGAAATCCGGTTTATCCGCCAGCATTTCATCCGTAATACCGTGAACTTTAATAGCATCAGGATCAACCAAACGATCCGGTTTAATATAAATATGAAAATTATTGCCCGTATATTTACGGTTGATCATTTCCACGGCACCAATTTCAATAATGCAATGTCCTTCGTAATGCGCACCAATTTGGTTCATACCGGTGGTTTCAGTATCCAGTACAATCTGGCGATCCGGATTTATCATTGTTCTACCTATTTGTTTCCTTTAAAATACCGTCTATTTTACACAAGCTCGAATTAGTTATGCAAAAACAGATTGAAATTTTTACGGATGGATCTTGCCTAGGCAATCCGGGAGCCGGTGGCATAGGGATTGTCCTGCGCTATAAACAGCATGAAAAACATATTTCAAAAGGGTATTTCAAAACCACTAATAATCGCATGGAATTACGAGCAGTGATTGAGGCTTTAAATAGCTTAAAAGAGCCTTGCCATGTGACGCTTTATAGCGATAGCCAATATATGAAAAATGGCATCACACAATGGATTTACAATTGGAAGAAAAACAATTGGAAAGCCAGCACGGGCAAAGCCGTAAAAAATCAGGATTTATGGATTGCGTTAGATCAGGCGATTCAAACCCATAACATTGATTGGCAGTGGGTGAAAGGCCATTCAGGCCATCGTGAAAATGAAATTTGTGATGAATTAGCCAAACAAGGCGCAGAAAACCCAACTTTCGAAGATATCGGTTACGAAGGCTAGTCTGCACCTGGTTTTAACGTGCGGTTATTCTTGATAACGAATTAACCCTTCTTGCTGTGTGGTGGCTATTAATGTGCCATCGGCAGCAAAAACTTGTCCTCTTGCTAAACCTCGTCCCGCAAAAGCATTGTTACTTTCAATGGCATGTAAGTGCCAATTATTTAAATTGAAAGGACGGTGGAACCAAATACTATGGTCGATTGTAGCTACTTTCATCCCTTTCTGTAAAAAGCCTTTCCCATGTGGGTGAAGTGCGGTCAAAATACAGTGGAAATCAGAAAAATAGGCCAAGAGGCATTGTTGAGTCTGCAAATCTAATGGTGCTTCTCCATTGGTTTTAAACCAAGCATATTGTTCGGGTGGGAGTTCACGACCATCAAATGGATTATTCAAATATCGGCTATGAATCTGAAATGGGCGTTCTTGAGCAAATTTTTCACTCAAGCTTTCGGGCAAAGTCTGCGCCACTTTTAACATGATTTCGTGTTCATCAATGCATTGTTCAGGGCCTGTCACTTGCGGCATGGCTGATTGATGATCAAAGCCTTCTTCAGGGACTTGAAATGATGTGGTGACGTGACAAATCACATTTTTATGCTGAATCGCTTTTACACGTAATGCAGAGAAGTTGCGTCCTTCACGTAAGGTTTCTACATCATAAATAATCGGGTGTTGACTGTCGCCAGGTGCTAAAAAGTAAGCATGACAAGAATGGAGTACACGCTCCGCAGGGGCAACTTGCATCGCGGCAGAAAGAGATTGTGCCACAACCTGACCGCCAAACACTTGGCGAAAACCTAAGTCTTCACTGGCTCCGCGAAAGATAAGATCATCAATTTTTTCTAATTTTAACAATTCGATGAGTTGATTTAATTTATCCGACATTGTTTTTTCCTTTTATAAATACAAAAAGACCGCATAGTCATGCGGTCTAAAGCGTTTTTATACGTTAAAGCGGAAGTGCATGACATCACCATCTTGGACGATGTAGTCTTTACCTTCTAAGCGCCATTTACCTGCTTCTTTTGCTCCGTTTTCACCTTTGAATTGGATGAAGTCATCATAAGCAATTACTTCTGCACGGATGAAGCCTTTTTCAAAGTCAGTATGGATTACAGCTGCTGCTTTAGGGGCGGTTGCACCCACAGAAACTGTCCATGCGCGCACTTCTTTCACACCCGCAGTGAAGTAGGTTTGAAGATTTAATAAGGCATAACCCGCACGAATTACACGGTTTAAGCCTGGTTCTTCAATACCAAGATCTTGTAAGAATTCGATTTTTTCATCATCATCAAGTTCAGCAATTTCTGCTTCAATCGCCGCACATACAGGCACCACAACAGAGCCTTCTTTTTCAGCAAATTCACGTACTTTGTCTAAATATGGGTTGTTTTCAAAACCGTCTTCATTCACATTCGCAATGTACATGGTTGGTTTTAATGTGAGGAAGTTATAGCTTTTAATTGCTAATAACTCATCTTTATCTAACTCAACAGAACGAATCATGCCTGCTTCAGAAAGTACAGGAAGGATTTTTTCCATCACAGACAGCTCAAATTTTGCGTCTTTATCGCCACCTTTAGCACGTTTTTGTAAACGTTGGATTGCACGTTCACAGCTGTCTAAGTCAGCAAGGGCTAATTCGGTATTGATGGTTTCGATATCGCTTAATGGATCGATTTTACCTGCAACGTGCACGATGTCATCGTTTTCAAAACAACGTACGACATGGCCAATGGCGTCCGTTTCGCGGATGTTGGCGAGGAATTTATTACCCAAACCTTCGCCTTTACTCGCGCCGGCCACCAAGCCTGCGATATCCACAAATTCCATGGTGGTGGGCAATACACGTTCAGGTTTGACAATTTCCGCTAAGGCGTCTAAACGCGGATCCGGCATTGGCACCACGCCGGTATTTGGCTCGATGGTGCAAAACGGATAGTTTGCCGCTTCGATACCGGCTTTGGTTAATGCATTAAAAAGGGTAGATTTGCCGACGTTTGGCAAACCAACGATACCACATTTAAATCCCATGATGTTTTCCTTATTGTAAGCGTAAGTGCGGTTAAAATTTATAGTGTTTTTTCACCGCACTTTTGAGTTAAATTTTAAAACTGTTTAAGCGATTGGTGGCTTTCACCATGCCTTCTTTGAAAAGCAATTCGATGCAATCGGTAGCTTCATCTAACGCTTTATCGAGAGCTTCTCTTTCTGCAGGCGAAGGTTTGTTAAGCACAAAACCTGAAACTAAATCACGGTGTCCAGGATGACCAATACCAATGCGTAAACGATAGAAATTGTTGCTGTTACCAAGCTGAGCCACGATATCTTTTAAACCATTGTGTCCGCCATGTCCGCCACCTTGTTTTAATTTTACTGTGCCCGGTGGTAAGTCTAATTCATCGTGTAGCACTAAAATTTCTTCTGGTTTGATGCGATAAAAATTAGCAAGTGCACCCACTGCTTTTCCGCTTAAATTCATAAACGTCGTTGGCACTAAAAAACGGACTTCTTTGCCGTTAATCAGTGTTTTTCCTACATAACCGAAGAATTTATTTTCTGCATTAAGCGAAACATTAAAGCGACGAGCCAAACGCTCAATTAGCCATTCACCTGCATTGTGGCGGGTTTCCGCATATTTATCGCCAGGGTTTCCCAGCCCTACGATGAGTTTAATTTCAGACATAGTTTTCTGCTTGAATAAAAATAGTGGCGTATTGTAGCGAAAAAGGGCTAATTTCTCAATCTATAAGGCTAAGACTAAAACGCCTGAGAGAATTAATAGACTTCCCATAACTAATTTCATACTTAAAGGTTCGCCTAACAATACCACGCCTAAAATAATGGCAATCACGACACTGAGTTTATCTATAGGGGCAACCCAAGAGGCGGGCGCCATTTGCAGCGCACGATAATAACAAAGCCAAGATAGACCTGTAGCAATACCGGAAAGAATTAAAAAGGTGAGAGGTTTTGCCGCAATATGTTGTGGCAGTTGCCATTCGTTACGTGCGCTAATGATACCCGCTGTAACGAGTAACACCACAATTGTGCGGATAAAGGTCGCGAGATTGCTGTTAATGCCTTCAACCCCTAATTTTCCTAAAATAGCGGTAAGCCCAGCGAAAAAGGCTGAACCAATGGCAAAAAATACCCAATTCATGATGAACTCCTGATTTTATCGTTAATATTGACCGCACTTTTCCGCTATAATAACGGAAAACTCATTAAGACAGAATAAGACATGAAACAAATTAATATTGAAATCGCTTATGCCTTGCCGGATCGCTATTATTTGAAGTCCTTCAAAGTGGATGAAGGCACAATGATTCAAACGGCTATTTTACAATCGGGCATTTTACAACAGTTTACCGAGATCGATTTGCGTGAAAATAAAGTGGGGATTTATTCCCGTCCAGCAAAACTAAACGATCAATTAAAAGACGGCGATCGTATTGAAATTTACCGCCCATTATTAGCCGATCCTAAAGAAATTCGTCGTAAACGTGCAGCAGAGCAAGCCAAAGCCGCACAAGAAAAAGCCCAACAAGAAAAACAGGAAAAGGAGTAAAAAAATGACCGCACTTTCCAACCAATATTGTCTGCCTGATGGCATTACCCCTGAAATTTTCCTGCGTGATTATTGGCAGAAAAAACCATTGATTATTCGTAATGGTTTGCCTGAAATTGTTGGTCAATTTGAGCCGGACGATATCATCGAATTAGCACAAGGCGAAGATGTGACGGCGCGTTTAGTAAAAACCTTTTCAGATGATAATTGGAAAGTGTTTTTCAGTCCGTTATCCGAAGAGGATTTTGCAGATGTACCGGATAAATGGTCGGTGCTCGTCCAAAATTTAGAACAATGGAGCACTGAACTCGGTCAGCTTTGGAATAAGTTTGGCTTTATCCCACAGTGGCAACGCGATGATATTATGGTGTCTTATGCACCTAAAGGCGGTTCCGTTGGTAAGCATTATGACGAATATGATGTATTCTTGGTGCAAGGTTATGGTCACCGTCGTTGGCAGTTAGGCAAATGGTGTGATTCTTCTACAGAATTTAAACCGAATCAGCCGATTCGTATTTTTGATGACATGGGCGAATTGGTCATTGATGAAGTCATGAATCCAGGCGATATTCTTTATATTCCGGCTCGCATGTCGCATTATGGTGTAGCTGAAGATGATTGTTTGACCTTTTCTTTTGGTTTGCGTTATCCGAATTTAGCGGATATTTTCGATAACGTGAATAAAGCGTTTTGTCATCAAGATCCTGAATTGAATTTAAACGAATTCCAATTACCGTTACGCTTAACGCAATCAGAGCAGCGTACAGGAAAATTGGCGGATGAAAATATCCAGGCAATGAAAAAACAATTCTTAGCGAAATTGGCAGAGTCTGAAGCCTTTGATACCTTGTTCAAACAAGCTGTAGCAGGCACAGTGAGTTCGCGTCGCTATGAAATGTTGGTGTCCGATGAAATGTCCGATCCTGACGAAGTGCGGTCAATTTTAGAAGAGGAACAAGGTGTATTAATGCAGGACAATAACTGCAAATTACTTTACACCGAAAATCCGCTCCGTATTTATGCTAATGGCGAATGGTTAGATGAAGTAAATGTTATTGAAGCGGAATTGTTGAAACGCCTTTCTGATGGTGAAGCGCTAGATTGGGCATTCTTAAACAATTTAGTAAATGATACGGAAGATCCTGAAAGTACAATGGAGTTATTGCTTGATTCGATTTGTAACTGGTTAGATGACGGTTGGGTGTTGATTGAATAATGTCTGAAAACATTTACTCCGTTTCCCAGCTTAACAGCGCCGCTCGCCAAATGTTGGAAGGGAATTTTTCACAGATTTGGCTTACAGGGGAGATTTCTAATTTCACCCAACCTGTGTCGGGGCATTGGTATTTAACGCTGAAAGATGAAAATGCCCAAGTTCGCGGAGCGATGTTCCGCATGAAAAATTTGCGGGTGGGATTTCGTCCGCAAAATGGTATGCAGGTCTTGGTGCGGGCAAATGTCAGTTTATATGAGCCTCGTGGTGATTATCAGCTGATTATTGAATCCATGCACCCTGCTGGCGAAGGATTATTGCAACAGCAATTTGAAGCGCTAAAAATGAAATTGGCGGCTGAAGGGTTGTTTGCACAAAACTTGAAGAAAAGCTTGCCAGACTTTGCTAAAGCGGTGGGCATTATTACCTCTTCGACTGGCGCTGCTTTACAAGATATTCTGCATATTTTGGCTCGCCGCGATCCAAGTTTAAAAGTAGTGATTTATCCAACAGCAGTGCAAGGCAAAGAGGCAACGGCTGAAATCGTCCAAATGATTGAACTCGCTAATGCACGCCAAGAAGTGGATGTATTGATTGTCGGTCGAGGTGGTGGTTCCTTAGAAGATCTTTGGTGCTTTAACGAAGAAGAAGTCGCGCGTGCGATTTTCCGTTCTAATTTACCCATTATCAGTGCGGTAGGTCATGAAACGGATGTCACCATCGCCGATTTTGTGGCTGATTTACGTGCGCCGACACCGTCTGCAGCGGCGGAGTTAGTGAGTCGCAATCAGCAGGAATTACTTCAACAGTTAGCTTATAAGCAACAGCGTTTGGAGATGGCATTAGATCGTATTTTTAGTCATCAACAACAACGTTTACAACAGTTACGTTTACGTCTGCAAAATCAACATCCGCAAAATCAATTATTGATGCAGAAAGCCAGAACAGAACAATTACATCATCGTTTAGTTTTGGCAATGCAGCGCCAAGTGGATAAAACGCAACAAAAATTGACCGCACTTTCAGCGCGCTTAAAACAAAATCCGTTGCCTTATCGCTTGCAAAAACAATCTCAATATTTAGCCCAGTTACAAGTGCGGTTAAATTTAGGGGCGAATCGTCAAGTCACGGAACGTCAAAATAAATTAGCGACATTGTGTGGTAAGTTGGATGGATTAAGTCCATTAAAAGTATTAGCACGAGGATATTCCATCGCAGAAGATGTCAAAGGACATGCTATTGTGAGTGTGAAACAAGTCAAAACAGGCGACACCATTAAAACGAAGGTGGCTGATGGGGAAATTACCAGCCGCGTTTGTTAATTTAAATAAATGTTTAATGTAAACCTATGATGAATAAGAAATCATCATAGGTTTTCTTTTTTTGTGACCAGCTTCAAAGTTTCGACAAAAACACGGGCGGTTTGGTTTTTTTTATTTTTCTATGAGAGTATCATGCGACCTCAGTATTGGGAGATTTACGATGTCAGAAATTCAACAGTTTAGTCAGCATGATATTGAAGTTCTTAATGAAGAAACTGTTTATAAAGGTTTTTTTACACTTAAGAAAGTACAGTTCAAACACAAGCTTTTTGCCGGTGGCGAAAGTGGTATCGTAACACGAGAGTTGTTGGTAAAAGGTGCCGCCTCTGCCGTGATAGCTTACGATCCGAAAGAAGATTCGGTGGTTTTAGTGGAACAAGTACGTATTGGTGCATATCAACCTGAATCAGCTCGTTCCCCTTGGTTATTAGAATTGATCGCCGGGATGGTAGAAGAGGGTGAACAACCTGAAGAAGTCGCTTTACGTGAAAGTGAAGAGGAAGCAGGCGTATCCGTTCAAGATCTCACACATTGTTTAAGCGTGTGGGATAGCCCGGGCGGTGTCGTCGAACGTATTCATTTTTTTGTCGGACGAGTAGATAGCTCGCAAGCCAAGGGACTTCATGGTTTAGCAGAAGAGAATGAAGACATTCGTGTTCATGTGGTGAAACGTGAACAAGCCTATCAATGGATGTGTGAAGGAAAAATTGATAATGGCATTGCAGTAATGGGCTTGCAATGGCTTCAATTAAATTACGCCCAATTGCAGCAACGCTGGCAATAGGAGTCCCATGAACAATAGATTTGAATACGAACCTGCGAGTGAAGTTGTTAAATTATTACAAATTACCGATCCTCATTTGTTTAAAGATACAAGCAAAGACTTATTAGGTATCAACACGCACGAAAGTTTTTCTCAGGTGTTAAAAGAAATTCAGGCAGAATCTTTTAATTATGATGTCGTGCTTGCAACAGGGGATTTGGTACAAGATAGTAGCGATGAAGGTTATCTACGATTTGTTGAAATGGTTAAACCATTAAATAAGTCAGTATTTTGGCTTCCGGGTAACCATGATTTTCAACCCAAAATGGTTGAGCATTTAAACCAACCGCCTATTAATGCGTCAAAACATTTACTTCTTGGAAAACATTGGCAAGTGATTTTGTTAGATAGCCAAGTTTCTGGTGTGCCTCATGGCGAATTAAGTGCTTATCAGCTAGATTGGTTAAAAATGAAATTAGTGGAAAATCCAGCGCGTCATAGCTTAGTCGTATTACATCACCATTTATTGCCAACAAATTCAGCATGGCTTGATCAGCATAACTTACGGAATGCTCATGAATTCTCAGAGGTTCTTGCTCAATTCAACAATGTAAAAGGGATTTTATACGGTCATATTCATCAAGAAGTCGATGGCTATTGGCAAGGTTATCAAACCATGGCAACACCAGCGACTTGTATTCAATTTAAGCCGGACAGCAACCATTTTGCTTTAGATACCTTACAACCAGGTTGGCGTGAAATTGAGCTATATCCAGATGGGCGAATTGAAACGAGAGTGAAGAGAATCAAACACAAAACGTTCCTGCCAAATATGGAGGAAGAAGGATACTAAACAAAGTGCGGTTAAAATTCAGGTAATTTTAACCGCACTTTTTCTATACCTAAATGGGTAAAAGTCCATTTTACACTAGCCAGCATTCCCACAAATCTGTACAATAGCCGACCGATTTTATCTTTTAACTAATCTTTATTTTTAAGCAAAATGACGCAAAAATTACATATTAAAACATGGGGCTGTCAGATGAATGAATACGATTCATCAAAAATGGCCGATCTTCTTTTAAATACTCATGGTTTAGAATTAACTGATATTCCAGAAGAAGCCGATGTGTTGCTTCTTAACACCTGTTCTATCCGTGAAAAAGCACAAGAAAAAGTGTTCCATCAGTTAGGGCGTTGGAAAGAATTAAAAAAACAAAATCCAAACTTAGTGATTGGTGTGGGCGGTTGTGTGGCTTCACAAGAAGGTGAGCATATTCGTCATCGTGCACCTTATGTGGATATCGTATTTGGTCCGCAAACTTTACATCGTTTGCCAGAAATGATTAACCAAATCCGTGGCGGTAAAAGTTCGGTGGTGGATGTGAGTTTCCCAGAAATTGAGAAATTTGACCGTTTACCTGAACCTCGTGCAGAAGGCCCAACCGCGTTTGTGTCTATTATGGAAGGCTGTAATAAATATTGTACTTACTGCGTTGTGCCTTATACTCGTGGTGAAGAAGTCAGCCGTCCTGTTGATGATGTATTATTTGAAATTGCGCAGTTGGCTGATCAAGGTGTACGTGAAATCAATTTATTAGGGCAAAACGTAAACGCATATCGTGGCCCGACATTTGATGGCGGTATCTGTACATTTGCAGAATTATTGCGTTTAGTGGCATCTATTGACGGTATCGACCGTTTACGTTTTACCACCAGCCATCCAATCGAATTTACTGACGATATTATTGACGTGTATCGCGATACACCAGAATTAGTAGACTTCGTACATTTGCCGGTGCAAGCTGGTTCTGACCGTATTTTAACCATGATGAAACGTGGCCATACCGCGTTAGAATATAAATCGATCATTCGTAAATTACGTGCAGTGCGTCCAAATATTCAAATCAGCTCAGACTTCATTGTTGGCTTCCCAGGTGAAACCAATGAAGAGTTTGAACAAACGATGAACCTAATTGCACAAGTAAATTTTGATATGAGCTTTAGTTTTATCTATTCCGCGCGCCCAGGCACACCTGCTGCAGATATGCCAGATGATGTCACTGAAGAAGAGAAGAAACAACGTCTTTATCTTTTACAAGAGCGTATCAACCAACAAGCGGCGCAATATAGCCGTCGTATGCTTGGTACAGAGCAACGTGTATTGGTAGAAGGGCCGTCTAAGAAAGATATTATGGAATTAACAGGACGTACTGAAAACAACCGTATTGTGAATTTCCAAGGTTCACCAGATATGATTGGTAAGTTTGTCGATATCAAGATTACCGATGTTTATACTAACTCTCTACGTGGTGAAGTAGTGCGTACTGAAGATCAAATGGGATTACGTATTGCACAATCACCACAAGAGGTGATGAACCGAACTCGTAAAGAAGATGAATTAGGCGTAGGACGTTATCACGGCTAATCATTTTAGAATATAGATAAGTAACCGTACGAAAGTGCGGTTATTTTTTTATGTGTTTTTAGAAAAAGAGAGTAGGAAAGTCTTTATCCTAAATTTTAGGCATAAAAAAACACCCGTTAAGGTGCTGATTTAAAGTGGTGGGTCGTGAAGGATTCGAACCTTCGACCAACGGATTAAAAGTCCGCTGCTCTACCGACTGAGCTAACGACCCACTGGTATGATTTTGAAATGGTGCCCGAAGCCAGACTTGAACTGGCACGCCTCGAAAGGCGAGGGATTTTAAATCCCTTGTGTCTACCGATTCCACCACTCGGGCTTGGAGCGGGAAACGAGGCTCGAACTCGCGACCCCGACCTTGGCAAGGTCGTGCTCTACCAACTGAGCTATTCCCGCGTTTGCTTGTTGCCAAACAACGGGGCGTATTTTACGGATTTATCTTATTGTGTCAAATAAAATTCGTAAAAAAATTTTTTGATTGGTTAAAAATAATTCAAAAATAAAAAGTGCGATTAAAATAACCGCACCTTTTATTTAAAATTTAGCCGATTCTATAATTCAATGTTATCTAATAAGCTACCTTTCGCTGCTTTCAAGTATTGGAGCATTGACCATACTGTTAAGATTGCTGCCAAGTAGAGAAGTATGATTGCCAATGTTTCCATGTAGACATTATATCGCCAGAGTAATCCACCTAAAGCTAGCATTTGAGAGGTTGTCTTCACTTTTCCCATCCATGAAACGGCTACTTTATTACGTTCACCCAATTCTGCCATCCATTCACGTAAAGCAGAGATTATGATTTCGCGTGAAATCATAATAATAGCAGGGATAGTAATCCAAAAAGAATGTTGATATTCCACGATTAGCACAAGGGCAGTAATAACCATCACTTTATCAGCTACAGGATCAAGGAAAGCGCCGAAGCGAGTTGTTTGTTTTAATTTTCGAGCAAGATAGCCATCAAACCAGTCGGTGACACCCG
>CAUQGU010000060.1:0-11662 GCA_963517645.1 uncultured Haemophilus sp. | reverse complement strand
GGTAAAACATTGGTTATTCAAAATAATGCTCAAATTATCAGCCATAACAAGCCGCTTATTTTAGAACCTGTTCATTAGATGTGCAAGCTCCAAATAATAATATTTGTCTATCGTTCTTATAAAAACCAATGCTGAACAATAGCAATTATTGTGGTGAAATAACCAATATATGGCAAGAAAACAAGCTGCCATATTGCTCGGCGAATATCGAATCCGATACCGTGGATCCATAAATTAATCAATCCCCAAAAGATTGCAAGAATCCAAGCAGGATGAGCAGTTCGAAGTGCGGTCGAAAATTGACTTAAATTTAAAAAGAAAGCCGCTGTTAAAAATAACGCTAAAATAAACGAAAGGGTTCGCAAGGAACCCTTATTACTTAATTGATAGAGTGAATTAATCATCATTACTCGTCAAATTTACCTGACTTTTCTTTGCCAATGGTCAATTTAGCACTCACCATAACTGCAGCCAACACACCCACTACCCAAATTACGTATAACATATTGTTTCTCCTTAGTATAATGAGTTTTTGTTGTCTTCAACAAAGCTTTCATCCAAGCGACCAAACATTTTGTAGTATGACCAAATGGTGTAAAGCAATGAGATGGAAACAAATACTAATGCCAAGTAGAACATTAAAGTTAATGTTAATTCACTTGACGTTGCATCCCACATTAACAAGCTTTGTTCTGGATGAGTACTTGAAGGCATTACAAATGGGAACATTGATACTGCCGCAGTAATAATCACACCAGCCATGGTTAATACAGAGAAGAAGAACGCAAAACCACAACGATTTGCTTTAGATGCAACCACATTTAATAATGCACCAACCACAGCTAATACTGGGAACGCCCATAAAGCTGGATTTTCATTGAAGTTTTTGAACCATGCACCTGCTTCAACTGCTACTTGCTTACCTGAAGCTGGTGCTGATGCTGCAAAATGATCAATCGTGCTAGTCACCACATAACCGTCTTTGAATGAAAGCCACACACCTGCAAGTACAAAAGTAATTAATGTTACTAATGCACCAATTTGTGTAATTGCTCTTGCACGATCACGCAATGCAGCAGTGGTTTTCATTTGTAACCAGTTTGCACCGTGAGTCACTAACATTGCAAGGCTTAACACACCGCAAAGTAATGCAAATGGGTTTAATAATGCAAAGAAAGAACCGGTGTAAGTTGCTTGTGAAAGCTCATTTAATTCGAATGGCACACCTTGTAATAAATTACCAAATGCCACACCGAATACTAATGCAGGTACAAAACCACCCGCAAATAAGCCCCAATCCCACATCGCACGCCATGTTGGATTATCAATTTTCGCACGATATTCAAAACCAATTGGACGGAAGAATAACGCAGCTAACACAAGGAATAAGGCAATATAGAAGCCTGAAAACGCTACAGAATAAACAATCGGCCATGCCGCGAAGATTGCACCACCAGCAGTTAATAACCAAACTTGGTTACCATCCCAGTGTGGAGCAATAGAGTTAATCATAATACGTCTTTCTACTTCTTTCTTACCTGCTACGGGTAAAAGTGCGGTCACGCCCATATCGAATCCATCTGTTACAGAGAAACCGATAAGTAATACGATAACTAGCACCCACCAAATAATACGTAGAATTTCATAATCAAGCATAATTCATCTCCTGCTTATTTAGATGATTGCTCAAAATAGTATTTGCCGGTTTTCAATGCACTTGGACCTAAACGTGCATATTTAAACATCAAATACATTTCCGCAATGATGAAGAAGAAGTAAAGTACACAAATTAAACCGATAGAGAACCATAAGTCACCTACACTCAAGTTAGAGGCAGACACACCCACCGGTAATACTTCATAAATCGCCCACGGTTGACGACCAAATTCAGCTAAGAACCAACCAAATTCAATCGCTAAGAATGGCAATGGAATACCCCAAAGCAATGCTTTAAGTAATAAGCGAGAAGAAGTCACTTTGTTACGTAAATTTTGAACAAATGCACCAAAGGTCAGTAAAATAATTAAACCACCTGCGGCTAACATACCACGGAATGCCCAGAAGTTAGGACCGACATTTGGAATAGTATCACGTGCTGCTTGTTTAATTTGTTCATCCGTTGCATCAACAACTTTATCTGTGTAACGTTTTAATAATAAACCGAAACCTAAATCACCTTTGACTTCATCAAATTTTGCTTTAGTTTCTGGATTTACTTGGCCTGCTGATTTTTTCTCTGCTTTTAATTGAGTGAATAAATCATAAGCAACCATACCATTACGAACACGACCTTCATTTTTTGCTTGAATTTCTTTCAAACCAACGATTTCAGTGTCTAAAGAACGCGTTGCAATTAAACCACCTAAATATGGGATTTCAATCGCAAAATCATTTTTCATTTCTGCAGTATTTGGAATCGCCACTGGGTGGAATGGGGCTGGTGCAGGATGAGTTTCAAACTCAGCTTCCATTGCAGCTAATTTCACAGGTTGTGCTTTACCGATGTCGTAACCTGATTCATCACCCATAATTAATACTGCTGATGCCGCGATAAAGCCAAAGGTTGCGGCTACAGAGAATGAACGTTTAGCAAAACCAATATCACGGCCTTTTAATAAATAGAATGCACTAATACCTAATACAAACATAGCACCAGTTGAATAACCTGCTGTTAATGTATGTAAGAATTTACTTTGCGCAACTGGGTTTAACCAAAGATCTAAGAAGCTGGTCATCTCCATACGAACGGTTTCAAAGTTAAATTCTGCTGCTACTGGATGTTGCATCCAACCATTTGCTACTAAAATCCACATTGCAGAAAGGTTTGAACCAAAGGCTACGCAGTAAGTTGCGAGTAAGTGTTTACCTTTAGTTAAACGATCCCAACCGAAGAAGAATAGACCCACGAAAGTGGACTCTAAGAAGAACGCAAGTAATGCTTCGATTGCTAATGGCGCACCGAAAATATCACCTACATAGTGAGAATAATAAGACCAGTTTGTCCCGAATTGGAACTCCATGATAATACCGGTCGTCACCCCTAGAGCAAAGTTAATACCAAATAACTTACCCCAGAATTTTGTCATATCTTTATATACTTCTTTGCCCGTTTTAACATAAATGGTTTCCATGATCACAAGAACGAAAGATAAACCTAATGTTAATGGTACAAAAATGAAGTGATATAACGCAGTTAATGCAAACTGCAAGCGTGAGAGATCAACAACGTCTAACATCTCAACTCCTTGTATAAATCTACAAGATTTTCACTTTATGATTACCAAGGACAATCCCAAATAATCACCCCAAACTACTCAACAAAAATCGTTAAGAAACATTGAATTATTTACGTAATAATTGCTTCTTCTATCCTAAAAACAGAATGCAGTAACTGATTACAGTATAATCATTCAAAATTTTGCCCTATTCTACTACTATTTATGCGGATAAAAAATAGAAAAAACCGTTATATTGATCACATTTCTTGATATAAATTACAAAATACCCCGTTTTGCATAATAATAGCGAAATTGATCTGTATCAAATTTTGTATTTTTCATCTGGGGAAGAAAAATTTGTCTCTACCTCAAGGAAACTTTATCGAAAAGAAAGAGACAAAATAACCACTAGACAGCGCGACAAGATTTTGCTATTTTTTAGCCTAATAATATTAGGAAAGATTTGTAGGGATTAATAATGAAGAAAATTTATTTAATATTGACCGCTCTTTTCGGTTCTGTGGCACTATCAGCTACTGCAGCACCTCTTACAGAAAACAAAGCTGCGCTTCCACAACAATGTGCACAGCTATTTAAAGAAACAGAAAATTTAATTGCCCAAGCAGAAAAACAGCCTGGCACTCACACTCAAGTCGGTAAGATCAAAAGTAAACTTAATCAAAGTAAACAGCAAATTCTTGAAATGGAATTAGCCACTCAACAAAAAAGCTGTGATGTAGGTTTAGCAAGATTAAATAGCATGAAGAGCTATACTGAAGAAACTAACTAATCAAGTTTAAAAAAGAAAGGACATATTGATATCAATATGTCCTTTTTTCTATCTCTTATTCTGACGGCTTCTGAAGTCCGAAGTGTCGATAAGTTAACAAAGTCGCAATTCGGCCTCGAGGGGTGCGCTGTAAAAAGCCTTGTTGAATCAAGTAAGGTTCTAAAACATCCTCGATAGTGTCTCGTTCTTCACCTATTGCCGCCGCCAAGTTATCTAATCCAACTGGCCCACCATCAAAACGTTCAATTACAGCGGTAAGTAATTTTCTATCTAAGTAATCAAAACCCGCATCATCTACATCTAACATTGAAAGCGCTTGTTTCGCAATGTCTGCTGAAATAATGCCATCATTACGCACATCAGCAAAATCTCGAACGCGACGCAATAAACGGTTTGCAATACGAGGGGTGCCACGTGAACGACGAGCCACTTCAAAAGCGGCTTTATCTTCTAATTCCAAATTTAAGCAAGAGGCACTTCTTGTCACAATAGAAGTTAAATCTTCAACGGAATAAAATTCTAAACGCTGAACGATACCGAAACGATCACGTAGTGGTGAAGTTAAAGAGCCCGCTCGAGTTGTTGCACCAATTAATGTGAAAGGTGGTAAATCCAATTTAATTGAACGTGCCGCTGGCCCTTCTCCGATCATAATATCTAGCTGATAATCTTCCATTGCTGGATAAAGCACTTCTTCAATCGCAGGAGAAAGGCGATGAATTTCATCAATAAATAACACATCATGCGGTTCAAGATTTGTCAGCATTGCCGCCAAATCGCCAGCTTTTTCAAGTACGGGCCCTGATGTTGTGCGAATATTCACGCCCATTTCATTTGCCACAATATTAGCAAGCGTTGTTTTCCCTAATCCTGGAGGACCAAAAATCAAAAGGTGATCTAAGGCATCTTGACGCAATTTCGCCGCCTTAATAAAAATATCCATTTGCTCTCGCACTTGCGGCTGTCCCACATAATCCGCTAAAAGCTTTGGACGAATCGCGCGATCGATGACATCTTCATCCATCTTTGCCTGACTGCTAATAATTCTATCTGCTTCGATCATATCTCTTTAATCTTTATAATGCGGCTTTTAAGGCTTCGCGAATTAATTGCTCACTGCTTAAATCCGCTTTAGCTACTTTTTTCACCATTTTTTCAGCATCGGTTGGTTTATAACCTAATGCAACCAATGCAGCAACCGCTTCATCAGCTGAGCTCTCCGCTTGACGTAATTCTGAAGTTGAAGGAATATGCTTGCTCTCCACAAAGAAATCACTTTGGCGAACATCTTTAAACTTCCCTTTTAACTCTACTAATAAACGTTCGGCCGTTTTCTTGCCCACACCAGGAATTTTAACTAATTTTGACAGTTCTTCTCGTTCAATAGCATAAGCAAACTGATCTACTGACATTGCAGATAAAATCGCGAGTGCCAATTTAGGACCAACACCATTGGTTTTAATTAATTCACGGAATAAAGTGCGGTCAGTTTTTTGGGCAAATCCAAAAAGAAGATGAGCATCTTCACGCACAACAAGATGAGTAAATAATGTGGTTTCTTGCCAGATTTCAGGTAAGTCATAAAAACTGGTCATTGGTAACAATAATTCGTAACCGACTCCTTGTACATCAAGCAAAATTTCAGGAGGTTGTTTTTCTAATAAGATGCCTTTTAAACGACCGATCATAAGATTTCCATGTAAAAAATTTTTGCATAGAATAAAATAAAACTGGATATTAATCCAGTTAAATTTTCAATCTAAATCGACCTCGGCTATACCTTGTTTTTAAAAGTGCGGTCATTTTTTCATGTGTTTCTGTCGTCTTGACCGAGCTAGCAATATGCAAGGAATGTTGAATGGTGTGGGCATGGGTAATAGCAATGGCTAAAGCATCTGCCGCATCTGCTTGTGGTTTATCTGAGAGCTTCAAAATTCGCGTCACCATATCTTGAACTTGCACTTTATCTGCCGAACCTATTCCAACGACAGTCTGTTTCACCAAACGAGCAGCATATTCAAATACAGGTAAATCGTGGTTCACAGCAGCCACAATTGCCGTACCACGAGCTTGTCCCAGTTTTAAAGCGGAATCCGCATTTTTAGCCATAAACACTTGTTCAATGGCAAACATATCGGGCTGAAATTGAGTGATGATTTCGGTCACGCCAGCATAAATTCGTTTCAAGCGTGTAGGTAAATCCTCTACCTGCGTACGGATTGCTCCACTACCTAGATATTCTAAATGGCGACCATTTTGTCTAATCACACCATAACCCGTTACACGAGAACCTGGGTCAATGCCTAAAATAATACTCATAAACTCTCAAAAATAAACGGCCGGTCAATGCCGGCCGTTTTTAGCGTTAATTATTGGTTTGCTTTTGCAGTTGCTTTTGCATCTACATCACAGTTTTTCACAACAATTTTATCTGTTTTTTTGCCTTTGATTAAAAGATTTACTGGTGCGACAGAATCAAATTTATCTAAAGTCAAACCACTATCTACGTTCCAAACATATTTGCCTGAAGTAAATGAAGTGAAGTCTTTTTGAGCTGCATCACGAGCGAAATCTTTCGCAATAACTTTATCTCCGACCATCACCATTGCCGCTGTTGGCTCTTGGTTTTCGAATTGGTAAACCGCAGTTACGGTTTTCTTGTTACAAGTATAAACTACTGTTTTATCCGTTACAGTAGGTGCTGCAGCTTGCTCTGCTTTGTTTTCCATTTTTGGTGCATCACTTGCACAAGCTGATAAAACAACAAGAGCGGCCATTGCAGGTAATACTTTAGCTAATTTCATTCTAAATCTCCTTAAAATTACAGCTGAGCTGCAACTTCATCACTAATTTCACCGTTATGATATACGTTTTGTACATCGTCACAGTCTTCTAACATGTCAATTAAACGCAACAATTTAGGCGCAGTTTCAAGATCAAGATCAACTGTTGTTGATGGAATCATTGTCACTTCTGCGTTATCAATTTTAAATCCTGCTGCTTCGATTGCATCACGCACAGAACCTAAATCTTCCCACGCAGTATAGATTTCGAATGAACCATCATCTTGTGGTTGAACATCATCTGCACCGGCTTCAATTGCCGCCTCCATTAACGCATCTTCTTCACCTTGGCTAATTAAAATCAAGCCTTTTTTGCTGAATAAGTAGCCCACAGAACCTTCAGTCCCTAAGTTACCACCACATTTAGTGAAACTTGGACGAACCTGTGAGATGGTTCGGTTTGCGTTGTCACTTAGACACTCAACCATCACAGCAGTTCCACCCGGACCATAACCTTCGTAAATTCTTGTTTCCATATTGGTGTCATCACCACCGCCCACACCGCGTTCAATAGCACGGTTAATGGTGTCACGAGTCATGTTGCTCGATAAGGCTTTATCTACTGCTGCACGTAAACGCGGGTTAGCACCAACATCACCGCCACCAATTTTTGCAGCAGTGACTAATTCACGAATTAATTTTGTAAAAATTTTACCGCGTTGCGCATCTTGTGCTGCTTTACGGTGTTTAATATTTGCCCACTTACTATGGCCTGCCATGTTGTTTTCCTTCTTATCTTAAAAACGTTTGTAAATTATATCCTCTTTTCTACAGAGGAAAGCCGTTCATCAAATATTTTTTGATGGCCTCGGCATTATTCGGTGATTTCGTCATTTGGATCGCATCTTCTGGTAAAACCCATTGATACGCCAAATGCTCACTTAATATCGGTTCAAATTCCTGCTCAACTGCCAATAAAAACCAATGTTCATGACAGTGAGTCACATTCGGTGCGTATTTATAGCGGAAATGCGGAAAAATTTCAAATTCTATACTCTCTTTACAATCAAAAAGTGCGGTCGAATTTTCTTCTATTTTTAATCCTACTTCTTCCCAAACTTCTCGAATTGCTGTTTCTCTTGGTGTTTCATTGGTTTCCAGTGTCCCCGTAACGGATTGCCAAAAAGTGAAATCATCTTGGCGTTGAAGCATAAGAACACGATGCGTGTTTTCCGAATAAATTACCACGAGAACCGATTGATTATTTTTATATTTCAAGCTCGTCATCTACATAATTGAGAATGGGCAGCATCATACCTTTTCTACTAAAAACTTTCAAAAAAATTACCGCACTTTAAAACTAAAGTGCGGTAATTATCTCAATTATTTTAGTTTAACCAGCCAGCTTGTTGAGCAATAAACAATCCTGCAAAGGTGGTTAAGTAGAATAATCCTATAAGGGATAACCACAATAAGCCGCCTTTTACACTGTGTTTCGCGTGCTTAGTCAAAGATAAATTCAACCAAGCAAAGATTGGTGCTGAAACAAATGAAGCAATCATCGCGAATTTTAACATTGGGCCTACTGCATTATTAAAGTAGAAAATAATCGCTAAACCAGACAATGCCGCAAAAATCATACCGATATTAAGAATTCTCACTGAGCTTTCTTGTTTACCGAATAAGATACGCAAAGATTCAACATTAGTACGAGAATAACCATCAATTACTGTGATTGTTGTACCAAACATACACATGAAGGCAATTACTGCAATTAATAAGCGAGACCATTCACCGATAGTACTTGCATACATATTGATAAGTTGTGCAATATATTTTCCGCCAACCATCTCGACGGTTTCAGGAGAACCATATTGCACCAATGCACCAAGCGCTAAAAATACGACAGCTAAAATTGCTGTACCGATATAACCCACGTTGAAGTCAAATAAACCATCTTCATAAGATACTTTCGTTAGACGACGTTTTGCCACCACCCACATAGAGTTAACAGCAGAAATTTCAATTGGTGCAGGCATCCAGCCCATTAAGGCCACTAAAAACGCTAATTTACTTAATTCCCATGGAGAAGGCGCTACAAAATCAGGTGTGGCTACGCCATTGATACCATTACGCATAAAAGCAATCACGACAGCGCTCACGGTTGTTACCGTTAAAGCAATCATGATGATTTTCGATAAACTATCTAATAAACGATATTTACCCAACAATAAAATGCCGGTTGTCACAAGAATCACTAATGAGCTTAATACTGGCATTGGTAGAGGAATTGGCGTAATGAAGGTTAAAATTGCGGCTGTTAATAATCCCACTGCAGCAGTATTAATTACTGTGGCAAAAACGTTTAAAGCAAGGAATAACCAAAGGTAGAACTTCCCTTTTTGACGGTAACCTTCTAACAAAGTATTACCGGTATCTAGGGTATATTGAACACCGAAACGGAAGAAAGGATATTTAAATAAGTTAGCAAGAATAACAATGCTCACTAATTCCCAACCATAGATCGCACCAGCTTGGGTAGATGCAATAATATGCGAACCACCAACAGCTGCTGATGCCATCACGATGCCCGGGCCTAAGGCAGAGAATTTACTCGCCCACGTTGATTTTTCTACTGGAGTTGAAACTTCACTCATAAAATGTTCTCTTATAAATTAATCATAAATCGAAAAGGTCTTATTTATAATAGAATTTTATCCTTGAGTAAAGTAAATAAAGTTCCATTTAAAGAAGAATAAAAGAGTAAAAATCTAATTATTTTGAAATTTCAGGATATAACTTCAAAACAAATAAAACTACATCATATTCATACCAAAAAAGTGATGTATTTAAGTGAATAAAATTTTTTCAATAAAAAGAAAGTGCGGTCAAAATCAGTTGAATTTTTGACCGCACTTTATCTTAAAACTCAGTAAGCTCCCTCTTAATAACATAAATGAACTTAAAAATAGATTAATTATTTTTCATTTCATCAAACGATAAGCTACCTTTCAATATGTTTATCCAATATTCATTGTAATCTGGAGCCTTTAAGTGAATTTGACTTAAACATGTATTTAACGTTAAAAACATTATTGGAATAATATCCTTAGAGCATCTAGCTACAGCATAATGACTAAAATCATCACTCATTCCTGCAAGTTCATTATTTGAATTCATCTTACAAATCATGAAGTTTCCCTTATAACTAAATATAAAATCTGGCAATAGTGATTTATCTTTAGAGCGAACAAGCTCATCTAGTTTTTCTAATAAAATTTCATCAGAAATACTATCAAATCCAAAGATAACTCCTAAATAAGGGTTACGTTTCTCTAGGGGAAATGAAAAACCTTTCCCTAAGGGTAGTCTATACAAAGGTGTAATATCTGTAGACAATGAATCTTCTCTTGTAAGCATTTTCATTGATTCTATATTACATAAACTTTTTTCAAACTCCTTGGTAGACAAATGAGATTTTACTTCTATTTCTCCATATACAGATTCGCAAGGGAATAGACTTGCATTTTCCCCTTTAAAAAGCACATTTGAATAAACATTATCGTATATGACAATATCAATTTGCTTACTAACTCCACCATCTGATGAAAATATCTGTCCCGAGCCTAGTCCATAACATTCAGGAAGAAAAGATCGTAAATGAGTAGATATAATCTGCTCTCTAGCATTACCTATTTCTAAAGGATGAGTAAATAATTGACTATCTTTAAATTTACTATCTATGCCACTACTAACATTTCTAAGAGCATCTAAAAATTTCATTTTCTCCTCACAAAAATGCGGCCAAAATTGACCGCACTTATTTTATTCTTAAATATAGGTAAACTACTCAGCTTTAGTCACTGCAATACTCAACTCAGCTAGCGCCTGCGGATTCGCAAAACTTGGAGCCTCTGTCATTAAACACGCTGCCGCGGTTGTTTTCGGGAATGCAATCACATCACGGATATTTTCGGTGCCCGTTAAAAGCATGGTTAAACGGTCTAAACCAAATGCTAAACCTGCATGTGGCGGTGTACCGAATTTTAATGCATCTAATAAGAAACCAAATTTTTCGCGTTGTTCTTGTTCGTTAATACCAAGAATGCGGAATACGGTTTGCTGCATTTTCGGATCGAAAATACGCACGGAACCACCACCTACTTCGTAGCCATTAATAACCATATCGTAAGCATTTGCTACCGCATCGGTTGGATTCGCTTCTAATTGTTCTGGCGTAAAATCTTTTGGTGAAGTGAATGGGTGATGCATTGCTGCAAGATTACCTTCATCGTCACGTTCAAACATTGGGAAATCAATTACCCAAAGTGGTTGCCATTCGTCTAAACGAGTTAAGCCAAGATCACGACCTAATTTCAAACGTAACGCGCCCATTGCATCCGTGGTGGTTTGCCATTTGTCTGCACCGAAGAATAAGATATCGCCAGTTTGAGCTTTCACACGTTCAGCTAACGCTTTCCATACCTCTTCATTTAAGAATTTCGCAATCGGGCTTTGTACGCCTTCAAGGCCAGCATTAATGTCATTTACTTTCGCCCAAGCCAAACCTTTTGCACCGTAAATACCAACAAATTGTGTATATTCATCAATTTGTTTACGAGTGATTTCTGTACCATTTGGTACACGAATGACTGCCACACGGCCGTTTGGATTGTTTGCAGGCTCATTAAATACTTTAAATTCAACATCTTTAACGATATCTGCCACATCAACTAATTCAAGCGGGTTACGCAAATCTGGTTTATCTGAACCAAAACGAGTCATCGCTTCTTGCCAGGTCATTTGTGGGAATTTACCTAAATCCACACCAATGATGTTTTGCCATAAACCGTGCACCATGCGTTCCATAA
>CAUQGU010000059.1:0-11747 GCA_963517645.1 uncultured Haemophilus sp. | reverse complement strand
GTTTTATCTTATAAATAAAAACGGCCACAAAACTTTTCATTTTATGACCGCACTTCTATCTAATTTTTGGATTAAACTGGCTCTAAACCTAACACTTTGCGTCCATTAATACTCGCAATATCAACCATTGCATCAAGATGTGGGAAACGACAGCCAGCAGCAAGTAAGCTTAGTTCTTGCCATAAATCTCCTTCACAAAGTGGCACCATATAATCACAGATATTATCCGTGCCTAACGCGACTGTAATCCCTTCTGGAATCATTTCATCTGCAGGTGTCAGTGCATTATGGAAAGGCATTAAATCTTCTTTTCGGTTACTATCAATCCACGCCATTGGACAAGCAATCATCATCATTTTGGCCTGACGCATTTTTTCATAAAGTTTATAGCGGTATTCTTTGCTATGTGCACCAATGGAAATACCATGGATTGCCACGACTCTCCCTTCCATACCGTGTTCGATGGTTTTGTCACAAAGCTGCTCAGTTTCTTTTTCTTTCGGTGAGTTGAATTGATCCACATGCACATGACACATAATGCCGCGAGACTTAGCTGCATCAAGCAAAATATCCATTGCTTCAAGACCACGACCATAATCAAGCTCATCACGATAAGGCAAGCCACCAATCATATCGACCATATCAGAGCCAATATCAAACCATTTGCGAGCTTCTGGCTCAATGACCCCTTTTAAGGTCTGATTCGCAAATTTCAAAATAATGTCATGCTTATAAACTTCGCGAGCTTTATGTGCAGCAATGATGGCTCGGTCTTCACAAATCGGGTCGATATCCACAAAAGTACCAAATGCCGTCACCCCTTGGGAAATCATCAGCTCAATCGATTGACAGAAACGGGCGTAATAATCATCAACACTTGATGTACGTTTAACTTCGTCCACTAAATCCCATTTTTGTTGAAGATTACTATTGTGATAAATGCCAATTTTTTCAGGTGTCATTGTAAAAGCACGATCTGCGTGAGCATGAGCATTAACCCAGCCACCTTTTTTAATAATTTCGTCTCGAATAAACGTTTTAAAGCTACGAACGTGATTTCTCATAATAACTCCACCAAAAAAGAAAGGAAAAGAGAGACGAGAAGTGTATTAATTGAAAAGCAAACCCAATAAGGATCGGGTCTATTGTGAATTGTTTGCAATGTTATGAAAAATTCGCAGATTTTAATTAATAACATCTTTTCAGTCTTTCAACTGAGTGCAAAGTATAAGATTTTAAGCACAAAAAAGCTATCTATTTATTAACAAAAGAACGCTCTTGTTTAAAGACATCTAAGAACAAGCCGAGCGGAGGGCGGCTTGAAGATTGCTCAGTATAAGTGCGGTCAAATTTCTTATAGTTTCCTTTGCGATCAATATGATACTGTGTACCATCTGGCTGAATAATGACATTCCAACGGAAATTCGACGCCAACACCCAAGGATCGCCATTAAGCTCAAATAAATTGCGACCTTGTGCATAATCCGAAACTGGATTTTTCACTTTAAAGATCGATGACATCAATGCCGGTAACAAATCAGTATGACTCGTTAATTTAGAGACTTCTTGCACCGGTAAATCTTTCCAGTAAACAATAAACGGCACTTGGATTTCATCACGACCAAAATAGTTTTCTTGCTCTTTTTCATCCAGCTTATTAAACGTTGTACCATGTTCTGCCGTAATAATGACAATCGTATTCTCTAAAGAAACTGATGCTAAGGTTTCATCAATCTGTTGATCTATATCCGCAAGCGATTTGGTGTAATTTTCTTCCGTTTTATCCGTAATATCTAAATCCACATAAGCAAACCAAGGCTTATCATTTTTTAATAGTGATAAAACCCCATTTCTCTCGTCTTTTGGTGAAAAGGCTTTCACTTTAGGCAATTTCACATTACGGAACAAGGCTTGTTTAAATAAACTGTCTTTAAATGCCGTAGACGAATAAGCGACAAATTGATATTTCTCGTCTTGTAGCTTTTTAATTAATACCGACGGTGTGTGATTACTCAAAATACTGTCCGTATAATTTGCATTCAGTCCGTAGAATAAGCCCACTAAGCCGGCATTGTTCGTATTGCCGCTACTGTAATGATTCGTAAATTGAGTAGAACTTGTGGCAAATTCAAACAATTTAGGCATTTTCTCGCTAGTCAGTGCATCATAACGTAAGCCTGAAATAGTAATCACGAGAATGTTTGGTTTGTTATCAACTTGCTCAAACTGAAGATCTTTTTTCGGATAATCAAGTTTTAATGCGTCTAAACGCCCTTCTTGCTCTAAGCGCTGAGAGTATGTTTCCGCATTAATAAATCCTTGTTTTTCCAAAAAGGTTCGAGCAGTCATTGGATAAGAAAGCGGGAAGTTTGAACGTTGCATGGTAATCGGACGATATAAAAATGCATCCGCCCAAGCATAAATTAAATGTGTCGCGATAAACGTGGAAGTTAACACTAACCCCACTTTTTTCAGCCATTTTTGACGTTCTAAGCTACGTAATTTTTCCCAACTCCAACGAGAGAAAAGCATTTGGATTAGCAAAATAATCGGCATCGGTGCAAAGAAAATTTGCCAATCCCGTGAAAGATCGCCCTTTTCAGGATTCACTAACAAATTCCAAACAATAGACGAAAGGTGGATATTAAAACGGTTAAACACTTCCGTATCAAACAGTAATAAAGTGGTGCAAATTGTCGCGATAATCACCGTTAACCCACGGAAAGTGCGGTGATTTTTGATGATGAAACTCAGCGGGAAAATCACTAGCAAATACAAGGCAAAAACACAAAAGCTGAAATGCCCTAATAAGCTGATAAAGAAATAAATTTTACCGAGTAAGGTGTCCGGCCAGTCAATGAGAAAAGCGTAACGACTGCCAATAAGAATTGCGATAATAATATTAAAAAAAGCAAACCAGTGTCCCCACGAAATTTTTCGTGAGGTTTCTTCACGGTATTCACGTCCGTTGAATTTGCTCTTTTTAAACCAAAACATTTTATTTTATTTTTACCGAATTCATTAGAGAGTTGGCAAAGGCTTGAGCTAGAGCTTCACGCTGTGCGGCGGGTACGCTAGTGGTCAATAAATTACTGGCCATATTGCCTAAAGCGATAAGTGAAAGATCAACGGGTGCTTTGTGAGTTTCAAGTACGCTAATCATGTCGTTAATGATGGCATTAACTTGCCCATCGGAATACTTTGAATGTTGAGCCATTTGGAATGTTTAAGCCTGTTCTAAATACAAAAAAACTTCTCATATCATACCCGATAATTTGTCCAATCTGAATAATTTCTTTTTTCTTGCTTAAAAAGTGCGGTTATAATTTAAGGTAAATTTTACGAAGGAAAAAATTATGAGCATTACGGTTAATCAAATCGTGCTACATCAATTAGTTAAGCACGCTGAAAATGAAACCACTATGATGGAAAGCGTGTTGCGTAATGAACTTCTCACCATTACGCCAGAAGCCGAACAAATGATGTTGCAATTACATCAAGGTTATCAAAATAAAGGCAAAGCATTTGGTGTTTTCCAAGAGAATTCCATTTTTGCACAAGATCTTAATCGTTTATTAGAAAATGAAATCAACTTTTTAAATTTCAGCCAACAATCCACAAAATTATTAGCGCAAGAATTAGGCAAATATAATTTTGCAGACAGCGGTACCCTTATCCTATGCCAATATAATTTTTTAGCGACGGATTACCTATTCATTGCTTTGTTGGATAGCCGTATCAGTATGTTAGTTGACGAAAATCTTGAAATTCGCCGTACAGAATACTTAGATATCACACAATTTGATATTGCGGCACGTATCAACTTAACGGATTTGCAAGTGAACGCAAACTCAAACCGCTACCTTACCTTCATTAAAGGTCGTGTTGGCCGTAAAATTAGTGACTTCTTTATGGATTTCTTGGGGGCTGAAGAAGGGTTAAATCCACAAGTTCAAAACCAATGCTTATTACAAGCTGTAAGTGACTACTGTGAACAAGGTGAACTAAACAAAGAACAAACTCAGGCGGTTAAAAAGCAGGTATTTGAATACTGCAAAGGTCAATTAGCAAGTGGTGATGAAATTGCCTTAACTGAACTTTCAGCAAATTTACCGACTCTAAACGAGCGCCCTTTTGTCACCTTTACAGAAGAGCAAGATTACGGCTTGGAAGAAACGATTCCACCAGTACGTTCAGCCTTAAAAACATTAACGAAATTTTCAGGTTCCGGTAAAGGGGTGACATTAAGTTTTGATGCGGATTTATTGAATAATCGTATTGAATGGGATCCACTTACAGATACTTTAACAATCAAAGGGATACCACCAAATCTGAAAGATCAACTTCAAAAAGCATTAAAGTGCGATAATTAATTTGGCAAGATCATAAAGTTTCGGTATCATTCGACATAACTTTGCAGTAAAAGGTAAAAAATATGCAATTAAAAACATTTTTAGGTGCAGTTGTTTTAGCATTAAGCTTAACTTCTTGTTCAACTGTACAAAAAGTAGTTTATCGTATTGATGTACCACAAGGTAACTATTTAGAAGCGGCCACTGTGGCACAAGTAAAACCAGGCATGACAGCCCAACAAGTACAATATTTACTTGGCACGCCGGTTTTAATTGATCCTTATAGTAACTTAACTTGGTATTACGTGTTCTTACAACAACACTCTTACCAAAAACCTGAGCAGCACACATTTACAGTGAAATTTGATCAAAACGGTTTAGTAAGTAGTGCAGAATTAGATAAGCCATTACCTGAAGTGGAAAAACAAGACGAAAATAATACTATCATTAGCACACCTGAAAACGCAGGTAAGAAAAGCTGGTGGAAATTCTGGTAGTCATAAAAAAACAATACCTGCTTGTCATATCAAGCAGGTTCGTTGTATTACAAGGGAATAAAAATGTCAAAAATTCTATTAGTTGATGATGATATTGAACTAACAGATTTACTTGCAGAAGTCTTACGACTGACTGGTTTTGAAGTCGAAGTCGCAAATAATGGTCAAGAAGCATTAGACAAGTTAAACTCAAGTCACCAATTAGTCTTATTGGATGTTATGATGCCTGTATTAAACGGCATTGAAACACTCAAGAAAATTCGTCAAACATCAAACGTCCCTGTAATGATGCTTACTGCACGTGGTGAAGAAATCGATCGTGTACTAGGTTTAGAGCTTGGTGCCGATGACTATTTACCAAAACCATTTAACGATCGCGAGTTGGTTGCCCGCATTAAGGCGATTTTACGTCGCGTTAGCCCATCAGAAAGTTCTCAAAATTCGACCGCACTTCCATCAGAAGAGAATACATTGGAATTTTGTGGTTTAGTCCTTCATTCTGGTCTTCAACAAGCCTCTTATAAAGGCCAAGATCTCGGTCTAACCGGCTCTGAATTTGCCCTACTTCATAAACTTGTGCTTCGCCCTGGACAAATTGTTTCTCGTGAAGAATTAAGTATGAATGTGCTTGGCAAACACCTTTCTCCTTTCGATCGCTCGATTGATATGCATATGTCAAACTTGCGCAAAAAACTTCCAGAAAGAGACAATGGCTTACCATGGCTGAAAACGCTACGTGGCCGTGGTTACTTATTGGTTTGTGAATAATGCTTATTAAGAAATTTAGCTTAAATCAGCTCACTATACGCACATTTACTGTCTTTTGGTTGGCATTCTTTGCCATGACCGCGCTTTTAGTCGCACTCCCTTATTTTGATAGCCGCTTATACTCAGATTTAAATCAAAATGAAATATCGAGCTATCAAAAGAAACTCGTTGAATCAATTCGTAACAATAGAATCAATGGTATTCTCGCAGGCGTTCCTGTGCTTCCAACTGATAAATTCGACTCAGCTCGTCCAGTCATCATGACGCCTGAAAAAGAAATCTTCGGCGCTTTAGGCGAAGAAAGAATACATATTGCTCAGTTCGCCCAAGAGTCAAGTAACTTTGCCCAGCCACAACGCAAAACGTTTAAAGATATTCAAATTGCAGGACCTTTTAAAGTCTATATTGGCGATTCCGACCAAGCATCCGAATTATTCTTTGTGTCTCGAGCAAATGGCCAACAAGAAATTCTACGTTATATGCTTGATCACCCTTGGATCTTACTGCTCTTAACATTAATTATTACAACACCTTTGCTTTGGTGGTTTACTCACACTATCGTAAAACCTATTACCAATTTGCAAAAAGCCGCGAATAGCGTGGCATTAGGTAACTTCAAAGTTGATAATGAGTTAGCAAATCATGGTCCATCAGAATTGCGAGAAGTCGGTCAAAGTTTTAACAAAATGTCGATTGCGATTAATAATCTAATTTCAAACCAACACAATCTACTTTCGTCCATCTCGCATGAATTAAAAACACCATTAACGCGTTTACAACTTTCTACTGCACTGGTTCGTCATCAAACGGGTGATATTGAACCGGTAAAACGTATTGAAAAAGAAATACAACGAATGGATAAAATGATCAGTGAATTGCTGCTCATTTCCCGTCAACAAATGCATTCTCAAATGGAGCACAATTTATTTTCTATTGATCAACTCTGGGACGATGTTATAAAGGATGCCTTATTTGAAGCAGAACAACGCAAAATAACTTGTGATGTCAATATCTCTATTTTACATCCTGAAAAACACATGATTTATGGCAACCTAAGCTTACTCACCAGTGCAATTGAAAACATTGTTCGTAATGCATTGAAATACACTAAAGACCGTATTTTCCTAACTATTAACTTACAAAAAAATGAACAGGATGAGAACTGCCTACAAATTCGAGTGGATGATAATGGCTTAGGCTTACCACCTGAAGAGTTTGATAAAATCTTTAAGCCATTTTATCGTGTAGATGAAACCCGAACACGGGCCACTGGTGGAACAGGGTTGGGATTAACCATTGTTTATAACGTAGTTAATGAGCACCATGGAAAAGTATGGGCAGAATCCAGTAATTTAGGTGGACTTGCCGTCACTATTCAACTTCCATTATGGAAACAAAGTTAGTTCAAACAAAAGGCGATATTTTCATATCGCCTTTTTCTTATTTAATTTTCACCCGTTTTAATCGCAGTGCATTTGACAGTACAGAAAGCGAACTCATCGCCATGGCTGCACCGGCCAGGACAGGACTTAAGTAGCCCAATGCGGCAAGTGGAATACCTAACACATTGTAAATTAAAGCGAAGAATAAGTTTTGCTTAATATTTTTTAATGTCGCACGAGAAATCATTAATCCATCGACTAACTGATCCACCGAATGCTGCATGAGTGTCGCCGATGCAGTTTGTTCTGCAACATCAGAGCCCGATTTCATCGCAAAGCTTACGTTAGCCATTGCTAATGCGGGTGCATCATTCACACCATCACCAACCATTGCGACCACTTTGCCTTGCTGACGTAATCTCTCAATATAAGTCGCTTTGTCACGTGGACTGCAATTACCCTGTGCAGTTTTCACACCTACTTGCTGGGCAACATAATCAACGACAGATTGCTGATCGCCACTCATTATCACCACATCAATATTATGTTGGTGTAAGCGTTGAATCGCTTGCAAACTATCCTCTTTTAGACTGTCTGCTAGCGCAAATGCACCGATTGGACTGTTATCTACAGATACCGCAACAACACTCGCGATTTGCCAAATTTGAGGCATATTATCTGGTAAGGTTAAGTCACAATAAGTCGGCTTACCCACTTTAACCAAACCAACTCCTTCAATGTGAGCAGATATACCCTGCCCCACTTCTGAATGAACCGAAAGTGCGGTCGGAATTTCAAGTGATTTTTCCTGTGCAGCCAGGACTATCGCTTTAGCTAAAGGATGATTGGCATTTTGCTCAACGGAAGCCGCAATGCGATATAAATCTTCCTCAGAATAGACCGCACTTTGTGGTTGCCAAACAGCGGCAATTTTGAGTTTTCCTTGAGTTATCGTTCCTGTTTTGTCTAATACCACCGTATCCACATGCGCCGCCTCTTCCATAGATGCCGCATCTTTAAACCAAATCCCTGCATTGACTGCTTTCCCCATTCCCACCATTATGGCAGCAGGTGTAGCAAGCCCTAACGCACAAGGACAAGCGATGACTAACACAGCAACCGCATGAATTAAAGCGGTTACCCAATCTCCTTTTATCCACCAGGTTAATCCAAATGTCATCGCAGAAATCAATAACACGGCAGGCACAAATACAGCAGAGACTTTATCAGCAAAACGAGCAATAGGCGCTTTTGTACCTTGCGCCTCTGAGAGCGCTTTCATCATATCGCCCAATAGGGTTTGCTGACCGAGTTGATTGGCTCGATAAATAAGGCTACCTTGTGTCACCATTGCCCCCGCAAGCACAGGACTTTGAGACATTTTTTCTAATGGTTGAGATTCACCGGTTAAATGACTCTCATCGCACCAACCACTCCCCTGTTCAACTACGCCATCAGCTGCAATACGTTCACCTTGATTAGCTCGTAAAATATCGCCTATTTTTACTTGATCGAGAGGAATCGTTTCCCAACGATTTTCACGTTGAACACTGACTTGTTTTGGGGTGAGTTGTAATAATAGCCCTAAACTGTTTAAGCTTTGTTTCTTCGTTCTTTCCTCAAGAAATTTCCCTAGGCTGACAAAACCAATTACCATCACCGATACTTCAAAATAGACATGAGATGCGCTATCATGCCCCATTGACTGATGATAAAACAGCATAAAGACCGAATAGAGATAAATCACCAACGTACCAGTACTTACCAGTACATCCATATTGGCCAAACCACCTCGAATACTACCAATCGCACCTTTATAAAAAGGAATGGCTAACCAAAGTTGCACAATGCTCGCAAGAACAAATTGCCACATTGGTGGAATCATCCAAGAATGATGATTAAACATCATCCCGATCATTCCGATTAAAAAAGGAATGTTAATGAACAAAAGCAACCATAAACGCGGACTAATCTTCGTTTCATTAGGTGCGCTAAGCAACACATTTTGCTTTAGAATGCCATTAAATCCCGCTTTTTGAATAATTGTCAAAATATCTTGTTCTGAAGCCTGAGATGAATCAAATACTACGTGCGCTTCCTCTGCCGCAAAATTCACGCCCGCTTCAGAGACAAAATCATTTCGATTCAATACTTTCTCAATCCGATTCGCACAGGATTGGCAGGTCATCCCCTCGATTTGAATGGCTATTTTTTTATTCTGTTGCATAAAAACCTGCGTCTTCAATTGTTTCAATTAATTGTGCAATACTGACCGCACTTTCATCAAAGGTAACCACTGCTTTACCATCATCAAGTGTTACTACGGCTTTTTCTACGCCATTAAGTTCTTCCAACACTCTTGTGACGCTTTTCACACAACCACCACAAGTCATTCCTGTTACATGTAATGTAATTGATTTCATATTTACTCCTTAATTATTGATATAGATTGAAATTAAGCTTACTATAAACCTTAACATAAGGTTAAGGTCAAGGATTTTTTATGAACATCAGTGAAGTGGCAAAATTAGTCGGCTTATCAAGTAAACAAATTCGGGATTATGAGAAGTCCGGCTTATTAAAGCCAGCACAGCGAAGCCTTTCTGGTTATCGCCATTATGAAGAAAAGGATTTAGAACGACTACGTTTTATTCGTCACTCTCGAGATGTAGGGTTTTCACTCCAACAAATTCACCAGCTTTTGCAATTACAGGATAATCCCAATCGCAGTAGCCGAGAAGTTAAAGCACTCACGACGCAGCATATTAAAACATTGAATGAGCAAATTCATCACTTGCAAAAAATGGTAGAGGAATTGGAGCGATGGCATAACGCTTGTCAGGGCAATGACTGCCCTGAATGTAGTATTTTGGAAGGGTTAAAAGGATAAAATTAATATTCCCAGCTTTCAGGATCGATGCCTAAATCACGCATAATCTCTTTGGCATTTTCAGGAATCTCATCATGGCGTTCTTTCATTAAATCTGCATCAGTCGGTAATGGCTGACCAGTAAAAGCATGCAAGAATGCCTCACAAAGCAATTCACTATTTGTTGCATGGCGCAAACTTTTTAACTGACGACGAGTACGCTCATTTGTCAGAATTTCCAATACTTTAATCGGAATAGAAACTGTAATTTTTTTGACTTGTTCGCTCTTTTTGCCATGTTCTGCATAAGGGCTAATATATTTGCCATCCCAGTTTGCCATAATGCACCTTAAATAACCTGATAATTTATCCGTATTTTAATGAAAAATAAGCAAAATGACAATCTAGACGGCTAAAAGTATAGCATGCTATTTCCCTTACATTCACTTACAAACATTTACAATAATTTGCAGAACTAAAAATCATTACCTTTGACTAAATGCCTGTTGCATTCGCAATACATTATTGTTATTTGAAGATAACGACATGTTTAATATTGAGGTCTATTATGTCAAAAAAACTTTTTGCTGAATTCTTCGGCACATTTTGGTTAGTGTTTGGTGGTTGTGGTAGTGCAATCTTTGCCGCTTCTGTCAACCTAGGTATCGGTTATGTAGGCGTTGCATTTGCGTTTGGTTTAACCGTATTAACCATGGCTTATGCTGTAGGTCACATTTCTGGTGGTCACTTTAACCCAGCTGTAACACTTGGTTTAGTGGCAGGCGGTCGTTTCTCTGCGAAAGATGCTCTTCCATACATCGTTTCTCAAGTAGTTGGTGGTTTAGTAGCGGGTGCTGCACTTTATCTTATCGCATCAGGTAAAGCGGGCTTTGATGTGACTGCAGGTTTTGCATCTAATGGCTACGGCGAACACTCTCCTGAAGGTTATTCTTTAGAAGCAGTATTCGTAGCAGAAGTATTATTGACTGCATTCTTCTTATTAATCATCATGGGTTCAACTCATAAAAATGCAGCTGCAGGTTTTGCGCCAATTGCAATTGGCTTAGGCTTAACGTTAATCCACTTAATCAGCATTCCTGTATCAAATACCTCTGTAAACCCGGCTCGTAGTACTGCAGTTGCGGTATTCCAAGGTTCTTGGGCAATCGACCAATTATGGTTATTCTGGGTTGCGCCAATTATCGGTGGTATTTTAGGTGGTATTATCTACCGCACTTTATTAGCGAAAAATAACTAAGATTTCGTTTATAGAGAAAGAAGAAGGCATCATCAGATGCCTTCTTTTTTATCTTTTATATTGTCTAATCCAAATATATAAATAAAAACCACCTTTCGGTGGTTTTAGTCAATTATAAGGTTTTTGCAAGATCTTTTAGGAAAGCTTTAAACTCTTTGCCTAATTTATCATGACGAAGACCATATTCTACAAAAGCTTCCATATAGCCAATCTTGTCACCACAGTCAAAGCTTCTGCCTGTCATGTGGAATGCTTCAACGGTCTCTTTCTCGATAAGCATATCGATCGCATCCGTTAATTGGATTTCATCGCCCACGCCAACAGGTGTTCTTTCTAATAAATCCCAAATTTCAGCAGAGAACACATAACGGCCAACAACAGCAAGATTTGATGGTGCCTCTTCCACAGATGGTTTTTCAACAATGCTATCAATTTTAACGCTATCGCCACCTTTTAACTCTACACCACCACAATCAGCAATACCGTAGCTACTCACTTCATCCGCAGCAACAGGCGCTACCATAATTTGGCTCGCGTTGGTTTCTTTAAAACGTTTAATCATTGCTGAAAGATTTTCTTTCTTTTGATTTGCCGTAAAATCCGCTAAAAGCACATCAGGTA
>CAUQGU010000058.1:0-12215 GCA_963517645.1 uncultured Haemophilus sp. | reverse complement strand
ATGATGTAAATAAACTCATTCCAAGTTTGAAAAACTTTGGTAATAAAATTATTGCTTTAACCAGCAATAAAAACTCGACACTTGCTCGCCATGCGGATTATGTTTTGGATATCACTGTCGAACGCGAAGTCTGTCCAAACAATCTCGCACCAACCACTTCTGCGTTAGTGACTTTAGCCTTAGGCGACGCACTTGCAGTTTCATTAATTACAGCGCGTCATTTCCAACCTGCAGATTTTGCAAAATTCCATCCAGGTGGCAGCCTTGGTCGTCGTTTGTTATGCAAAGTAAAAGATCAAATGCAAACTCGATTACCGATTACCACACCAGATACCAGCTTCACTGATTGCTTAACTATTATGAATGAAGGTCGTATGGGTGTGGCATTAGTCATGGAAAACCAACAACTTAAAGGCATTATTACCGATGGTGATGTGCGCCGAGCATTAACAGCTAATGGTGCTGATACCCTTAACAAGACCGCTAAAGAATTGATGACCTCTTCACCAAAAACCATTCATGAAAATGAATTCTTGGCGAAAGCGGAAGACTTGATGAAAGAGAAGAAAATTCACTCACTGGTTGTGGTCAATGACGAAAATAATGTTGTGGGCTTAGTGGAGTTCTCAAGCTAATGATTAACGAAAAATTAAAGAAAATTAAATTGCTCATCACCGATGTCGATGGTGTATTAACTGACGGACTACTCCATTACGATGCGAATGGTGAAGCCATTAAAAGTTTCCATGTACGCGATGGACTTGGTGTCAAAATGTTGATGGATGCAGGTATTCAAGTCGCCGTATTATCGGGCAGAGATTCTGCGATTCTACGTAAGCGAATTAGTGATCTCGGAATTAAATTGTTCTTTTTAGGCAAGCTTGAGAAAGAAAGTGCTTGTTTGGAACTCATGAAACAAGCAGGAGTTACCGCAGAACAAACTGCCTATATTGGTGATGACAGCGTCGATCTCCCTGCTTTTGCAACCTGTGGCCTTTCTTTTGCTGTGGCAGACTCTGCACCTTATGTGCAAAATGCCGTAGATTATGTGCTTGCACTTGGAGGCGGTAAAGGCGCTTTCCGAGAAATGTCCGATATGATTTTACATGCTCAGGGAAAAGATGAAGTCTATACTTCAGCCAAAGGCTTTTTAAAATCAGTCAAAAATATGGGACAATAACACCTATAACACTATTCAAAATACCTAAAAAATAACCGCACTTTGATGATTCAAAAGTGCGGTTATTTCTTTTTATGTTTTATTGATTTGCCGGTAAAGCACCAGAATTCCAAGTTGGTGCTTCAGCTGGTTTCTTCACTTGCAACATAAAGCGCTGATTTGCCGTTGCTTGCGGTTGAACGATCGTACCCGATGGAGTCGAGAACGAAATCCCCCCTTTCAACAATTGCTGTATACTACCGGTATTAAATTCAGCCCCTTTCCAACCAAGGTTGAAATCATAACCTGATGAAACCCAGAACTCTGAATTTTTACGTACTAAATGTTGATACTTCGGCGTAATCGCAATATGTACCAACACACGATCACCTAAAGAATTCAATTCAAACTTACGAACGGTTCCCACTTCAACACCTCGATAAAGCACAGGTGATCCTTCCGTTAAATTCATCGCATCACTGGTTTCCAAAATAAATGGCACGCCATTGCTGTATTTATTTCGAGGTTGTGCGGTTTGCGCTAAATTAAACTGTGTTTTTGGTTGGCCTTTACCTAACTCAATATCAATGTAAGGCTGTAAAAGGCTATCTAAGTTTTCAATTCCACCTGCTGAGATTTGTGGGGAAATCACTTTAAATACCGTACCTTCTTTTGCAATCATCCCCATATAACTTGGGTTAATTAATGCTTTTGCTGTGATACGATTTGTTTTTTGATCAAGGGCAATCTGCTCGACTTCACCCACATTCATACCAAGATAACGCAAACTCATTCCTTTACTTAAAGATGTTGCATCATCTGTTATTAAGGTAATCACTTGTCCTGCTGATTTAGCTCGCAGTTCACTTGGATAAAGTGTTTTATTTTTGCCTGAACCCGTATTATCAAAACTAATCGCGCCTTTTAATGATCGCGCAACCGGTGAAGCCTGGATACTAATGCCTTTCGGCGTAATATCAATCTGTGCCGCACTTTCAACCCAGAATACGCTTTTATCTGTCAGAAGATCTTGATAAGCAGGATAAATATACACATCAATATCAAAGTTATTGGCTTTTGGTCTTACGTTAATAATTTTACCCACTTCAAACTGACGATAAAGCACGACAGAACCTTTGCTAATACTTGGCAAATTAGTGGAATGTAACACAATCGTTGGATTCACTAAGTTGCCCGTAACGCCTGTTTCTGCACTGCTAATATCCTTATAAAGTGGATAGGTAGAATGCGGTGCGCCACTTCCTTTTTTCGCTAAGACACGCACGCCACCTTGCAACCATTTTGATGGTGTTGCAGATTCAAAACGTAAGCCATCAATACCCAAACTCACATCAAAATTAGAGGCAGCGACAAACTGGGTGTTTTCATGAATAAGATTGCGATATTCTGATGCAATCGCCACTTCAAATTTGACACCATCAACATTTAAGTGCTGTTTCACAATTTGACCGATAGCAATATTGTTATAAAACACGGATTGCCCTTCCGCGATACCATAAGTCTCTGGTGCCGTTAAGGTTAAAACCAAAGTATTTAGTGCTTTGAGCAATAACTCATTTTCTCGAATGACTTCGAATTGCGTTTTGCTTTCTCCACTTCCTGGAATAATTTCGAAATAATCACCACGGAAGAATTTCTGTGGATTAGCAATATCGCCTAAATCTAACTTGCGACTTTTCAACACAATGTGCGTATTAGTTTTTAAGAGATTAGCCTGACTTGGCTCAATTAATAATGTCCCTTGTAAAATATCTTCATTGTTTTCAACTGTTCTTAAAGACGAAAGCAAACCGACTTGCTCATCACCATAATAAACTGAAGTTTGTCCAGCTTGTAAACCTGCAGAAACTGGCAGCGTCACCTCAACCTCAATCCCGCGTTTAGCCGCTTGTAAATTAGAATAAAGGATATAGTTGCTGTTAGTCACCGCTTGTGGGCTATCTGATGGCGAGTCGAATGATACGGCACCTTGCACCACTGCATTTAAACTTTCCACTGCCACATTCATACCGGATGAATTAATATTGGCGTTAATACCGCTAATATTCCAGAAACGTGAATCTTTCTTCACAAAATGCGCAAAGGCCTTATCAATTACTACATCAATTTCAACTTTATTGTCTTTATTAAATCGGTAATCATAAATTTTCCCGACTGGCATTTTTTTGAAATACACAGAAGCACCAATCGAAATTGAACCTAAATCATCTGAAATTAAATGAATTAACAAATCCCCTGGATTGACTTGCGCAATAGGACCTTGCTCTTCCGCAATAAATTCATCTTCAGAGTCACCATCACCTGGTTGGAGGGTAATATAATTTCCTGAAACCAAAGAATCTAAGCCTGAAATACCTGCAAGAGACACACTTGGCTGAACAAGCCAGAACTTGGTATTCTCTTTTAACACTTCTGTTGCGTCAGAATAAATATTTGCCTCAACTTTCACTTTTTGCATATTGTCAGTAAAGTTAACCTTCTTCACAACGCCAATTTGCAAACCTTGATAGCGAATCGGTGTTTTATCTGCAACCAACCCTGCACCATTAGAAAATGTAATCGTAATCATCTTTCCTTGTTCTTTCACAATTTGGAAAAATAAAATGGCACCAATACATAATGCAATAAAAGGTAACAACCAAAACGGTGAGATGCGTTTATTCTTACGTAATAACGCTTCTACATTGTTAGATTGCTCATCAATAGATTGAGATTCTGGTTTATTGTTTTCTGTCATAAATTTTCCAAATTAATCGACTATCAAACTGAGAAGTTGAAATCATAGTTAAAAACACTGCTGCACCGAAATAAAATGCCGCAGGGCCTACGGTAAAATTAATAATCTGTCCACGTGTCACTAAAGACATCATCAAGGCTAACACAAAAAGATCCAGCATTGACCAACGTCCTACAAAGTGAATGATATGTAATAGCCGCATTTGCCATTTAATTGAATGTCTCCATTTAAAATGCACGCTTGCCAGTAAATACAACATAATCAGGATTTTGCTTACGGGCACAAAAATACTGGCGAAGAATACCACGAAAGCAACAAAATAGCTGCCCATGCTTATAAATGACATTACACCCGACATCAAGGTATCTTGTGACAAATTTCCTGTTAAATAAACACCGGATATTGGGAGCAAGTTTGCAGGGAAAAGCATGATAATCCCCGCCACTAATGTCGCCCAAACACGTTGTAATTTTACACTCTCTGGTATTTCAATAAGCGATGCACAACGTGGGCAAATGGCTCGATGACGGTGATCGTATTGTTGATCTTCTTTTAAAAAAGTGTAATCGCAAGCGGTACAAAGCTCTAACGGTTTATCACTTTTGGTAACCGGTTTCTGATCGGGATAAAAATCATGCCATAAATCATCTAAATTAATTTTAATGAATAATAAAGTGGTTAAAAGCGCAGTAAAAACAAAAGCAATTAAATACACATCCACTTCTAATGTGGCATATTCTCGCACTTTAAACATGGTAACAGCCAGTGCAACTAAATAGACGTCGAACATCACCCAAGGCTTAATATAACCCACAAATAATAAGACATTACGAGGCTTAATTTTGAGTAATTTAGAAAGCTGCAACATAATGACTAGAATCGCAAAAGATACAGGCATTAAAACAGCACAGATAAAAATCATAAATGCAGTATAGGAATATCCCTCTACTGCCATTTTCCAAATTCCTTTCCAAACAGAAGCATCAATTTTAGTACCTAGTAAATCTAAGCTCAATAAAGGATAGCCTAAAGCAAATGGCATTAAAATTAAGATAGAAAGGGCGATTAATGAACAACGTTTAAGTGACCAACGACTGCCCGATTGCAATTTCTGATGGCAACGCGGACATTGTGCATGCTCCCCCGCTTGCGGACGACAAACAGACACCGTTGCGTCGCATCCAATGCAACGCACTAGTTTATAAGTGGCATGAGTAAAATCAGGTGTTTTTGTCATTATTTCATCAAAAATTTAAAAAGTGGACTATTTTAGCCTTAATTGAGGGGATTTGTGAAGTTATACATCTGTACTAGAAACGGAATTATTCCGCCCAACCATTGTCAATCCTTATAAAAGTGCGGTAAACTGTGCAAGTTTTTATTTTTTATCCTAGGAAAACTCAGAAATGACAGATTCTCAAGTTGAAGCCCAAGTTGAAAATAATGCTGAAGGCGTTCAAAAATTAACTGATACAAAAGCGATCATTGCATATCTTGTGGAAAAATTCCCACTTTGCTTTATTGCAGAAGGTGAAGCTAAACCATTAAAAATTGGTCTTTTCCAAGATCTTGCTGAAGCATTAAAAGATGATGAACGTATCAGCAAAACTCAATTACGTCAGGCTTTACGTCAATACACTTCTAACTGGCGCTATTTACATGGTTGCCGTGAAGGTGCTGAGCGTGTGGATTTATACGGCAACCCTGCTGGTGTATTAGACGCAGAACACGTTTCTCATGCGGTTCAACAATTAGCAGAAGCAAAAGCTAAATTTGCAGAAAAACGCAAAGCAGAATTAGCAGCCAAAAAAGCACAACAAAAACGACCTGCTCGTAAGCCAAATTCAAATCAAGCAACTCGCAAACCAAAAGCCCCGCAAGTAAAACTAAGTGCGGTTGATTTCACTACACTTTCTGCAGGTAGCAAAGTAAAAGTGAAAGTAGCAGAACAAGCGAAAAATGCGACCGTATTAAATGTGGAAAAAGATGGCGCACGCGTAGAACTTGAAAATGGTTTAGTGATGACAATCACCGCAGATCGTTTATTTGCCTAATAATTTATTTCTTATCGGGAAAGGTTAAATGAAATTACATACAACCAAAAGTCTTATTGCGACAGCAATTTTAGGTGCGTTATTTCTTCATTCGTCTGACACTTTTGCTGTGCAGCCGAAATTAAAGCAAAGTGATATTACGATTCCTTCAGCAACTGATGCAAATCAGTTGGCAACAAAGCGTGCAACAACACGTTTAACCCAATCACATTATCGTAAATTCCAGCTTGATGACGCCTTTTCCGAAAAGATTTTTGATCGTTATATTAAAAGTTTAGATTACAGCCATAACACCTTTTTAAAATCAGATATTGATGATTTACGTGCTAAATATGGCTCAAAATTAGATGACCAACTTAATGAGGGCGATCTTTCTGCGGCATTTGCGATTTACGATCTGATGATGAAACGTCGTTATGAGCGTTATGCTTATGCTCTATCTCTATTAGATAAAGAACCAGATTTAAAAGGTAATGATCAAATTGAGATCGATCGTGAAAAAGCCGCTTTCCCAGCAACGGAAGAAGAAGCGAATAAACTTTGGGAAGAGCGCGTCAAAAATGATGTGATTAGCCTCAAGTTAAAAGATAAAAAATGGCCTGAAATTAAAGAAAAACTCACTAAACGTTACAATTTAGCGATTCGTCGATTAACTCAAACGAAAGCGGATGATATCGTTCAAATTTACATTAATGCTTTTGCTCGAGAAATTGACCCACATACAAGCTACCTTGCGCCACGTACTGCAAAAAGCTTTAATGAAAGCATGAACCTTTCTTTAGAAGGGATTGGCGCAACATTACAATCTGAAGATGACGAAACTAGCATCAAATCTTTAGTGCCAGGAGCACCGGCTGAACGCAGTAAAAAATTACAAGCGGGCGATAAAATCATTGGTGTGGGCCAAGAAAAAGGCGAAATCGAAGATGTTATCGGTTGGCGTTTAGAAGATATCGTTGACAAAATTAAAGGTAAAAAAGGAACAAAAGTTCGTCTTGAAATTGAACCTGCAAAAGGTGGAAAAAGCCGTATTGTTACCTTAGTTCGCGATAAAGTCCGTATTGAAGACCAAGCAGCAAAACTCACTGTTTCTAAGGTAGATGGTGAAACCGTTGGCGTCATTAAAATTCCAAGTTTCTACATTGGCTTAACTGATGATGTGAAGAAATTATTAGTAGAGGCTGAGAAGAAGAAAATTGGCGCTTTAATTGTGGATCTTCGTGAAAATGGCGGTGGTGCATTAACAGAAGCCGTAGCATTAAGTGGCTTATTCATCACTGATGGTCCAGTTGTACAGGTACGTGATGCATATCAACGTATTCGTGTACACGAAGATGATGATAATGCTCAGCAATATAAAGGTCCATTGTTGGTAATGATTAATCGTTTCAGTGCGTCTGCTTCTGAAATTTTTGCTGCAGCAATGCAAGATTACAATCGCGGTATCATTATTGGGCAAAATACCTTTGGTAAAGGTACGGTACAACAAAGTCGTTCATTAAACTTTGTTTATGATTTAGATCAAACACCACTTGGTGTATTGCAATATACTATCCAAAAATTCTATCGAATTAATGGTGGTTCAACCCAATTAAAAGGTGTCGCTGCAGATATTAATTTCCCTGAAATTATTGATGCCAAAGAAATTGGTGAAGAAAAAGAAGACAACGCATTACCTTGGGATAAAATTCCACCGGCGACTTATTCTGAAACCAATAAAGCACGTAAAGATGTTGAAGCATTAAATGAAAAACATCTAGAGCGTATTGCAAAAGATCCTGAATTTATTGCTTTAAATGAAGATCTTAAAATCCGTGATGAACGTCGCGAGCGCAAATTCTTATCATTGAATTTCCAAGAGCGCAAAGCGGAAAATGATAAAGATGATGCTAGACGTTTAAAAGATCTCAATGATCGTTTTAAACGTGAAGGTAAAAAAGCATTGAAAGACATTGATGATTTGCCAAAAGACTATGAAGCCCCTGATTTCTTCTTAAAAGAAGCGGAAAAAATGGCAGCTGATTTAGTTAAACTTAATGCGAGTCAACAAAAAGTGGATGCTGAAATAAAACAAGAAGCGGCAAAAGCAACAAAATAACGATTATTTTGACCGCACTTTAGCAGATAAAGAAACTGAGTGCGGTTATTTTTTATGAATATTTTTAAAGGTACAGCAATGTTAAAAGGAACAATGAAATTAAGCGCATTAGTCTTATCATTATCAATGATGACGTCAGGTTGTGCATTAGCTGAATGGGCCAAAACAGTTGGACAGCCTCAACAAGCCGAAAATAAAGGCGTTGATATGTCTAAATTAAGTCCAGAAGAGCGAGCAAAACTTGAAGCTGAAATCAAAGAAGATCAAGCTCGTCTTGCCGCTGAAAAGCAAGCGATGCTAGAGATGTCATTAACGCATGAAATTGGTGAACAAAATCTACAGTTCAAACCAATTTTGGCAAAATTATATGCCGATAATAAATATGACTTAATGTGGAAAGACAAGGCGGCGGAGAAACAATTCCTACGTGAATATGCGGCTATGGTTGCATCTGGTATTTCTAAACGTTCAGCGCAATCGTTAGTCAATTTACATAATGCTGAAAAAACGGGTGGACTCACCTATGATGTTTTGTTAAGTGACGCTTTCCTTGATTACTTGTATTACAGCAAGAACGTAAATCAACAAGCACAACGTTGGTTATACGCAACGAATGCTTATAAACCAGAATTACCAAATCAAGAAATTATTGACCAATGGCAAAGTGCGGTTAAAAACAATGCTGTTTCTGGTTTTATAAACGGATTATCTAACCATAATCGTTTATACCGTGAAACCGTACAAGCACTTCCATCGATGATTTCAGCTTCAGGTATTTCTGCAATGGGTAAAAAACTTGCCCTTAATGCACAACGTTTACGCGTTATTCCAGATTTTGAAAATGGAATCTTTGTTAATATTCCAAGCTATCAATTGAAATATTATCGTGATGGCAAAGCAATTTTAGAATCACGCGTTATTGTAGGGAAAAATGAACGTCGTACACCGGTGATGTACAGTCGTTTGAGCAATGTGGTTGTTAATCCACCTTGGAATGCTCCAACACGTTTAATCAATGAAGATATTTTACCGAAATTAAAACGTGACCCTGGCTATGCGGCTGCACACAACTACTCTATTTTGGATAGCAAAGGTAACACTATCGATCCTTACTCAATTAATTGGAGTAGCATTGGTGATAAATTCCCGTACCGTATCCGTCAAGCAGCTGGCGACAGTGCATTGGGTAACTATAAATTTAACATGCCAAGCTCTGATGCGATTTATCTTCACGATACACCAAATCATAGCTTATTCAGCAAAAAAGACCGTGCATTAAGCTCAGGTTGTGTGCGTGTAGAAAAATCCGATCAACTAGCCTCTATTCTGTTACAAGAAGCTGGCTGGTCAGAAGATAAAAAACGTAACGTTTTAGAAAGTAAGAAAACAACGTCTGCAAACATTCGTACAAATGATCCTGTATTCTTATATTATGTGACTGCATGGGTTGAAAACGGTCAAACACAAGTTTTACCAGATATTTATAAATACGATGATGCAGCAAGTTTTAATGGTATCGACTGGGCTGTTGTGAAAAAATATCTTTAAAAAAATGTTCACACTAGAACTTTTTAAGGAAAAATGTGTCTAGAGTGAAGAATGAATAATAAAAGAGACTAAAAAATGGGTAACATTGACAAAAATCGTCGTAAATGGCTTTCATTAGGCGGCATCGTTTTGGGCGCAAGCATGATGCCGAGTACGGTGTTAGCGATGGTCTCTACCCCTAAACCTCGCATTCTTAGCTTCTATAATGTCAATACCAATGAACGATTAAGCGGTGAGTTCTCTGCAACGACTGGATTTAATCGTTCAATGCTTGGCAAGCTTGATTACTTTATGAGAGATCGCCGTACAGATCAAGTACATCGAATGGATCCGAGCCTTTTCATGAAATTTTATCAGTTACAAAGTGATTTAGGTTTACGCACTGCACAAATTGATGTGATTTGTGGCTATCGTAGTGCTGCGACAAATGCCATGCGCCGTAGACAAAGCCGTGACGTAGCAAGCAACAGCTATCATATTAAAGGCCAAGCGATTGATTTTAAAATCCCTGGTGTACCTTTAGCAAGATTACGTCAAGCGGCTGAAAATCTTGATAGCGGAGGTGTAGGATATTACCCGTATAGTAATTTTATTCACGTGGATACTGGCCCTGTAAGAACATGGCGTGGTGCATAAAAAACAGTTTAATTTTAGACCGCACTTTAGTGCGGTTTTTTGTTATCAACGATAAGGAAAAAAGATGAATATTGAAATTATTCCAGTTACAGCCTTTCAGCAAAATTGCTCTCTTATTTGGGATGATGAAAAAAATGCGGCAATTATCGATCCTGGTGGCAATGCGGAAAAGCTTATTCAACGTATTGAGGAATTAGAATTAAACCTAAAAGCAGTCTTATTGACGCATGGTCATCTTGATCATGTAGGTGCGGCTGAAGCGATTCGCGATCATTTTAACATTGAAATTTGGGGCTCACAGGAAGAAGATCGTTTCCTTTTTGAAAGTCTACCACAGCAATCTCAGCAGTTTGGCTTACCTTATATTTCTGCATTTATACCTGATCGCTGGTTTAATCAAGAAGGCGAAAAAATTCAAATTGGTACATTTACCTTTGAAATTCTTCATCTTCCTGGTCATACACCTGGCCACATTGGTTTTATTGAACATGAAAAAAATATTGCTTTTACTGGCGATGTCCTTTTCCAAAACAGTATTGGTCGTACAGACTTCCCTCGTGGGAATTTCGACACATTGATCTCATCAATAAAAAATAAATTATTTATATTAAATGATGATATGGTTGTCATTGCGGGACATGGCCCCTACACAACCATTGGACAAGAAAAACGAAGCAATCCGTTTTTGAAGTAAAAATCGGAATTTGGGGTAAAAAAAAGCTCCTAATTTCTTAGGAGCACCAAAAAGGAATTTATGAATAAAATCTCTAAAGTTTAGCTTTATCAAAGGAATCTCGATAAAACGCTAACGATTATATTGACATATTATGACAAATGCAAGCTTTTTCTTTACACTAATTTACAAATCTTTACAGTTTGCTATTTTTATAACCACTTCGACGGCTTTTTCCATCCCTTCAAGGGTCACTAATTCATGTTTGCTATGGAAATTATAGCCACCAGTAAAGATATTTGGACAAGCTAAGCCTTTTTCCGCTAAAAATGCCCCGTCGGTTCCACCCCGTATTGATTTGTGATTTGGTGTTATACCACAAGCTTTCATTGCCGCATCCGCGAGCTTAATCGCCTGTGGGACATTTTTGACTGTGTCATACATATTTTTATAACTGTCTTCAATCACACATTCCACAGGGTCTTTTAGGCTTTTCTCTCTATTAAATTTTTCCACCAGTTGATAAATAAACGCCTTGCGTTGCTCAAAATTAGCTTGGTCAAAATCTCGAATCAGATAATGTAATTCAACTTTCTCAATATCCCCTTTAAAATCATCTAAATGGAAAAAACCTTCTTTTCCTGATGTTTTTTCGGGAACATCATCTTTTGGAAAGCCTTGTTGAAACTCACAAGCTAAGGTAAGCGCATTCACTAATTTGTTTTTCGCATAACCAGGGTGGATACTCCGACCTTTAAAGGTGATTTTTGCCGTTGCGGCATTAAAATTCTCATACTCGAGCTCACCCACTTCCCCACCATCAATGGTATATGCCCAATCACAAGGGAAATCATCCAATGGGAAATAATGCATTCCCAAACCAATTTCTTCGTCAGGCGTAAATGCCACTCGAATATTGCAATGTGGGATATTTTCCTGTTGTAAGACAGAAAGTGCGGTCATAATTTCTGCGATTCCGGCCTTATTATCCGCACCTAGTAAAGTGGTTCCATCTGTCACAATCAAGGTTTTACCAATAAGCTGATGTAAAAATGGATAATACACGGGACTAATAAACTCTTCCCCTAAACCTAATGCAATATCTCCTCCCCGATAGTTTTCGATCACTTCGGGTTGAACATTTTTACCGCTGCATTGTGGTGAGGTATCTAAATGAGAAATAAAACCTATGGTTTGTGTTAAACCGGGATGATTTGAGGGTAAATAAGCCGTGACGACGGCATGCTTAGTCACATTGACATCTTGTAAACCAAGTTCAATTAATTCTT
>CAUQGU010000057.1:0-12662 GCA_963517645.1 uncultured Haemophilus sp. | reverse complement strand
GGTGAGTTTTTCGGTTGCCACAAAGGTTGTCCTGGTTTTTGGATAGAGATAGGACTGTCTTGCAATACGCTTGAAAGGGTTAAACCTTTTTCTAACGCAGCAGCATAGATAAATGGTTTAATTGAAGAACCAACTTGCACTAAAGATTGGGTTGCACGGTTAAATTTACTTTGTTCGTAACTAAAACCACCCACCATGGCTTCAATTGCACCATTATCGGAGTTTAATGAAACTAATGCAGAGTTAGCCGCTGGAATTTGACCTAAAATCCATTCACCGTTATCACGTTTACGAATCCAAATCTGTTCGCCCACTTTAACCGGCGATTTTCCTGCCCAACGCATTGCGTTAGAAGAAAGCGTCATTGTTTCATTATTGGCTAAAAGTAATTCTGCACCATTCTTACCTAATGCGGTTACTGCTGCTGGAATGAACGGTTCTGAATCAGGTAATTTTTTCAAGAAAGCGACAATACGTTCATTATCCCATGGGGCTTCACCTTTTTTCCAAAGTGGTGCACCGCCACGCCAGCCATGACGCATATCATAATCGATCAAGTTATTACGGACAGCTTTTTGTGCTTCCGCTTGATCTTTTGAAAGCACAGTCGTGAAGACTTTATAACCTTTGGTGTAAGCATCTTCTTCACCAAAACGTTTTACCATTTCTTGACGGACCATTTCAGTCACATAGTCTGCACGAAACTCAAATTTAGCACCGTGATAGCTTGCAACGATTGGCTCTTTAATGGCTGCATCATATTCTGCTTTGGTGATTTTATTCTCATCAAGCATTCGACTTAAAACCACATTTCGACGTTCTTCCGCACGTTTTGGCGAATACAGTGGATTCATGGTAGAAGGCGCTTTTGGCAAGCCAGCAATGACGGCCATTTCAGAAAGCGTTAATTCATCTAAGTTTTTACCAAAGTAGGTTTGTGCGGCAGCCGCGACGCCATAAGAACGATACCCTAAGAAAATTTTATTTAAATAGAGTTCTAAAATTTCTTGTTTGCTTAAGGCATTTTCAATTTCAATGGCCAATACCGCTTCGCGAGCTTTACGAATAATGGTTTTTTCTGGCGTTAAGAAGAAGTTACGCGCAAGCTGTTGCGTAATGGTACTAGCCCCTTGAGATGCTCCGCCATTGTTGACAGCAACAAAAATCGCACGAGCAATACCAACAGGGTCTAAACCGTGATGTTCATAAAAACGGCTATCTTCCGTCGCTAAGAAAGCATCTTGCAGACGCTGAGGCACATTTTCTAATTTCACAGGAATACGGCGTTGTTCACCGACTTCACCGATTAATTTGCCATCAGCCGTATAGATTTGCATCGGTTGTTGCAATTCAACAGTTTTTAGGCTTTCTACCGATGGTAAGGAGGATTTTAAGTGAAAATACAGTACACCACCGGCGACTAACCCCAGTATACATATCGTAAATAGGGTACTTAATATTAATTTTGCGATCCGCATCGTAAAATTCTCTCTGGTTTAATGAATATTCAAAAAATCAAAATTATGATTTTGGCTGCTAAGTATAAAAGATTAATCCCTTAAAGAATAGGAAAGAATATGGGAATTGCTCATAGAAAGCAGCAAAAACAACAAATTGGTGTGAGTAAACAACAAGATAATCTCTATTTTGTTTGGCTAGATGAATTCCACAAAGTTCAATCTATTCGCTTGAATGGACAACAAAAGGACATTTTTTCCCAATTATTACCTCATTTACCGCAAAAAACGAACCAATGTTGTTTTATCGGCGCCATTTCACCCCATTTAACTTGGTCTAAAACGCTTATTTTACCGCAAACACTCAATGCTCAGGAGTGTGAACAACAATGTCGTTTCATTTTGCAAAAAGAATTACCGATTCCGTTGGATGAATTATGGTTTGATTATCTGACCACGCCATTAAAACAAGGTTTTCGTTTGGATATCACGGCGATTCGAAAAGAAAGTGCCAATGCAGAATTAGTAAAATATTTGCCGCTAAAATTAACCGCACTTGATTTACTGAATCACAGTATTTTACGCGCATTTTATGTCATTTTAGGGCAAGAGCCGATTAACACTTTATTTTTATATCAAGATCAACAAGGTTGTCTCGCCGTTTGTGAACGCTTACAACAACGACAAGTCTTGCAATCTCAAAGTGATTTATCTGAGCTTTATCAACAATTTATCCAGCGTTTTCCTGAAACAATAGAACAGATTTATGTGTATCAAACGACCGATATATTAAATTCACGCACAATCGAATTACTGCCTCAGGATTGGCTGCGAATTGAAACAGATTTACCTTTCATCGCTTTAGGCAATGCACTCTGGCAAACCGATTTAAAGCTAGTGGATTTATCCTCAAAAACACCCGCACTTTTACCTTTAATTAATTGGGAGAGTGATGATGTTAAGCCTTAATTTATTGCCTTGGCGTTTAGAACAACATCAAAAGGCTTTTTGGCGCTTTATGTGGCAAGGATTAATTTGGTTAGCTTGCTCTATTTTGATTGTTGTTGGTTTGAGTCACCTTAATGAACAACAAGCACAAACCCTAAATCAGACAAAAGAAAAACTTGTGCAAGTCACCAATCAAGTCCATCAGAAACGCATTCAAGTTCAACAACTACAAAGTAACTTAAAAGAAATGAATGAGTTGACTGAAATGGAGACGGAATATGTGTATCGAATGCTTAATTTATTAACTGAGTTGCCCTTACAACAAGGTGAGTTAGATGAATTTACGCTCAATGCTAAGCAACTTGTCCTTTCCGGCATGACAGAAAGCCAACAAGAGTTTGAAGAGATACATCAATTTCTCAAACACCATTTTACAGAGGTTAACTTAACTAAGTTTCAACCAGTGCAACAGCAGTTATTTTTTCAATTTGATATTCCGCTATCGGAGCCTGTGCAATGAGGAACCTTATCAACGAGCTTGTTCAAAAAAGTGCACAAAGTTGGTTTGGGCGATGGCTTCGATTACCTCAAATAGTCCATGCAGCCTTTTGGTTGAGTGCATTAAGTGCGGTCATCTTTTTACCTGTTTTTCGTTACGTTGAAAATAGCAATGAACGACATCGACTTGATACGGAATTGAGTTTGCAGCAGCAAGAGTGGGAGAAACAGGAAAAGATTTTACAAACCTTAAGGCAAAAGTCAGACAGCCGACAACTTTCTCCAGAATTAGCTAATTCTGTATTGCCGATTAATCAGCATGTACAGGCGTTGTTAAATGGGCGACTTCGAGCGTTGGATTTACGTTGGGATTTTTCTCAACATACTTTGTTGAATTTGTCGTTACAAGGCTATTTTGTCGATTTACAGCAATTTTTGACCGCACTTTTAAACGATATTCCTACACTTTCGTTAACGCAATTAAACATTGAAAAATTAGATGAAGAGGAAAATGCTTCTATTACATGTGAGTTAATTTTCCAACTGAATAAGGATAAGCGATGAAAAAACTTTTCTTAATCTTAATAGTGATTTTTTCTGTATCGTCATTTTCGCAAGATCCTTTTGATCGTAAACAAAGAGAACAAACCGAATATCCAAAAGAGGGGCTCACCCTACCGCCGGTGTCGACTTGCGTATATTCGGAGCCGAGACTGGCGGAGGAACGCCCATTGGCTCAGCTACATATTGTGGGCGTCGTGCAATACGGTAAACAGGAAGAAGTGTTATTTAATGATGATGGACATATTCTTTCCGCTCAAGTCGGGCAGAGAATTGGAAAGGAGGGCTATTTAATTGAAAAAGTGAGTAAAAACAGCGTGACGTTTCAAGGTTATAAAGCCGGACAATGTGAACAAACAACCTCAATCATCATGAGATTTTAAAATGATAAAGCAGAAAATAAAAACAAAGTGCGGTCAGTTTTTAATGTGTTTTTTGATCCTATGGACAACTTACTCAGCGGCAGAGAATCGCGTATTTTCACTTCGCTTAAAACAAGCTCCCATGGTGGCGACACTCCAACAACTTGCTCTTGAGCAAAATACTAATTTAATGATTGATGATGAATTAGAGGGAACGCTTTCATTGCAATTGGATAATGTAGATTTTGATCGTTTATTGCGTTCTGTAGCAAAAATCAAAGGGCTCTCTTTTTATCAAGAAAATGGTATTTATTATTTGGGTAAGCCTTCTCAACATGAACAATATGCAGAGAAAATGGCAGAACCTATGGCGATTAGCGGAGAAAGTTTGTCTAGTGAAACACCACTTGTGAGTACAACGGTTAAACTGCATTTTGCCAAAGCCTCTGATGTGATGAAATCTTTAACAACTGGTAGTGGTTCTTTGCTTTCACCTAGCGGCACCATTACATTTGATGATCGAAGCAATGTATTACTGATTCAGGATGATGCACGTTCTGTCAAAAATATCAAAAAGTTAATCGCAGAGTTGGATAAACCCATTGAGCAAATCGTGATTGAAGCACGTATTGTGACGATTACCGATGAAAGTTTGAAAGAATTAGGTGTGCGTTGGGGCATTTTTAATCCTACTGAGGCAGCCCATCGAGTGAGTGGTAGTCTAGATGCGAATGGCTTCAGTAATATCAGTAATAATTTAAATGTAAATTTTGCGACAACGGCCACGCCGGCCGGCTCATTAGCACTTCAAGTAGCCAAAATTAATGGTCGATTGTTAGATTTAGAATTGACCGCACTTGAACGTGAAAATAACGTAGAAATTATTGCAAGCCCTCGCTTACTCACGACCAATAAGAAAAGCGCAAGCATCAAACAAGGGACAGAAATTCCTTATGTGGTGACAAATGGGAAAAATGACACTCAATCAGTAGAATTTCGAGAAGCGGTGTTGGGATTAGAAGTGACCCCACATATTTCGAAGGATAATAATATTTTATTGGATTTATTAGTGAGTCAAAATTCCCCGGGAAATCGCGTGGCTTACGGGCAAAATGAAGTCGTATCCATTGATAAACAAGAAATCAATACACAAGTTTTTGCCAAAAATGGGGAAACAATTGTATTGGGTGGTGTATTCCACGATACGATCACGAAAGGTGTCGATAAAGTGCCATTATTGGGCGATATTCCAGGTATTAAGCGCTTGTTTAGTAAGGAAAGTGAACGTCATCAAAAACGAGAGCTTGTGATTTTTGTGACACCTCATATTTTGAAACAAGGTGAAAGAATGGAAATGGCTAAGAAAGAAAAGCATTTTAAGCAAGTTGAAAAAGCGAAAAAATAAAGTGCGGTCAATTTCTTTTATGTTTTCTCATTTTTTTCAGTTTAGCTGTGTGTATTGCAAGCGATCTATTCATCTTGGTCGAAACGGGTTGTGTAGTCGATGTCAGAAGCAAATTAAAACTTTCCCTTATTGTGGTCGATGTGGTTCACCCTTGCAGCATTATGCAATGGGCTGTGGACATTGTTTGAAAAATGAACCTGCTTGGGATCGCATTGTGATCATTGGGCATTACCTTGAACCGCTTTCTTCACTTATTCATCGTTTTAAATTCCAAAAACAGTTTTGGTTAGATCGCAGTTTATCACGTTTGCTTTATCTTGCGGTACGAGAGGCGAGACGAACACATGGGCTCTTGCTGCCACAGGCGATTATTCCCGTACCGTTATATCATTTTCGACAATGGCAACGGGGCTACAACCAAGCTGATTTATTAGCGAACTGGTTAAGTCGCTGGTGTGATGTGCCTAACTGTCATCATGTGGTGAAACGGATTAAACATACCCATACTCAGCGAGGTTTAACCGCGAAAGATCGACGACACAATCTTAAAAATGCTTTTGCAGTGAATACCAAAAAGCCTTTTCCTTATGAACGCGTTGCTTTGGTAGATGATGTGATTACAACTGGTTCAACGTTGGCAGAAATAGCCAAACAACTTCGAAAATTAGGTGTAAAAGAAATTCAAGTATGGGGCTTAGCTCGAGCCTAAAATCTGTTAAGGATAGGATTTACCTATATCTATAAAAATAGGAATAAATGTAGAAAAAATTGCCGTATAGGAGTATCATTCCCGATATATTGCATCAAGTATTAGGACTTTATTTATGGAACAAATTTTTATTTCAGATGCTGCTCAAGCACATTTTCGGAAACTTTTAGATACACAAGAAGAAGGTACAAATATTCGTATTTTTGTCGTGAATCCTGGTACTCCTGGAGCAGAATGTGGCGTGTCCTATTGCCCGCCAAATTCAGTTGAGGCAACTGATACCGAAATGAAATACGATACTTTTTCAGCATTTGTAGATGAAATCAGTTTACCGTTTTTAGAAGATGCAGAAATTGATTATGTAACCGAAGAGCTTGGTGCTCAACTCACGTTAAAAGCACCTAACGCAAAAATGCGTAAAGTCGCGGATGATGCGCCTTTAATTGAGCGCGTAGAGTACGTGATCCAAACACAAATTAACCCACAATTAGCCAGCCATGGCGGTAAAATCACATTAATTGAAATTACTGATGATGGTTATGCGGTTCTACAATTCGGTGGTGGCTGTAACGGTTGTTCAATGGTTGATGTCACCTTAAAAGACGGGGTAGAGAAACAGTTAGTTTCGCTCTTCCCGAATGAATTAAAAGGTGCACGAGACGTAACAGAACACCAACGTGGTGAACATTCTTATTATTAAGAATCGAAGACGAAAAAGGGCGAATCATTCGCCCTTTTATTTTTTAAGCAGCAGATAATTTCTGTAACAACCGATCCATGGCTCGATATCCTAGCGCTTCTGCTAAATGAGGTTGTTGTATTTCTTTTTCGGCATTTAAATCAGCAATCGTGCGTGAGACTTTTAAAATCCGATGATAGGCTCTTACTGAAAGTCCGAGCTTATTCAGTGCATTCTCAAGGAATAATGCATCTTTATCTTGTAATTTACAGTCTCGTTCAATTTCTTTGCTTGAAAGATACGCATTGATTTTACCGGCTCGAGCAAGCTGGATTTCCCTTACTTTTAAGACTTTTTCTCGTACTTGTTGGCTTGTCTCACCTCTATCTCCCGCATTTTGTAAGCTACCTTGTGGCAGAAGAGGGACTTCAATAGATAAATCAAAACGATCTAAAAATGGCCCTGAAAGGCGATTTAAATAACGCATCACTTGTTGTGGTGAGGTGCGGTTATGTGTTCCGGTATAATGCCCCGTTGGACTTGGGTTCATCGCAGCAACTAATTGAAAGCGAGCGGGGAATTGGATTTTCGCATTGGCACGCGAAATAATAATTTCTCCACTTTCTAAGGGCTGACGAAGCGCATCCAGTACTTTACGCTCAAATTCAGGTAGCTCATCAAGGAAAAGTACACCATTGTGTGCGAGCGATATTTCGCCTGGTTTTGGAATGGTTCCTCCACCCACTAAGGCTGGTAATGAGGCACTATGATGTGGTGCTCGAAATGGTCGTTGTTTCCAGTTATGAAAATTTAATTCATTTTGTACTAAACTCGTAACCGAAGCGGTTTCAATGGCTTCTAAATCTGTCATTTCAGGGAGCAATGCAGTGAGACGACTTGCCAACATGGTTTTACCTGTACCAGGAGGTCCTAAAAAGAGCAGATTATGCTGACCTGCAGCCGCAATTGTTAGTGCTCGTTTAGCATGTTGCTGACCAATAATATCGGTCAAATCCAAGTGATTTGTAGCTGAAAATCCGACCGCACTTTCTTGTGCAAGTAATGAAGCCAAAGGTAATTTTTCTTGATTATTTAAGAATTGCACGACTTCTAGCAGATTTTTAGCGAAATAAGTCTCTTGCTCTGAGACAAGCGATGCCTCATTAGCATTTTGATAAGCGATAATGGGGGCACGTTTGGCTTTTTGTGCCGCTAAAATGGCAGGAATGACACCGTGTACGCCACGTAATTCCCCCGTCAAGGCGAGCTCACCAACGAATTCAAACTGTTTTAAACGGCTACCGTCGAGTTGATCCGATGCAGCCAAGATACCTATCGCAATGGGTAAATCAAATCGTCCCCCTTCTTTGGGTAAATCAGCCGGTGCAAGATTGACGGTGATGCGTTTAGCAGGATATTTGAACTGGGCATTCATTAATGCACTTCTGACACGATCTTGCGCTTCTTTTACGGTTTTTTCGGGTAGACCAACTAAGGTAAATCCAGGCTTTCCGTTACTTAAGTGTACCTCAATGGTAACAAGAGGGGCTTGTACACCCATTGATGCACGGCTATAAACAATGGCAAGAGACATTCAGATTCCTTAAAGTGCGGTCAAAAATAATCAGATTTTCGCACTATAAAAAAAGCACAGAATGAAATCATACATTCAGTGCTTTTTTTGCGATCTTGATCGCAGAAATGACTTTTTCTTGATAAAAAACTACGAGAAAAGTGGGGCAAACCAACTATCTAATTTGGCAGCCAATTTATCAATGCCAATTTTGTTTTGTGCAGAAAAGGCCTCAACCCGAATATCACCTTGGAAGGGTAAAATAGATTCACGTACCATTTTGACTTGTTTGCTGCGCGCGCTTTGGCTGAGTTTATCTGCTTTAGTTAAAAGTAACATAACCGGTAAATCAGCAGAAACTGCCCATTCGATCATTTGTTGATCGAGATCTTTTAAAGGATGGCGAATATCCATTAAAACAACAAGTCCACCTAAACATTCGCGTTTTTGCAAATATTCCCCGAGGGATTTTTGCCATTCAATTTTCATTTTCTCAGGAACAGCAGCATAACCATAGCCAGGTAAGTCCACCAATTTACAATTTGGCTCTACCTCAAAAAGATTGATGAGCTGTGTACGACCAGGTGTTTTAGACGTTCTGGCTAAGCTTTTTTGATTGGTTAACGCATTAAGTGCGGTTGATTTCCCTGCATTTGAGCGACCGGCAAAAGCAATTTCAATTCCTGTATCTTCAGGGATAGAACGAATATTTGGAGCACTCGTGAGAAAATGCGTTTTATGATAATTCAGTTTAATTTCAGACATAATGGTTCCTTTCATCAATTGACCCTAGCATATCACAAATAGAAAAATTGCTGAAATTATGAGAAAATGCGCGCTTTGTGTGATTTAAAGCCTCTTTAATTATATTAATAACTATGGAATCTCAAGAGAATCAATATCGCTGGCCAAAAGCGGAAGCCGTTTATCCCGATAGACCAGGGCGTTCTTATGCGCTTAAGCGTCTACGTTATCGTCTTCGATCTTTTTTACATCAAGGCTCAATTGTTCATTTTGAGCAATTTATCAATCAGCATCCCTTTCTTGTGACCTTATTAAATGAACATGCTGATTATAGCTATCCATTAGTTTATCGTTTTTTAGATAAACGTTTTAATAGTAAACAGCGTTTCCAAGCTATTTGCGACAATCTACTTTTTTTACCTGAAAAATTGACAGCACTTTCAGCACCCATTTATAAAACGCCATTAAGTTTTGGTGAAGTGATTCCTGATTTTGATATGACATTGTCGATGACCACGCACCAACCGATGGAAGGCTATTGGGTATTAGAGTTATGGCATAAACCACGTAATGAATTAGTGTATTTACTTACTTTTGCCAAACTTGGCGAGTCATTGCTTATTTCTGTGGTGCAGGGGCCCAATTTTGAGGGTTCTAAAGAGATGGTGAAGCAACTCACAAAAACTTGTCATGGTTTGCGCCCTGCTTATTTGATGGTGGAAACGATGAAAGCATTGACGAAAGCGTTGGGTTTTAAGACGTTATTGGGCATTCCACAAAAATATCAAAATAAATCGCGTTTTATTCAAAGTTCACATTATGTCGTAGATTATGATGTGATTTTTGCTGAATCAGGTGGACAGTTGAAAGATTATTGGGAATTGCCTTTAGAAATAGATAGAAACCTTGATGATGTGCCGAGTAAGAAACGTTCTATGTATCGTAAACGTTATGCGATGATAGATGATTTGGCTAAAGTAATCGAAGAAACGTTAGGATTGTAAAAGTAAAAAGTGCGGTGAATTTTGACCGCACTTTTTGTTTTATAAGACTTTCAAACAAGCCACAAAATGGCTGTTGTTTTGGCTGGTTAAAGGTGGTTTTTGTTTCGCACAATTTTCATCAGCTTTCAGGCAGCGAGTTCGAAACACACAACCAGACGGTGGATTAATTGGCGAAGGCAGCTCACCTTCAAGTAATTCGATGGATTTATTGCGTTCCAATTTTGGATCGGGAATCGGAACTGCAGACATTAAGGCTTTGGTATAAGGATGTTTGGTATTGTTATACACCTCCTCATCACTGCCTAATTCCATGGCATTGCCCAAATACATCACTAATACGCGATCAGAAATATGTTTTACCACCGCTAAATCATGGGCAATAAAAATTAAGGAAAGCCCCATTTCTTTTTGCAGGGATTTCAATAAATTCACCACTTGAGCCTGAATTGACACATCTAACGCAGAAACGGGTTCATCACAAATGATCATTTTAGGCTCAATGATTAACGCTCGAGCGATACCGATACGCTGACATTGGCCACCAGAAAACTCATGTGGATAGCGGTTAATCAAGTTCGGTAAAAGCCCGACTTTCAACATCATCGCTTGTACTTTTTCTTTCACTTCAGCAGCACTTAAGTGCGGTTGGTAGATCTTTAATGGCTCGGCAATGATTTCGCCAATGTTCATTCTCGGATTGAGAGAGGCGAGAGGGTCTTGGAAAATCATTTGGATATCTTTGCGAGTATCTTTCCATTGTTTAGCTGATTGTTTTCGTAAATTTTTACCAAGCCACAAGATTTCTCCTTCACTCGCTTCGACTAAGCCGATGATGGCACGTGCAAGTGTGGATTTACCACAACCAGATTCACCTACTACACCGAGGGTTTCACCTTCATAAAGCTTAAAGGAAACATCCTTTACTGCTTTTAAGGTTTGAGGTTTGGCGAAGAAAAGGGATTTATCATTTTTAATTTTAAAACTAACGCCTAAGTGATTGACTTCAAGGAGTAATTCTTTGTTGTTTGAGACTGTCATAGGTTAAATTTCTCCGCGGGTAACCAACAATTACGTAATTGACCGTGATTAAATGTAGTCAGTTTTGGCGCAGTTTGGCATTGTTCGGTAGCAAATTGGCAACGTGGTGAGAATGGGCAACCTTTTGGCAAATGCAACAGATTCGGTGGATTGCCTGGAATGGTCACTAAGTGTTCTTCATTGCCATCTAAGCGAGGAATCGCATCCATTAAGCCAATGGAATAAGGATGAGTCGGATGATAGAAAATTTGTTCCGCTGTGCCGTATTCCATGGTTCGCCCTGCATACATCACCATGACTTGATCGCAGATACCAGCCACTACACCAAGATCATGGGTAATCATAATAATTGCAGTATTAAATTCGCGTTTTAACTCATTTAACAAGGTCATGATTTGTGCTTGAACGGTCACGTCCAAAGCGGTAGTTGGTTCATCGGCAATGAGTAGTTTTGGGCGGCATAATAAGGCCATCGCAATCATCACCCGTTGACGCATACCGCCTGAAAATTCGTGCGGATACATGCCCATACGTTTTTTGGCTTCCGGCATTTTAACTGCATCTAACATTTTCACGGATTCGGCAAAGGCAGTTTGTTTATCATAACCTTTGTGCAGTTGCAGCACTTCCATGAGTTGTTCACCGATTTTCATGTATGGATTTAGCGACGTCATTGGGTCTTGGAAAATCATGGAAATTTGCTCGGCGCGGATTTTATTCAATTCAGCCTTCGGTAAATTAACCAATTCTTTACCTTCAAAGATTGCGGAACCTTCCACTGTACCATTGGCCGCCAATAAGCCCATTAAAGCAAAGGCAGTTTGTGACTTGCCTGAGCCACTTTCACCTACGATTCCCAGCGTGCTTCCTGCATTGAGCGTGAAGTTTAGGTCATTCACTGCGGTGACGACGCCATCTGGTGTTTTGAAGCGAACGTAGAGATTTTTTACATCTAATAAAGGATTCATTATTCGCTCCTATCTATCTTTCGGATCGAGTGCATCACGCAACCCGTCACCGATAAAGTTAAAACAAAATAGAGTAAGGCAAAGGAAAAATGCCGGGAAAATTAATAACCAAGGCGAGACTTCCATTTGCGCAGCACCATCACTTAAGAGTGCACCCCAGCTACTCATCGGTTCTTGAGTTCCTAATCCTAAGAAACTTAAGAATGATTCAAATAGAATGAGTCCCGGAACTTCAAGCGAGGCATAAACTGCTACTAAGCCTAATACATTTGGAATGATGTGTTTCAAAATGATTTGGCGACGAGATACGCCACAAACGATGGCGGCTTCGACGAATTCTTTATTTTTTAGGCTGAGTGTTTGTCCGCGTACGATACGTGCAAGACCAAGCCAAGCAATGGCTCCGATTGCGATAAAAATTAAGAAAATGTTTTGGCCAAAAAGGGTCACTAACAAAATGACGAAAAACATAAATGGAAATGAGCTGAGAATCTCTAAAAAGCGCATCATCAACATATCTGTTTTACCGCCTACATAGCCGGAAATCGCCCCATAAATTGTGCCGATAGTGACGGAAATGAAAGCACCCGCAATACCGACCAATAATGAAATCCGTCCACCAATAGCAGTACGTACCAATAAGTCGCGACCCGAGGCATCTGTACCGAAGAAGTGATAGCCTTCCATTGTTGGTGGAGAGCTCATCATATTCCAAT
>CAUQGU010000056.1:0-13140 GCA_963517645.1 uncultured Haemophilus sp. | reverse complement strand
TTCTAGTATTTTCAAGCGGTTAGGTCTTTGTGCAACTGCTACATAATACCGAAAATTTACGTGATTTTTGACCGCACTTTGTTGTTTAGAATTAGAAGCCTTCTTTTAAGCTTACCGTTAAGTTAAACACTAAGTGCTCTGGGCGGCTGTCTTTGTTATCTGCACAGAAATAACCTTCGCGTTCAAATTGGTAACCTTTTTCTGGTTCCGCATTTGCGAGGCTTTGTTCTACAAAACCGTGTTTTACCACTAAAGAGGTCGGATTTAACACGCTTTCGATTTCTTCTGCTGCACCTGGGTTTGGTACGGTGAAAAGACGCTCGTATAAACGGAACTCTGCTGGGTGATTATGCACTGCAGATACCCAGTGAATTACTCCTTTTACTTTACGACCATCTGCTGGATTTTTACCTAAAGTTTCAGGATCGTAAGTACAGAAGATCGTGGTGATTTCACCATTTGCATCTTTTTCGACACGTTCAGCTTTAATCACATAAGCGTTACGTAAACGCACTTCTTTACCTAGCACTAAGCGCTTGTATTGTTTGTTCGCTTCTTCACGGAAGTCTGCGCGATCAATATAAAGCTCTTTCGTAAACGGTAATTGACGCTCGCCTAATTCAGGACGATTTGGGTGATTTGGCGCAGTTAAGGTTTCTTCACCTTCAAAGTTTTCAATCACTACGCGAACAGGATCAATCACCGCCATTGCACGTGGCGCGTTTTCGTTTAAATCTTCACGAATGCAGGCTTCAAGTGCAGAATACTCTACGACGTTATCTTGTTTAGTCACACCGATACGACGGCAGAATTCACGTAATGAAGCCGGTGTATAACCACGACGACGTAAACCAGAAATCGTCGGCATACGCGGATCATTCCATCCATCAACAATGCCATCATTCACTAATTTCAATAATTTACGTTTAGAAGTTAATGTGCCTTCTAAATTTAAACGAGAGAATTCATATTGATGCGGTAATGGACGTTCAATACTAATATTTTCCAACACCCAGTCATATAAACGACGGTTATCTTGGAACTCTAATGTACATAAAGAGTGTGTAATACGCTCAATCGCATCAGAGATACAGTGAGTGAAATCGTACATTGGGTAAATGCACCATTTGTCACCGGTTTGGTGATGGCTCGCAAATTTAATACGATAAAGCACGGGATCACGCATGACCATAAATGGTGAAGCCATGTCGATTTTTGCACGAAGACTTAATGTCCCTTCCGCAAATTCGCCATTTTTCATTCTCTCGAATAACGCTAAGTTTTCTTCTACGCTGCGATCACGATATGGACTGTTTTTGCCCGGCTCGGTTAAAGTACCACGATACTCACGCATTTCATCTGGAGAAAGTTCATCTACATACGCTAAACCTTTTTCGATTAACTCAATGGCATAGCCATAAAGAGCATCGAAGTAATCAGACGCATAACGCGGTTCCCCTTCCCATTTAAAGCCTAACCATTCCACATCTGCTTTGATGGAATCCACATATTCCACGTCTTCTTTCACCGGATTAGTATCGTCAAAACGTAAGTTACATAAACCGTTATATTCTTTTGCCAAGCCGAAGTTTAAGCAAATAGATTTTGCATGGCCGATATGTAAATAGCCATTCGGCTCAGGTGGAAAACGAGTATGAACGCTTTTGTGTTTACCCGAAGCTAAATCTTCATCAATAATTTGAGTAATAAAATTGTGTGTGCGGGTATTTTCCGCATTTTCTAGAGTGTGTTCTGTATTGCTCATAAATTTCTCAATAAATTGAAAATAATTTCCCCATTCTATACGAAAAGTCTGGCGTTGTGAATTTGATCACAAAACTAACCGCACTTTCATTAAATTAATGACTGAATTTTTTAGAATTTTTAGGTCTAACTTGAAGATTTTTCGTGCAAACTGAAAAGTTTACCTTTAGAATACCACTTTACTGAACAAACGTTCATTTTTATTTAGGATAACAAAGTCTTTATGAAAAAACGCTTTTTTATTTTACTTGGATTAGCAGTTGCTGCTGGCGCAGCTTATTATTTTTTCTCAAGCAATAACAAACAAGAAACCACCTATCTGACGGAATCCGTTACCCGTGGTAATGTGGAAAAAACAGTTGTCGCTTCTGGTTCAGTTGAAAGCGTGAATGAAGTTGATGTTGGTGCCCAAGTTTCGGGTAAAATCACCAAACTCTATGTCAAATTAGGGCAAGAAATCAAAAAAGGCGAAATGATCGCGGATATTGATTCCACAACCCAAATTAATACCTTAAACACCAAAAAGGCCGCATTAGTCAGCTATCAAGCTCAATTAAAAGCGAAGAAAACCGCTTATGATGTTGCTCTTTCAAGTTATAACCGCTTATCAAAACTTTATACACAAAAAGCGACGTCTTTGGATAGTTTGAATACGGCAAAAAGCACACTTGATAATGCGAAAGCTGAAATGGAAGCCATTGAAGCCAATATCAAACAAGCTGAAATTGAAGTGAATACCGCAGAAACCAATGTGGGCTACACTAAAATCACCGCACCAATGGACGGTACCATTGTTTCTGTGCCTGTTTCAGAAGGTCAAACCGTTAATGCCAACCAAACGACTCCAACAATTGTAACTATTGCCGATTTAAGCAAAATGAAAATTAAGCCTGAAATTTCAGAAGGCGATATTACTAAAGTTAAAGCAGGTCAAGAAGTCAGCTTCACTATTTTATCGGATAGTCAAACTGTGTATCACTCCGTCATTGATTCTGTTGATCCAGCCAATACCACGACAAGTGATAGTTCTTCAACATCATCTTCGACAAGTTCAAGTAGCAGCTCAACGACCAGTGCGATCTACTATTACGCCAATGTTTTGATTGATAACCCTGATCGTACTTTACGCATCGGAATGACAACAGAAAACAACATCAAAATTGCCAATGCGAAAGACGTGTTATTGGTTTCCAATATGGCTATTCAAAAACGTGATGGTAAAAGCGTTGTGAATATATTGAATGACAAAAATCAGCCTGAACAGCGTGAAGTTGAAACCGGTGTACAAAATGATTTCCAAACTGAAATCAAATCTGGTTTAAACGAAGGTGAAAAAGTTATAGTGTCACAAGTGGCCAATGGTGAAAAAGTAGGCTCTATGCCTCGTGGTCCAAGAATGTTCTAAAAGTGCGGTAGAAAATTAATGAATATTATTGAAATTAAGGATCTCAACCGTTACTTCGGTGAAGGCGAAAATCGTGTTCATATTTTAAAGAATGTCTCTTTAAATATAGAAAAAGGCGATTTTGTGGCGATTATTGGGCAATCGGGTTCGGGTAAATCAACCTTGATGAATATCATCGGATGCTTGGATACTGCCACCAGTGGTTCTTACAAAATCAATGGCAAAGAAACCATTGAACTAAGTAAAGATCAGCTATCAGATTTACGTAGCCAAAAATTCGGCTTTATTTTCCAACGATATAACTTATTGTCGAGCTTGACTGCAGCAGAAAACGTCGCTTTGCCTGCAATTTATGCAGGGATGTCGCAAGAAAAACGTCTTTCTCGTGCGAAACAACTTTTAGAAAAATTAGGTTTAGGCGATAAATGGCAAAATAAACCAAGCCAGCTTTCTGGAGGTCAGCAACAACGTGTGAGTATTGCGCGTGCGTTGATGAATGGCGGTGAAATTATTTTAGCCGATGAACCCACTGGCGCATTGGATTCGCAAAGCGGTCAAAATGTGATGGAAATTCTGCGTCAATTACACGCAGAAGGACACACCATTATTATGGTAACCCACGACCGAGAAATTGCTGCCAGTGCGAATCGCGTGATTGAAATTAAAGATGGCGAAATCATTGGCGATACGCAAAAAGAAGCGGTAAAAAGTGCGGTCGAAAATCCAACCAAATCTAAACCGCACTTTGGGTTCAGCAAAGATCAATTTGTTGAAGCCTTTCGTATGTCGGTGAGTGCGATTATTGCCCACAAAATGCGTTCTCTTTTAACCATGCTCGGGATTATTATCGGGATTACATCTGTGGTTTCCGTTGTGGCATTGGGAAACGGTTCACAACAAAAAATCTTGGCTAACATTAAAGGCATTGGTACAAGTACCATGACCATCTTTAATGGTACCGGCTTTGGTGATCGTCGTGCTGAACAGATGCAAAATCTTACCATTAATGATGCCACTGCCTTAAACCAACAAAGCTATGTACAAAGCGTCACGCCAAATAGCTCATCAAGTGGCACATTAATTTATGGTAACCAAACTTTCTCCTCGACCAGTTTAAAAGGTGTAGGCGAACAATATTTTGATGTAGATGGATTAAAACTAAAATCCGGTAATTTATTTTCTGCTCAAGATGTTGCTGATAACAATCAAGTAGCCTTAATCGATGAAAGTGCGAAAAAGTCGATTTTCCCTGATGAAAGTCCTATCGGCAAAATCGTGATGTTTAATAAACGTCCATTGCGCATTATTGGCGTGGTATCTGATAAACAAATGGGCGGAGCAAGCAGTTCACTTAATCTCTATGCCCCTTACACCACCGTGATGAATCGTATTTCGGGTAGCAAAAAAATTGGTTCAATTACCGTAAAAGTAGATGATTCCGTGAATACTACTGTCGCTGAAAAAGGAATTACTGAATTGCTCACCATACGTCATGGTAAAAAAGATTTCTTCATCATGAATAGCGACACCATTAAACAAACCATTGAAAGCACAACCGGCACGATGAAATTACTCATTTCTTCTATCGCCTTTATTTCATTGATTGTTGGAGGGATTGGGGTGATGAATATTATGTTGGTTTCCGTGACAGAGCGAACTAAAGAGATTGGTGTGCGCATGGCTATTGGCGCGAGACAATTTAATATTCTGCAACAATTTTTAATTGAAGCCGTGCTGATTTGTTTAATTGGCGGTGTGACGGGTATTCTGCTTTCGGGTTTAATCGGTCTGCTATTTAACGTATTTATGACTGATTTTACGATGGCATTCTCAACTGGCTCAATTGTTGCAGCGGTAGTCTTCTCTACCCTGATTGGTGTGATCTTCGGTTATATGCCGGCAAAACGTGCGGCACAATTAGATCCAATTACAGCCCTTGCGAGAGAATAAAGAAATTTTGTAAAACACAAAAGAGCGGTTAAAATTCTCACTAATTTTTGACCGCACTTTAATTAAAAAGAAAGGAAAAAATCCATGTTAAAAATGAAAAAATTAACCTTAGCAATCGCGATGGCAACTGCTCTTGCAGGTTGTGCTAACATCGGCGATTCTTATAAAGCGAGCCAGCAGGATTACCAAAATTATGCGGAAATCACCAAACAATTTAATGTAAAAGAAAACTGGTGGGCGCTTTACAATGATTCACAATTAAATCGTGTGGTAGAACAAGCATTAGTTAACAACAAAGATTTAGCCAAAGCGTCTGTCGCCGTAAACCGCGCTCTATATAATGCAAACCTTGCAGGCGCAAATTTAATTCCTGCATTTAGCGGTTCAACCCAATCTTCTGCAAGTAAGAATGTGAAAACAGGTGGCAGATCAACAGTAAGCCATCAAGGTGCATTAAATGTGAGTTATACGTTAGATTTATGGCAACGTTTAGCGGATACCGCAGATGCCGCAGAATGGTCACATAAAGCAACAGCTGAAGATTTAGAAGCAACCAAACTTTCACTCATCAACTCAGTTGTGACAACGTATTATCAAATTGCTTATTTGAATGATGCTATCAGCACAACCGAGGAAACCATTAAATACTACAACGACATTAGCAGCATCATGCAACGTCGTTTATCGCAAGGTGTCGCAGACAGTGCAAGCGTGGATCAATCACAACAAGCAGTATTAACCGCACGTAACAACTTGATCAACTATCAAACGCAACGCAAAACAGCAGAACAAACTTTACGTAACTTACTGAACTTAAAACCGGAAGAAGCATTAAATATCAACTTCCCACACATTCTCAATGTGAAAAATGTGGGCGTGAATTTAAATGTGCCTGTTTCTGTGATTGCGAATCGTCCTGATGTGAAAGGCTATCAATATCGCTTAAACAGTGCATTCAAAAATGCGAAAGCAACCGAAAAAGGTTGGTTCCCAGAAGTGACTTTAGGCGGTAGTTTAACATCAAGTGGCACTAAAGTCGGTAACGCATTGCACAATCCAGTGGGTACAGGTTTAATCGGTATTAGCCTCCCATTCCTCAACTGGAATACCGTAAAATGGAACGTGAAAATCTCTGAAGCCGATTATGAAACCGCACGTTTAAACTACGAGCAAAGCATCACTAAAGCTTTGAATGATGTAGATACCAACTACTTCGCCTACACACAAGCGCAAAGTGCCTTTGCTAACTTGCAAAAAACACACAGCTATAATCAACGTATCACCAAATACTACCGTGATCGTTACAATGCCGGCGTATCTGAATTACGTGAATGGCTTGCTGCGGCAAACACAGAGAAAACCTCTCAACTTTCTATCTTGAATGCGAAATACAACATCATTCAGGCAGAAAATGCCGTATATAGTTCAATGGCAGGTTATTACTCCCGTTAAAATCATGATTAAGGAAGTTTCGGCTTCCTTAATCTTTTTTATGGATATGTAAAATGAAAAAACAACTGACTTTTTATTTCATTCGCCACGGTAAAACCGTTTGGAATACGGAAGGTTTAATGCAAGGTCATGGCGATTCCCCTTTGACTGAAGAAGGCATTAATGGTGCGAAAAAAACAGGTGTAGCACTTAATCATATTCCTTTCATTGCCGCTTATTCCAGCGTATTAAAACGTACTATCGCAACTGCCTCTCATATTATTGGTGAACGTGATATTCCACTTTTCCATCACCAAGGCTTAAATGAACAGTATTTTGGCTCTTGGGAAGGCAAAGTTGTTGATACGTTAAGAGAACACCCTGAATTCCAGCAGCTAATTAAAGATCCAACCAATTACAAAGCTCAAGTAAACGGTGGAGAAACGTTTGAACAATTAGGCGAACGTGCAATGAAAGCATTACAGGATATTATTGAGATCCACGCTCAAGGTAATATTCTTATTGTGTCGCATGGCCATACCTTGCGTTTATTGCTTGCCTTGTTAAACGGCGCAACCTGGCAAAATCACCGCGATGAAGATAAATCGGTATCGCTTATTAATACATCAATTAGTGTTGTACATTATGACGATGAGAACGGTTTTTGCGTTGAGAAAATGAATGATGCGGATCATTTGAAATAAGCAAACTTAGCTAAAAAAATAACCGCACTTTGGATGACCTAAAGTGCGGTTAATTTTTTATGATGTTTTTGTGATTATTTCACTTCGCGGAATGAAATCTCGCTTGGAATCACAGAACCTTGCCAGTAAAGCTCGGTTGATACTTTCTCCGCTAAATCTAAGAAAGATTTCGCAATTTCACTGTCTGGTGCAGCAACCACAGTTGGTTTACCTGCATCCAAATCTTGACGAACTTGGATATTCAACGGTAACTGGCCTAATACTTTAACATTGTATTTTTGTGCCATTTTTTCTGCACCACCCGTACCGAAAATCGCTTCATGGTGTCCACAGTTGCTACAAATATGCATAGACATATTTTCCACAATACCTAACACTGGTACAGACACACGTTCAAACATCGATACGCCTTTCACCGCATCTAATAAAGCAATGTCTTGTGGTGTTGTTACCACTACCGCACCCGTTACAGGGATTTGTTGTGAAAGGGTCAATTGAATATCACCTGTACCCGGTGGCATATCGATCACTAAGTAATCTAAGCTATCCCATAATGTTTCATTTAAAAGCTGACTTAATGCACTACTTGCCATTGGACCACGCCAAATGGTCGCATTATCTTCATCCATTAAGAAACCGATTGAGTTTGCAGATAAACCATGTGCTTTAATCGGGGTAATATGTTGGTTATCTGGTGAAGTTGGGCGTTGATGTGGGGCGCCTAACATATGCGGAACAGATGGACCATAAATATCCGCATCTAAAATACCCACACGAGCACCTTGAGCTTGTAAAGCAAGGGCAAGGTTCACCGAAACAGAAGATTTTCCTACCCCGCCTTTACCCGAAGTCACTGCAATGATGTTCTTTACACCTTTTACAGCGGGTTGATTATTCGCACGTTTTAAGGTTGCGATTTGATAATTCACCACCCATTTGATTTCTTTGCTATCTGTTGCTTTTAATAACGCATCAGAAAGTTGCTGTTTCACTTGCTCCACGCCAGTGTTCCATGCAAAAGGCAATTGTAATTCAATACGTAATACGTCACCGCCTTTTTCTACTTTCTTCAAAGTATTTAATGCGATTAAGTCTTTTTGCAAACTTGGATGTTGGAATTGTTGGAAAACTTGCAGAACTTGAGATTGTTGTTCTGCCGTTAAATTTTCAGAAAAAGCAGTTGCCATAATATTCCTTTAATAGTAGTAGGTAGTAGAGTAAATTTGTCAGGGATATTCTACCCTTTTTACACCTCAAATGTTAAGCTAAAAGTATAACTAAACTAGAAAAAATCACACTAATCGGGTAACATACTCGCAATTTTTGCAAAAAGAATAAGAGAAAAATAATGACAACTCAACCTCGTAAAATTTTAGTCACTTGTGCATTACCTTATGCAAATGGCGCCATTCATTTAGGCCACATGTTAGAACATATTCAAGCGGATATTTGGGTACGTTTCCAACGTATGCGTGGCAATAAAATTCATTTTGTTTGTGCAGATGATGCACACGGTACCCCAATTATGCTTAATGCCGATAAATTAGGCATTACACCAGAAGAATTAATCGCAAAAGCAAAAGCCGATCACATACGTGATTTTGCTGGCTTCAATATTAGTTTTGATAACTACCACTCTACTCACAGTGAAGAAAATAAACAAATCACGGCTGACATTTACAATAAATTAAAAGTAAAAGGCTTCATTAAAACTAAAGTCATTTCTCAGTTATTCGATCCTGAAAAGAATATGTTCTTACCGGATCGTTTCGTCAAAGGGACTTGTCCAAAATGTAAAGCTGAAGATCAATATGGTGATAACTGTGAAGTTTGTGCTTCCACTTATAGCCCAATGGATTTAATTAATCCACGTTCTGCTGTGTCAGGTGCAACACCAATTGTTAAAGAGTCTGAACACTTTTTCTTTGATTTACCTGCTTTTGAAGGCATGTTAAAAGAATGGACGCGCTCTGGCTCACTTCAACCTGAAATTGCAAATAAAATGCAAGAATGGTTTGAAAGTGGCTTACAACAGTGGGATATCTCTCGTGATGCACCTTATTTTGGTTTTGAAATTCCAGGTGCAAAAGATAAATTCTTCTATGTTTGGTTAGATGCGCCAATTGGCTACATAGCTTCTTTTAAAAATCTCTGTGATCGTGAAGGCATTGATTTTAATGAATTCTGGGGAGAAAACAGCGATACTGAACTTTATCACTTTATCGGTAAAGATATCGTGTATTTCCACAGCCTATTCTGGCCAGCAATGCTAGAAGGTAGCGAATACCGCAAACCAACCAATGTGTTTGCTCACGGTTATGTCACCGTAGATGGTGCCAAAATGTCAAAATCACGCGGTACATTTATCCAAGCCAGCACCTATTTAAATCACATTGATCCGGAATGTTTGCGTTATTACTATGCGGCTAAATTAAACGATCGCATCGAAGATCTTGATTTTAACTTGGAAGATTTCGTTCAACGTGTCAATACGGATATCGTTAATAAATTAGTCAATTTAGCTTCTCGTAATGCAGGCTTTATCGCAAAACGTTTTGAAGGTAAATTAGCAGATAAATTAGAAGACAAAGCGCTTTTTGCTGAATTTACTGCACAAGCTGAACAAATCGCTGCTTATTATGAAAGCCGCGAATACAACAAAGCGATTCGTGAAATTATGACATTAACCGATAAAGCCAATAAATATATTGATGAAAAAGCCCCTTGGGTGATTGCGAAAGAAGAAGGTAAAGATGCCGAATTACAAGAGGTTTGCTCAATGGGTATCGAGCTTTTCCGTGTATTAATGTCTTACTTAAAACCGGTTCTTCCAAAATTGGCTGAACGTGCAGAAGCGTTCTTACAAACAGAACTAACATGGGATAATATTGCACAGCCACTATTAGGTCATCAACTTACTCCATTTAAAGCGCTTTTCTCTCGTTTAGAGAAAAAGCAAATTGATGCTGTTGTAGAAGAAACTAAAGCACTTTTCACTGAAGCAAACAAAGCGACAGAAAAAACAGCGGCAAAAGCGACCGCACTTTCAAATGTCGAACCTATTGCTGACACCATTACCATTGATGATTTTGCTAAAATCGATATGCGTGTAGCAAAAGTACTGAAATGCGAAGCGGTACCTGAATCAAATAAACTCTTACGTTTTGAATTAGATTTAGGTGACCATACTCGCCAAGTGTTCTCTGGTATTAAAGCGGCTTATAACAAACCTGAGGAATTGGAAGGTCGTTTTGTTATTGTGGTAGCAAACCTGGCTCCTCGCAAAATGAAATTCGGTGTGTCAGAAGGAATGATTCTTTCTGCCGGCACTGGCGGAAGTGATTTATTCTTACTTTCAGCAGATATCGGTGTCACTGCAGGTATGCAAGTAAAATAATTTAATATTTAGGCGGCTTAGGTCGCCTTTTTTATTGCCAAATAGAACCAAATACCCTACCATATCAATCAGCTATTTATTACGCAAATTAAAAGGAATTCATTATGACAAACGAACTTATCTGCTATAAACAAATGCCGGTTTGGACAAAAGATAAATTACCTAAAATGTTCCAAGAAAAACACAATACTAAAGTGGGAACTTGGGGCAAACTTACAGTATTGAAAGGTAAGCTTAAGTTTTATGAGCTAACTGAAGATGGTGGTATTATTGCTGAGCATATTTTCACGCCAGAAAGTAACATTCCGTTTGTCGAGCCACAAGCCTGGCACCGAGTTGAAGCCCTTTCTGATGACTTAGAATGTACGCTTGGTTTCTATTGCACAAAAGAAGATTACTTCAGCAAAAAATATAATATGACTGCAACGCATGGTGATGTGGTTGATGCAGCTAAAATTATTAAGCCTTGCAAAGTGTTAGATTTAGGCTGCGGACAAGGTCGTAACTCCCTTTATTTAAGTTTAAAAGGCTATGATGTAACCTCTTGGGATCATAACGAAAACAGCATAGCCTTCTTGAACGAAACTAAAGATAAAGAAAACTTGAATATTAAGACCGCTGTTTATGATATTAACACCGCCAATATTCAAGAAAACTATGACTTTATTTTATCTACTGTGGTATTTATGTTCTTAAATCGTGAGCGAATTCCTGCCATTATTAAGAATATGCAAGAACATACCAACCCAGGTGGTTACAACTTAATTGTAGCAGCGATGTCTACACCTGAGGTACCTTGTCCATTAGCGTTCTCATTTACGTTCTCTGAAGGTGAATTAAAAGAATACTACAAAGATTGGGAATTCTTAGAATACAACGAAAATATGGGCGAGTTACACAAAACTGATGAAAACGGCAATCGCATTAAATTAAAATTTGCGACAATGCTAGCAAGAAAAAAATAATTCGCTAATTTAAAAAAGAAAATGACCGCACTTTGTCATATAAAGTGCGGTCATTTTTTATGGTATTTTAATTACTCTTCAATAGAACGTAATAATTCGTTGATACCAACTTTACCTAAAGTTTTTGCATCAACTTTTTTCACGATCACTGCACAGTATAAGCTGTATTTACCACATTTTGATGGAAGGCTACCAGAAACAACCACAGAACCAGCAGGAACGCGACCGTAGAACACTTCACCAGTTTCACGATCATAGATTTTAGTTGATTGACCAATGAATACGCCCATAGAGATCACACAACCATCTTCAACAATCACGCCTTCAACCACTTCAGAACGCGCACCGATAAAACAGTTATCGCCGATAATAGTTGGGTTTGCTTGTAATGGCTCTAACACACCACCAATCCCTACACCACCAGATAAGTGTACGTTTTTACCAATTTGTGCACATGAACCAACAGTTGCCCATGTATCAACCATAGTACCTTCACCCACATATGCACCGATATTGACATAAGATGGCATTAATACACAGTTTTTGGAAATGTATGCGCCTTTACGTACGGTTGCAGAAGGTACGACACGGAAACCTTCTTGAGCAAAACGCTCTTCGGTATAGTCAGCAAATTTTAATGCCACTTTGTCGTAATATTTGGTTTCTGCTCCATCAATGATTTGGTTATCATTGATACGGAAAGATAATAATACCGCTTTTTTCAACCATTGGTGAGTCACCCATTCACCATCAATTTTTTCTGCAACACGGTATTTACCGCTATCTAATCCTTCGATCACTTCTTCGATTGCTGCACGAGTTTGTGCATCAACTGTTTTAGGGGTAATTTCCGCACGTTTTTCAAATGCAGCTTCAATAACTTGTTGTAAATTTGACATTTTGCTTCCTATTGTTGATGTGAAATAACGGTTGATAGTTTTATCATATTTTTGAGTTTCAAGCAAAAAACAACCGCACTTTCTTTTGATTTAAAACATAAAAAAAGCGAACCTAATGGTTCGCTTTTTTCTATTTTTTGTTTGAGTTAGTTAATAACAGAAACATTTAATGATGAACCGCCAACAATTCTTACGCGGCGACCTGCTTTAAAGCTAGGATCCGCTTTTTGAACCACGACGATCTCTTCTCTATTATCTTTTCTGATAACAAGTTCTGCACCATTAACTTGGCTCATTTTCTCTTCAGCTTTGCTACCAATAATCGCCCCACCAATTGCACCTACTGCAGTTGCAATTGCTTGTCCGGTGCCACCGCCAATTGTACTACCAGCGATACCACCTAAAGCACCGCCACCAACTGTACCAATTACACCTGGGTTATCCGCTTGGATTTTAACAGGACGGACAGAAACAATAGTACCATAGCTAATTGAACGAGCTTCTTTTGCTTGTCCAGCTTCATACACATCACCGCTAAAAATATCGGTATTTGCACAACCGGTTAAGCCGATAGACATCATAAGTGCTAATGCTACTGTTACTTTTTTCATAAAACTAACCTTCT
>CAUQGU010000055.1:0-13370 GCA_963517645.1 uncultured Haemophilus sp. | reverse complement strand
AACCTGTTGTGCGAAATGATGCTCACAAAATCATTGAAGAATGCATGATTCTTGCAAATATTGCAGCAGCAAACTTTATGGAAAAGCATAAAGAACCTGCACTCTATCGTATTCATGCCACACCGAGCGAAGAAAAACTGACGTCTTTCCGTGCATTTTTAAGTGAATGCGGTTTAAGCCTTGAAGGCGGCATGAAACCGACCACAAAAGATTATGCGAAATTATTAGAGCAAGTGAAAGATCGTCCGGATCATGAGCTTATTCAAACCATGTTGCTCCGTTCATTAAGCCAAGCAGTTTATCATGCGGATAATATCGGCCACTTTGGTTTGGCGTTAGAAGAATATGCACACTTCACTTCCCCGATTCGTCGTTATCCAGATTTAACCCTACATCGTGGGATTAAGTATTTGTTAGCGAAAGAAAAAGGCGCCAAACGTAAAACGACGGATACTGGCGGCTATCACTATTCCTTTGATGAAATGGATTTATTAGGCGATCACTGCTCGATGACAGAACGCCGTGCCGATGATGCCACTCGCGAAGTAGCAGATTGGCTGAAATGTGAATATATGCAAGATCACGTGGGTGCTGAATTTAGCGGAGTGATCTCATCTGTAACGGGCTTTGGCTTATTCGTGCGTTTAGATGATTTATTCATTGATGGCTTAGTCCATATTTCTACTTTAGATAACGACTACTATCAATTTGATGCGGCAAAACAACGTTTAATCGGTGAAAATAGTGGTATGATCTACCGTCTTGGCGATAAAGTAAAAATTCGTGTAGTTGCCGTTCATTTAGAACAAAAAATGGTAGATTTCAGTTTAGTCGAAAGTGCCAGAAAACCACGTCGTGTTGGCAAAACGGCGAAACAAAAAGTGAAAAAAGTCTTTAAGGAACTGCCACCTAAAGCGTCAAAAAAACGTAAAAGTGCGGTCAAAAATAAAGATGTTTCTAAGAAACCAACTAGAAAACGGAAGAAATAATAAATAAGAGAACGCTATGTCAGAAAATATCTATGGTATCCATGCTGTAAACAGCATTTTAGCAAATAGCCCAGAACGTTTAATTGAAGTTTTTGTACTGAAAGGCCGTGAAGATAAACGTCTACAACCCTTACTTAATGAGCTCTATGCTTTAGGTATTGCGGTGCAATTTGTAAACCGTCAAACATTAGATAAAAAATCCAACGGTGAAGTGCATCAAGGTGTGATTGCTCGTGTGCAAGAAGCGAAAGAGCTGAATGAACATGATCTGGATGAACTTCTTACTCGTAAGCAAAATCCACTTCTGTTAGTGCTTGATGGCGTGACAGATCCCCATAACCTGGGTGCCTGTTTACGTACTGCGGATGCTGCTGGTGTGAGCGCTGTTATTGTGCCAAAAGATAAATCTGCTCAACTCACTTCTATTGCACGTAAAGTGGCTTGCGGTGCTGCGGAGACTGTGCCATTAATTCGCGTAACCAATTTAGCTCGTACTTTACGAGATCTACAACAAAATCATAATATTTGGGTAGTAGGTACATCTGGCGAAGCAACAGAAACCATTTATCAAAGCAAACTTACTGGTTCTCTTGCCTTAGTGATGGGGGCCGAAGGTGAAGGCATGCGCCGTCTTACTCGTGAGCATTGTGATCAACTCATTAGTATTCCAATGGCGGGCTCTGTTTCATCTCTGAATGTTTCCGTTGCGACAGGCGTATGTTTATTTGAAATTGTGAGACAACGTCTTGCCGCCTAAAAATACGTGAAAAAACGACCGCACTTGATATAAAAAATGCCGACAAATCATTGTCGGCATTTTTATTATTTTGAAATTGTTTTCCCGAATATCATGGAAAGCACTAAAGTACATAATGCGGGCACAAGCCACGCAAGCCCTTGTAAATAGAGCGGGAAATGAGTCATGATCTGATGTAACCCTTCTGGCAACATATCCAAGTTTTTCAGGCTATCAATCAAACTAAAACAAACTGTCACAAAAATAGTGGTGTAATAGCTCAATCGAATAAAAGGCAATTTATTACGCACAAGCTGTAAAACCACTAACATGATCGCCATTGGGTAAATAAACAACAAGGCTGGAATTGTCACTCGGAGTAATTTTGTTAAGCCATATTGTGAAATAATTGTCGTCATGGCGGTGAAGAAGACAATCCAAAATGGATAAGAAAAACGTGTCGAAAACTTGGAGAAGTAATCACCACAAGCACTGGTTACGCCCACTAATGTGGTTAAGCTTGCTAAAGTAATAATACCCGCCATAATCCAGGTTCCCGCCGTGCCGAATAAACTATTCACATAACGAGAGAAAATTTGTCCACCATTTGTTGCACCTTGTGCCACAGCATCAGAAGTCGCCCCTAAGTAGAATAAGGCAAAATATAGACAAGCTAATAAAATGACAGATACAAAACCCGCTGAAATCGTATATTGAACAATCTTTTGTGGATTGGTCACATTTTTTGCAGACAACGCCCGTGCAACAATGCCACCAAAGGCAATCGCCGCCAGTACATCCATCGTTTGATAACCACTAATTAATCCTGTAGTTAATGCTGAATTCTCGGCATACGCCTGCGATGGGGCAACAATGTCAGAAAGAGGTGAAACAAAAACCGTGATCCCAACAACGAGTAATAATACCAACAATGCTGGCGTCATCACTTCACCCACCGTTGAAATAATGGTACTTGGGCGAATCATGAATCCCATCGCGATAATATTAAAGATCACAGAGAAAATAAGACGTGTTGTCGCACTATCTTCAACGAGCCCCAATGGTAACCATGCCATTTCATAAGCGACATTGGTAATTCGAGGCATGGCAAAGGTTGAACCGATGACTAAATAAAGAATGGTTAAAAAGGATACGCCTGCCCACTTGGGTAAGTCCTTAGTCAGTTCTTCACCACGTCCTAATACTGACACAACAACTAATGTAATAAATGGCATGAGTACGCCTGTTATCACAAACCCTAGCGAAGCGGTTGCCCAATGGTTACCTGCGGAATACCCCTCCATCGGTGGGAAAATAATATTTCCCGCGCCTAAAAATAAAGCAAAAATCATCATACCTAATACGATGATGTCTTTTTTTGAAAACATAAGTATTCTCGAATAAATAAATTTTAAGAATTTTACTATTAAATTGTTTTTTATTCCAAAAAGGAAAATAAATTTTGTGAAATAGATCACGAAATCTATCATATTCCGATTAAATCACACATTATCCACCGCCGCTTTTTCCAAAATCAGTAAATTTGTGATAGTATCCAAGCTTTATTATTTTTTATTACTTTTTTAGGAGAGAATGAATGAATAAACTGAGTTTGATTCAACAAATTCAGCGTTTTTTCAAATTGGAATCAGCTGGCGGAATTTTATTACTTTTTTCAGCGGTAATCGCAATACTATTAGCCAATTCACCGCTCAATCAAAACTATAACGACTTTTTAAACTTACCAGTCAGCATTCAAGTAGGGACTTTTTCTATCGATAAAACCTTAATTCACTGGATCAATGATGGTTTTATGGCGGTATTCTTTGTTTTAGTGGGAATGGAAGTCAAAAGAGAATTATTTGAGGGTTCCCTTTCAAGCTATCAACAAGCGGTTTTCCCTGCTATTGCTGCCGTTGGCGGAATGGTTATTCCTGCCTTGGTTTATATTTTTATTGCACAACAAGATCCTACTTTAGCCGATGGCTGGGCAATCCCAATGGCGACAGACATTGCCTTTGCACTGGGCATCATGGCGTTATTAAGTAAACAAGTGCCACTCCCACTAAAAATCTTTTTACTTGCTTTAGCCATCATTGATGACTTAGGCGCCATTGTCGTGATTGCACTCTTCTTCTCCCATGGATTAAGTGTGCAAGCACTTGTCTTTGCTGCCATTGCAATTGCTGTACTTATCGCATTAAATCGCTTTAAAGTGAGCGCACTTTGTGCCTATATGGTGGTGGGAACAATCTTATGGGCTTCGGTATTAAAATCAGGCGTACATGCTACCCTTGCAGGCGTTATCATTGGATTTTGTATTCCATTGAAAGGCAAAAATGGTGAAACACCGTTACATGACTTTGAGCATATTCTTTCCCCTTGGTCATCCTTTATTATCCTGCCATTATTCGCATTTGCCAATGCGGGGGTAAGTTTTGATGGTATCGACTCAAGCATGCTTTCATCACCATTATTATTTGCGATTTCTTTAGGCTTAATTATTGGAAAACCACTCGGCGTATTTGGTTTCAGCTACCTTTCCGTAAAACTAGGCATAGCAAAACTTCCGCAAGGCATCAACTTCAAACAAATTTTTGCCGTAGCGATTTTATGTGGTATCGGTTTCACCATGTCAATGTTCTTAGCAAGCCTGGCCTTCAATGCTGATGCCGGTGAAAGCATTAATGCCCTTTCTCGATTAGGGATCTTATTAGGCTCCACGGTTTCTGCGATTATGGGGTATATGGCGTTAAAAGCCACAACAAGGTTACCGAAATAATCACGTCTTAATAAAAAATCCTTTGCCACTTTAGCAAAGGATTTTCTTTTTTATTTACACAACTATAACAAAATCCCGCTCTCTGCTTTGGTAAAATTCATTACAAACAAGCTCTTATAAGTGCGAACATGATATTCACCTGTTAGAACGCGGCGGGTAAATGAATGGTAGCTTTCCATACTTTCAGCGTGAATAAGCAGCATAAAATCATAATCGCCGGAAATTTCATAACAGCTCACCACATCGGTTTCTTGGCGCATTTTTCGTTCAAATAACTCTTGAAAGCGGGAATGTTGGTTATCCATTTCCACCATCACAAAAACACTGATGCCTCTACCCACGGCCTTTGGCGATACCACTGCCACTTGTTTGGTAATAACACCTTTTTCTGTCAGTAATTGAATTCGACGCTGACAGGTTGCTACCGAGCTATGCACTTTTTCCGCGAGCTCTTTTAATGGTAATGTCGCATCTTGTTGGAGGATATTTAAAAGATCCCGATCTAATTTATCTAATTCCATGTTTAACCCTTGAAAATAAATGCAAAATAACGCTAAAAATTAAGAAAAATAATCACTAATTATTTTATATTGAGAAAATTTACCATGCCATACTTTTATAATGACGTTATCAAACCTAAGGAAATATAAAAATGGCTCAAGGTATTTTTCTCGGCATCATCTCGCAATTTTTATTTGGATTGCTCTATCTATTCAGCTTATGGCTACAGCCGCTTAACGGTACGGATGTGTTTGCGTGGCGAATGGTGATGATGGTATTTGGGTTGTTTTTGATTATCTTCCCAACCGTAGGTTGTCGTTCGTTATCAAAATTAGTCAATGAAACCTTAGGCAAAGACAAAAAACGTTGGATGTTGTTTTTGCTCGGTACAGTCGATGCTGGCAGCCAATTTTGGTTATTTATGTGGGCGCCCGTTAATGGCGAGGGCGTAAACATTGCAATGGGGTATTTCTTATTCCCATTAGTGATGGCATTACTTGGACGAATTTGGCTGAAAGAAACCCTTTCCACCATTCAAATCATCGCTTTATGTATCGCCGCCTGCGGTGTGGCACATGAGCTTTGGCACAATCAAACCTTGTCATGGAGCAGCCTCTGGGTGTGCCTAGTCTATCCCTATTATTATTTAAGCCGTAAAGCCATGAAGATTCCTGCATTGCAAGGTATTACGCTCGATGTATGCTTCATTGCTGTTCCTTGCCTCATTTATTTGATCATACAAGAACAGCAATTTTCTTTTGTAATCAGTGAAAGCCGATATTGGTATTTATTGCCTGCATTAGGTTTAGTGAGTGCAATCGGTTTGTCTGCCAATTTAAAATCAAGCCAACAAATTCCTGTTAGTGTGTTCGCCGTGCTCAGTTATCTCGAACCTACATTGCTCTTTTTAATTGCGATATTCTGGCTCAATACACAAGTTTCTCCTTCCGATTACTTCACTTATGTGCCGATTTGGGCCAGTTTAATTTTGCTTGGAGTAAATGGCTTAATGAAAAAACATCATTAAAATTGACCACACTTTTATCTAAACAAGTGCGGTCATTCTTGAAATAATTTTAATTCACGTTCATAATGAACGAACATTCATATTTTATAGACTGAAGCTTTTTTACTTCAGCATTTTCCGATAAGGTTCGCATTATGTCCGATCAACAAACAGATACACCAACTTCCTCAAATAATAAATCTCAACAACGTAAAAAAGGGCTTTCCATTTTTATTCTTTTGCTTCTTCTGATTGCAATCGGTTCTGCGGCTTATTGGTTTTTCTTTATTAAAGACTTTGAAGAAACGGAAGATGCCTATGTGAGCGGCAATCAGGTGATGGTCTCATCACAAGTTGCGGGAAATATTGCGAAAATTAATGTCGATAATATGGATCCCGTACAAGCGGGCGACGTGTTATTGGAACTGGATGATACCAATGCCAAATTAAGTTTTGAGCAAGCTAAAAGTAATTTAGCCAATGCCGTTCGCCAAATTTCTCAACTGAATTACACGGTAAAACAATTAAAATCAGCCGTTCGTGCGAATGAAATCACCCTTGCTCAAGCACAAGGAAACTTGAATCGTCGCGTTCAATTAGTCAAAGATGGCGCAATAGATAAAGAATCGTTCCAACACGCCAAAGAAGCGGTCGAACTCGCCAAAGCAAACTTAATGACCTCACAAAACCAACTTGAGGCAAATCAAGCCTTATTGCTAGATGGTCCTTTAAGTGAACAGCCCCAAATTCAAAGTGCGGTCAGTAATTTGAAACAAGCTTGGTTGAATTTAGAACGCACAAAAATCCGCAGCCCAATTAAAGGCTATGTGGCTCGTCGTAATGCGCAAGTAGGGCAAGCGGTTTCTGTTGGTGGCGCATTAATGGCAGTGGTGACTACCGATCAAATGTGGTTAGATGCCAACTTCAAAGAAACACAATTAACCCATATGCGAATTGGTCAACCGGTTAAAATTCACTTTGATCTCTATGGAAAAGATAAAACCTTTGATGGTAAAGTGGTGGGAATCGAAATGGGTACAGGCAGTGCATTCTCATTATTGCCTACTCAAAATGCGACCGGTAACTGGATCAAAGTGGTGCAACGTGTGCCTGTGCGTATTCAATTAGATCCGCAACAACTAGCTGAAAACCCATTACGCATTGGGCTTTCTGCCACCGTGAAAGTGGATGTGAGTGATAGCCAAGGTGAAACCTTGCGTGACCAAGCGCCAGCTACAACGCTTTATTCCACGAATGTGCTGCAATATGATGAAAGTGCGGTCAATAATTTGATCGAATCCATTATTCGCGACAATAGCTATTAGGTTTCACGATGTCGCAATCTCATTTTACGCCGGTACAAGGCGGTGCACTGGTTATTCTCACGTTAGCGCTCTCGCTTGCGACTTTTATGCAGGTGTTGGATTCCACCATCGCTAACGTTGCTATTCCTACTATTGCTGGTGATTTAGGGGCATCGTCTAGCCAAGGGACATGGGTCATCACCTCGTTCGGTGTGGCCAATGCAATCTCAATTCCTATCACTGGCTGGCTGGCAAAACGTTTCGGCGAAGTGCGGTTATTTTTAATCTCAACCTTACTTTTCGTCCTTGCTTCTTGGCTTTGTGGTATTTCACATAGTTTGGAAATGTTGATTATTTGCCGCGTCATCCAAGGTGCGGTTGCTGGTCCAATTATCCCTCTTTCGCAAAGTTTATTACTCAATAACTATCCGCCTAAAAAACGAGGCATGGCGCTGGCTTTTTGGTCAATGACCGTGGTCGTAGCACCTATCTTCGGGCCAATTCTGGGAGGCTGGATCAGCGATAACATTCATTGGGGTTGGATCTTTTTCATCAATGTTCCCATTGGATTGGCCGTCGTCTTAATGAGTTGGAAAATTCTAGGCGATAGAGAAAGCCAAATATCTCATCAACCTATTGATACCGTTGGGCTTGTTTTATTAGTTCTTGGCGTAGGCTGCTTGCAATTAATGCTGGACCAAGGAAGAGAGCAAGATTGGTTTAATTCAACGGAGATTATTGTTCTCACCGTGATTGCGGTTGTATGTTTGATCGCGCTCACCATTTGGGAACTGACGGATGACAATCCCGTTGTAGATATTTCACTTTTCAAATCACGCAACTTTAGCGTAGGCTGCCTTTCAACTAGTCTCGCTTTTTTAGTGTATTTGGGATCGGTTGTACTTATCCCACTTCTACTCCAACAAGTTTATGGCTACACCGCGACTTGGGCAGGGCTCGCAGCCGCCCCAGTGGGATTATTCCCGATTTTACTTTCGCCAATCATCGGTAAATTAGGGCATAAAATTGATATGCGAATTTTAGTCACAATCAGCTTTATGGTTTATGCCCTGACCTTTTATTGGCGAGCCGTGACCTTTGAGCCTGGCATGACCTTTGCCGATGTTGCATTGCCACAATTTGTGCAAGGTTTAGCGGTTGCTTGCTTCTTTATGCCGCTAACCACCATCACGCTTTCGGGTTTGCCGCCAGAAAAAATGGCTTCAGCATCGAGTTTATTTAATTTCCTTCGAACCCTTGCTGGTTCGGTAGGAACATCCCTCACAACATTTATGTGGTATAACCGTGAAGCTGTGCATCATACTCAACTCACGGAAGCGATTACTCCATATAATCCAATTTCCCAACAGTTCTTCCAGACGATGGCAAGTTTTGGTTTAAACGAACAACAAACAGCATCATATCTTGCCAGACAAATCACTGCTCAGGGCTTTATTATTGGCGCTAATGAGATTTTCTGGCTATCGGCAATTACTTTCCTAGCATTATTCATAATCGTCTGGTTCGCCAAACCGCCTTTTGGAAATCGCCATTAAAAAACCTCAAAAAAATAACCGCACTTTGATAATGTTCAAAAGTGCGGTTGGTTTTTCTAGCCTTTTGCCAAGATGTCTTTTAGGAATCTCGCGGTATGCGAACCTTTGACTTTGGCGACTTCTTCTGGCGTGCCAGTGGCAATGATTTGACCGCCGCCACTGCCCCCTTCAGGGCCAAGATCCACAATCCAGTCTGCAGTTTTGATCACATCTAAGTTGTGTTCGATCACCACAATAGTATTGCCTTGATCGCGCAAGCGATGTAACACTTCGAGAAGTTGTTTAATATCGGCAAAATGCAGACCAGTTGTCGGTTCATCCAAAATATAAAGGGTTTTACCGGTATCGCGTTTTGAAAGCTCCGTTGCTAACTTAACGCGTTGTGCCTCACCACCTGAAAGTGTGGTAGAAGACTGACCTAAACGAATATAAGACAAGCCTACATCCATTAGGGTTTGCAATTTACGCGCAATCATTGGGATCGCATCAAAAAACTCACGAGCTTCTTCTACCGTCATATCTAACACTTGGTGAATAGTTTTGCCTTTATAACGGATCTCCAAGGTTTCACGGTTATAGCGTTTACCTTTACATTGATCACAAGGCACATACACATCCGGTAAGAAGTGCATTTCAACTTTCAGCACACCATCACCTTGGCATGCTTCACAACGTCCACCACGCACGTTAAAGCTAAAACGTCCTGGGTTATAACCACGCGCACGCGCTTCTGGCACGCCCGCAAATAATTCACGAATTGGGGTAAATAATCCCGTGTAAGTCGCTGGGTTAGAACGCGGTGTACGACCGATCGGGCTTTGGTTAATATCGATCACTTTATCGAAATATTCCAAGCCTTCAATGGATTTATAAGGCGCAAAATCTGTTTTTTCCGCACGATTTAAGGCGTTTTGTGCCAATGGGAATAACGTATCATTAATTAGCGTTGATTTACCTGAACCTGACACCCCCGTGATACAAGTAAATAAGCCCACTGGAATCTCTAAATTTACGCCTTTAAGATTATTCCCTGTCGCGCCTTTTAATTTTAAAAGTTTGCTTTTATCAAGTGCGGTTCGTTTTTTCGGAATTTCGATTTTTTCTTCACCCGATAAGAACTTACCCGTAATAGAATTTGGGTTCGCCATGATTTCTTTGGCGGTACCTTGCGCAATCACTTGACCACCATGCACACCTGCCCCTGGGCCAATATCAATAATATGATCCGCTTCTCGAATGGCATCTTCATCATGTTCCACCACGATCACGGTGTTGCCTAAATTACGCAGATGAATCAGCGTATTTAACAGACGCTCATTATCGCGTTGGTGCAAACCGATAGAAGGCTCATCCAACACATACATGACACCTACTAAGCCCGCACCGATTTGGCTGGCAAGACGAATACGTTGTGCTTCACCACCTGAAAGGGTTTCTGCAGAACGAGAAAGGGAAAGATAATTCAAGCCCACATTCACTAAGAATTCTAATCGCTCTCTGATCTCTTTCAGGATTTTTTCCGCAATTTGTGCTTTTTGACCCGTTAAGGTAAGCCCTTGGAAAAACTCAAGGCTTTCACCAATGCTTTTCTCTGAAATTTGCGGCAAGTTAATGCTGCCGATATACACGTTTCGAGCTTCAGGGCGAAGACGTGAACCACCACAATCTGCACAAGGGCGGTTGCTGATATTTTTCGCCAATTCTTCGCGTACAGACATGGATTCCGTTTCTTTATAACGGCGCGCCATGTTATTCAAAATCCCTTCAAAAGGATGCTTGCGGATCACCACATCGCCACGGTCGTTCATATATTGGAATTCAATTTCTTCCTTGCCTGAACCGTGCATCACTATATTTTTAATTTTTTGTGGCAAATCTTCGTATGGCGTTTCAATATCAAATTTGTAGTGTTTCGCCAACGAGGTAAGCATTTGATAGTAATAGAAATTTCGACGATCCCAACCTTTTACCGCACCGCCTGCAAGAGAAATACTTTCATTTTGTACCACACGGCTTTCATCGAAGAACTGCTGAACACCTAATCCATCACAAGTCGGACACGCCCCTGCCGGGTTATTAAATGAGAACAAGCGAGGCTCTAATTCCGGTACGGAATAGCCACAATGTGGACAAGCAAAATTCGCCGAGAAAACCAATTCTTCAGCTTTAGGATTATCCATATCCGCCACAACTGCTGTACCACCAGAAAGCTCCAGAGCCGTTTCAAAGGATTCTGCCAAACGTGTGGCTAAATCTGACCGCACTTTAAAACGATCTACCACCACTTCAATGGTATGTTTTTTCTGTAAAGCAAGTTCTGGTGGATCAGATAAATCACAAATCTCACCATCAATTCTTGCACGAATATAACCTTGTGCCGCTAAACTATCTAACAACTTAACGTGCTCACCTTTACGGTTTTTCACCACAGGCGCAAGCAACATCATTTTGCTTTCTTCTGGCAGACTTAAAACTTTATCCACCATTTGACTGATGGTTTGTGCCGTTAATGGCACATCATGATCAGGGCAACGCGGCTCCCCTACGCGAGCAAACAGCAAACGCAGATAATCGTAAATTTCAGTGATAGTCCCCACGGTTGAACGTGGGTTATGAGAAGTGGATTTTTGTTCAATAGAAATCGCCGGCGACAAGCCCTCAATCGAATCCACATCAGGTTTTTCCATCAAAGAAAGGAACTGACGCGCGTAAGCAGAGAGCGATTCCACATAACGACGCTGCCCTTCCGCATAAAGCGTATCAAATGCTAAAGAAGATTTGCCCGAACCGGACAAGCCTGTTATCACAATTAATTTATCGCGCGGAATGGTTAAATTGATGTTTTTGAGGTTGTGGGTTCTAGCCCCACGAATGTCGATAGTATCCATAAAAAAAGCGATTGCCTTAAGAAAATAAATTCAAAAATTGCGACCATTATCGCATATTTCAATATCTGTGCAAATATCCAGTTAATTTTTATGGATCTTTTGTTTCTTTTAAGGCAAAATAACCAAAATTTTTCACCTTATTTCTAAAATATAGAGGATTCTATGGCAGGTATTAATAAAGTAATCATCGTGGGTAATTTAGGTAATGATCCTGAAATCCGCACGATGCCAAATGGCGAAGCGGTAGCAAATATCAGCGTAGCAACAAGTGAAAGCTGGACGGATAAAAACACGGGTGAACGTCGTGAAGTCACCGAATGGCACCGTATCGTGTTATATCGTCGTTTAGCGGAAATTGCGGGTCAATACTTACGCAAAGGTTCACAAGTTTATGTTGAAGGACGTTTAAAAACCCGTAAATGGCAAGATAACAACGGCCAAGATCGTTACACCACTGAAATCCAAGGTGATAACTTACAAATGTTAGGTGGTCGCTCTCTAGAGATGGGCAGTTATGCACCTGCTCAATCAGCACCACAACCAAGCTATCAATCTCGTCCAGCTCAATCTGCGCCAGCGCCACAAGCTGAGCCACCAATGGACGCATTTGATGACAACATTCCATTCTAAGTTACATATCATTTAAAAACTAAAGCGTTGTTCTATATTGCTAGAACAACGCTTTTTCTATACATGCAAACAGCCAGATTTTTATAGCTTTTAGCAAAAATACTGGAAAATTTGACCGCACTTTGCCCCCCTCAAAAGAACCTAGACACCTAATTTGAGGTTCGGATTATTATTCAATTTCGTTATAACTAAAAATCAATATATATACTTAACAATTCTTTCGGTTTTGCTATGTGGTTTGCTACATTTTTACCGTCTTATTTTTACTAGAGGTACAACTATGCAGCATCGCGATCTTTATCCCCACGAAATCTTACAAGATGTCATTGATAAAAGTTATGCTAAGTCGCAAGGACATCTAAAAACACTGTCTATTTTAAGTTTTTTAGGTGGCGGCTATGTGAGTTTTGGTTATATGGCCTATTTAAAAGTCGTGAGCGGTATTCCTCCTGAGTGGGGAGGGCTGGCGACATTACTTGGTGCGGCTGTGTTTCCTATTTGTTTGATTTGTATATTAATCGGTGGTGGTGAATTGGCCACGGGAAACATGATGATGATGGCATTAGGCCGTTTAACAAAAAGAGTAAGCCTTAAAAAATTATTTCGTAACTGGATTGTCGTGAGTTTGGGCAACCTGCTCGGTGCACTGTTTATGGCCTATTTCTTAGGGCATTATGTCGGTTTATCAGAAGGTGCTGCAGCCGCTAAAACCATCGCGATTGCCGAGGCTAAAGTGCAAATGGATTTTGGTCGCGCCTTTGTTTCTGCCATAGCTTGTAACTGGATGGTCTGCATGGGTATTTGGTTCTATTTTGGCGCCAAACAAACCTCCGGTCGTATTCTCGCCATGTGGTTCCCAGTGATGATTTTTGTGCTTATCGGATTACAACACTTTGTCGCCAATATGTTTATTATTCCTGCCGGGATTTTTGCTGGTGCTAATGTGACTTGGAGCCAATTCTTCTTCAATATGATTCC
>CAUQGU010000054.1:0-13470 GCA_963517645.1 uncultured Haemophilus sp. | reverse complement strand
TAACGTAACAACAAAGGAAATTACGATGAATCAGTCAATTTTATCTGCATTTGGTGCGACCGGCGAAGAACGGGTGATTAACGCATTGAATGCATTCAAACAAGGTAATGGCGTATTAGTATTGGATGATGAAGATCGCGAAAATGAAGGCGATTTAATTTTCCCAGCAGAAACCATTACGCCAGAACAAATGGCAAAACTTATTCGCTATGGCAGTGGTATCGTGTGTTTATGTATTACCGATGAACAATGCAAACAGCTTGATTTGTCACCAATGGTTGAACACAACAACAGCGTGAATAAAACCGCGTTTACCGTGACGATTGAAGCGGCAGAAGGTGTGTCGACAGGTGTATCGGCGCAAGATCGCGTCACCACAATCAAAGCAGCAATTGCAGATCATGCAAAACCGGCAGATCTTCACCGTCCTGGACATGTTTTCCCATTACGTGCCGCAGAAGGCGGCGTTTTGGCACGTCGAGGACATACTGAAGCCTCAGTTGATTTAGCACGTTTAAGTGGTTTTAAACCGGCAGGTGTCATTTGTGAAATCACGAATGATGATGGCACCATGGCTCGTGCTGCAGAAATTATCGAATTTGCGAAAAAATTTGGTTATGCGGTATTAACAATTGAAGATTTAGTGACATATCGTCAAAAATACCAGTGCTAATTAAATACTTGGAAAACAAAAGTGCGGTCAGAAAATCCGGTATTATGTAGCAGTTGCACAAAGATTTAATTTGTTGTTTCTGCTACATTTTCTTATCTTTTATGTACGAAAGGTAAGAATAGTCAATGACAAAACAAAAATCAACTTTGGAAAATGCGCTTGAAGAAGCGATTGAAGAAATTGAAACCGAAAAGAAAGAAATTGCAGCGCAAATCAAGCAACTCCATAAAGAATTAAAAGATCTTGATCGGAAGATTTCAGACTATCGTGTGGCATTAAATCACGCAAAAGGTCGGGAAGAACCGCCTTTACCTTCAAACCCCAAATTTAGAAATCTTCGCTTCCAAACTTCACCTCAACAGTTGATTGCTCAGGTACTAAAACAAGAGCCTTCAAAATGGTTAAGTGTGAAGGAGATTACATATCTGGCGATGAAGTTAGATGGGCAAGAGATTGAAGAGGTCATACCGTATAAACAATCACAAACGATTGCTTGTACATTAAACTATTTAAAGTATAAATCGTTAGTGGAAAAATGCTTAATAGATAACTCACAACATTGGCGATTGAGAACACTTGAGCAAGGATAACAAATAGCGGTAGAGATACCGCTATTTATAATTATTATTCTTCATATTCATGATTTTTATTTTTTGAATACAATGGAAACTTTTCACTATCCGCAATCTGTTTTTCTTTAGATTTTTGATAGTTTTCTTTAAACTCCTTGTTCTTCAAAATAAAATAATCTTTATTATTTCCAAGGATTTGATCTATTTCGCAAATAATACTCATAAATACCCTCCTGTTGTTATCCTAGACATGATCAATCTTCCGATTTACTCATAAACTTAGTATATAAATCAGAATCTATAATATTAATAGATTCATTACGCTTTATAGCAATCTGCTTAGGCTGTTCGTCATCAGTATTATAAATAACCCATTCAGAACAATGTTTATTTAATGCCCGGAATGAAATAGGGATCATTTTATGGCTTTGTCTTATTACTTCCTCGGGAACACTTCTATTCTCTAGAACTTCCCGCCCTTGAACTCGCTTAATAGCTAGCTCTATATCGCAATCTACAATAATTAAAGATATATTATATCCTAATTGTTTTAATTCCTTAAAAATCATCTCAAATTTATGGACATTTTTTAAGGTTGCATCATACATAAAACTATAAAGCTCTTTTTGGGCAAGAGTAATTAATTTTTTGGCAATTTCACTGCTCTGAGTATGTACCATAGCTGAAGCGTCATAGCCATATTCAGCTTGTAACTTCTCATAGCTCGGGATTAATGTTTTTATTTCATCAGGATCTATTATTAAGAAACCAGTATATTTTTGCTGAATAAGTTTTCTAATTGTTGATTTGCCAGATCCACTTCCACCGCCAATAAAAATAGCAATAGTTCTAGATTGCAGCGGTTGAGTAGTTTCTTTTATGTATTTATCAATAATTGAAGCTATAATTTGAGCTTGTTCTTCACTGCAATCTTCCAAGTGAGAAATAATTTCTTGCATTTCTTGTCTTTTTTACGATAGAGGTCTTGTTTTGTTGATGCCTAAAATTATAATGTTGGTAATTGTTAAATGCAAGTTATAACCTACAAAATCGAGAGGCTTTTACTTGACAATAAGATATTTCACATTATTTCCACTGCCAGTGAACTTCATATCGGCTGGTTTGTGTTCTAGTGATCCAGTCTCTTCGGTAGAACTCATTGAGTTGCTTACGAACTGAATCAAAATGCTTTTCGGACGGTGTGTCAGGATTTTGTTCAATATCAAAAATGCGCTGCGTGAGTTCGGCAATAGTAAAGGCTTTATTGGGTGTTTCTCGCATCATTTGTACGATGTATTTGCGAATTTTTCCTTTAAAGAGCTTATATTTTGAACGGTACACAAAATTTTCTGTATTATAAAGGGCTACATCACTTTCCTGTTGAGTAAGCTCAATAGCACGTTTTAATGTGGCAATGTTTGCATCAAGTAAGGCTAGATGATGCAATACCTGTTTACGCTCAAACTCAAATTCTTTGAGTTTCTTATCAAGGTTGTATGCCATATATCTACTGCCAAATTACCTCTTGATGAATAATTTTACGTTGCCAATAACCGCACCATTCATTGTTATTGTTGGTGGTTTTCAAACATCGACTTAATACATCAATAAACTGCGTTTTATTTGAGATACGGCGATTGTCCTCACGGTACGCAATTTCATTAGCATAGTTAAGTAAGTATTCGTTGCTGATACGGTGAACTTGTCCGTAGTACATACGTTTAAAACGACTGAACAAACTTTCTGCCTGATTGTTTGTGACACCTAAGTCGCTACGATACTCTTCTTTATGATTAACGGTGCGTAAATCATAGTAAGGTAACAAGACATCATAAGCCGTACTTTCATCGGTATTAATTTGTGTATTCGGTTTAATGAACTTATCGGCAAAACTTTTTATCACCGATTGCGATTCCGTATGCGCCACAAAAACGTAAGAGCGTTTTGCCCCACAATGCAACGCATTACTGGCTTTTTCTTCTAGCGAATAATGCTCACGCGCAACCATTACACAACGTTTATCAGGATTCTGATTTTCCTTTAAACGATAGTCAATACGGTCAGATTTCTTATTTGCTTTACGTGGTGCAGGATGAACATAAGTACCGTCCATATCCACTACACCTGAAAGAGGTTTCATATCACGACTTTCCAATAATGCCTTGCGGAATTTATGTGATAAAACAAATGCCGTGCGAGGATTAAGTTTTGCATTACGAGCTAATTGAAGGGATGATAAGCCTTTGACGGCATTTACCCACTCCATTAAAGCATAGAGATAAACCTTAATCGGTTTCTTGCGATTGGCAAAAATGGTGCCAGAAGTGACGCTGAAAGTATGATTACAATGTTTGCAACGCCATTGTTTACGTGTAGAAATATAATAAGGCTTGTGTTGCACCCCACATTTAGGGCAAGTGATGAACTCTTTTCCACCCCATCTTAATTCACAAAGCAAATCATACGCTTCTTCTTCCGTGAGTTGTGCAATCTCGTAGGAAGAAAGCGTGCGAGCTTTGCTAGAAAGTAAGAAATGCTGAGTCATCGTCTTGTTTAAAATTTATGTTAATAGAGATTTTAAATATGCTCAAACGTGATAAAATGCGTTTAAACCTAAAACAAATATACGCTCATTCGCGTAATTTGTCAATTATGAATTGAAAATGGAACGCTCAAATGTGCATATCAGAAAGATTAAGACAAGTTTGTGAAGCTAAAAATTGGAAAATAACAGACTTCGCAGAGCAAACAGGAATAGCATACCGCACGATGCAAGGTTATATCGGTGGCGAACGAGAACCCAATGCAGAAGGAATGGCAGGCATTGCTAAAGCAGGAGTAAATTTGAATTGGCTCGTGAGTGGTGAAGGTGAGATGTTTCAAGCTGTAATGCCCAAAAATACTATCTCAAAGCAAGAAGAAAAGCTGATTGCAGACTATCGTGCTATGCCTGAAAATTTAAAGGATGCTTTTGCTATTTCTTTTAAAGAAATATCAGAAAAACAATAAATACTAATTTGACACTAACTCAATAAGGAACAAAAATGTCCCTACAAGCCTACAAGCCTACAAGCCTACAAGCCTACAAGCCTACAAATAGCTTATCCCCTCAATATCAACCTTGCAAATTTATTTTGGGAGGTTGTTAATGAAATCTGAGCAACTAATACAAAATGAATTGTTTTCTCATAGCGTTCATATTCTTGATAAATATGAATGTTTTAGCTTAGGTTCAACAACGATCTCAAGCTTAATGAAGTCAAAATACATAAAAAATTTTTCAATAAGTAGAAATTTATTAAGAAAAAAACCTGATGTATTGATTATTGATAACCATAAAAATATCGTTATATATTGTGAACAAAAGCATCCTAATAAATTCAAAACAAATAAAGACATATCAAATGCAATAAATCAAGAAATTGATGTAGCTAAAGCTGTTAATGCTCTGATTTATGTAGTAAATGATGGAGATAGATTTATTTGGGTTAACCCAAATACTGGTAATCCTATATTAGATGAAGATGGGAATATCGTTGATTTACAAATAAAGCCAAAAGAAAACGCCAAACAAATAGCTAAATTAATAAATGATATTAGCCAATCTATTAGTAATGATAATGATAAGATATTAAAAAAGGAAGAGTTAGATCCAACCGATTTAGCAGTAAAGATAAATAGAATTTTAGTTAACCTAACATTTGCATCATCAAAGAAGTCACTCTATACATTTGTTGAATTATTCTTATTTAAATACTTGTCTGATATTGGTGTATTAAAAGGAGAAAACTCTTTTTCTTATATATCTAAAATGTACTCTAATGAATATAAAAGAGAGAATCCAGTTACAACTGATGCTGATGTTTTAGGAAAATATATTGATGGAGCAAGGGAGACTATGAAAACTTTGTTTCCAGAAGGTAAGGATGGGACCAGTATTATTAATGGACAAGTATTTCATGTTGAACGAGGTGATTATAATGAATACATCAGTATTGATGATACTGATAAAATATTTAAACAAGTTATTGAAGAATTTGAACGCTATGAAAAAAATAATGGGAAATTTTTAAGGATATCAAATGACTTTAAATCAAAACTATTTGAAACATTTATGAAAAATTCAAATGAAACTTCTAATATGGGGCAGTTTTTTACTCCATTAAAGATTGTTAATGAAATGGTTTCAATGGTCGATATAAAGGAAGGTATGAAAATCTGTGATCCTGCTTGTGGTGTTGGAAAGTTTCTTCTCGAAGCTGTTGAAACAAAAATACAAGATCTTTACAGTTATCATGATGGTGAACTGAAAAGTAAGATAGAACTTTATGGCTTTGATAAAATGATGTCAGATAAAGATGATTTAACTATTATTTTAGCTAAAGCCAACATGCTTATTTATTTTTCGCAACTATTTCAAGATAATAACTCATTACAAGATGTTAAAAATATTGCTAATGAATTATTGAACAAAACTTTTAATTTACATAAAACTATGTTAGGTACTTTATCAAATCTTGAAGAAAATAAATACGATCTAATATTAGCAAACCCTCCATATTTTCAGTCCAAACCAATGATGGATTCAGCTAAAGAGACTGATAAATATAAATTAAACGGAGGAGGAGTTGAAAGTTTATTTTTAGAATGGATAATGAAGTCTTTATCACATAACGGGGTCGCATCAGTTGTATTACCGGATGGAATCTTCTCTAATTATATAAATCATAATCTAAAGAAATATATGTTAAATAATTTCTTTATAGAAAATATTATTTCACTACCTGTTGGTGCATTCTTTAATACACCTAAAAAAACATATATTCTTACTATAAGAAAGAAAACACATCAAGAAATAAATGAACATGCAAAACAAGATTATCCAGTTTTTACATATATAGCTAACTCTATTGGTGAAAGTCTAGATTCTTATAGGTTTGATATAGACGATAATGACTTAAAAGAAGCCGCTATAAAATATAACTTTTTTAAAAACTTTAATAAAAAAGAGCTTATTGAGCCAATTAAATCTTATATTGAAGATGATCGTAAACTAAAATTGATACCAATTGATGAGTTTGACTCTGACAAGTCTTGGATAATCGAAAATTGGTGGACAGAAGAAGAAAAAGTTGAAATTGGTTTAAAAAAAGCTAAAACTTTTGTAAGTCCTACAGAGTTTCAAGATCTATTATCAGATATGATCTCAACTCTAAAAGATTTTAAGGAAGAAATTGAATGGCTAAATTAAACTATAAAAGTATAACGCTAGAAAAACTATTTGATTGTAAAAGAGGAAATAGCAAATATACTAAAACATATTGTAATCAGCATAGTGGTGATTACGAAGTTTTCACTGGAACAACAATTGGGCATTTTGGATTTATTGATTCTTATGATTATGACTGTGAAAACTTAACATATTCAACAGATGGAGAATACGCAGGTACTTTGAAAGTATTACATGGTAAACATAATGTTGGGGGGCATAGAGCAATTCTAATACCTAAAGTTGAAAATTTGGTATTAGAGTATTTTAAATATATTCTTCAACCTATATTTTTTCTCCATAAAAAGAAAGGTGATATCCCATCATTATCGTGGAGAAATATTAAAGGATTATTAATTGAAGTTCCTATTGATGATAATGGGAACTACGATATTGAATCACAAAATCTAATTATTAGTAAATATAAGTCTATAGAGATTAAAAAGAAAGAGCTTGAAGATAGACAAAATTATATCAATAGAATTGATGTGAAAATACCTCATTCTGATAAATATAATTATATAAATGAACCCATCCATAAACTTTTTTATGTAACTAGAGGAAATAGTCTATATACAAAGAATTATTGTAAGCAAAATGCAGGGGAATACCCTATTTATTCTGCCGCAAATGATGAACCTTTAGGGTATATGAATACTTACGACTATGATGGTCGTTATGTTTCAATATCAATAAATGGTATTGCTGGAGTTACAAAAATAATAGAGGGGTGTTTTTCTATAAATGCAGATAGAGTAATTTTAACACCTAAAACATTTGATATCGATTTAGATTACGTTGTATATATTTTAGAGCCAATATTAAGAAATCTATCAAAAGGTAGGAAAGGCATTAATAATAAAAATGAGTTTTCAAAATTAACACCACGAATGATCGATAATGTTAAGATTTCAATACCTATAGATAGTAATGGTGACTATTGTTTAGATGAAATGAGAGAGGTTTCCAAAAAGCATTTGAATATATTAGAAATAAAAAAACAATTAAATGATAAAGTTAGTGAGCTTTTATCTACTGAAATTAGTTTTTAATGTCTTGAATTTACTAAAGGACGAGAATCTACTAAATTATATAATTAGTCAAAGAATACAACTTTATTCAATCACCAATTAATACACATTAACAGGTGTGTAGCGAATGTTTAGGTGGCAGCAAATTTCATCTTGTAAATTTCCTGTTTTAACAATCGCAATTTCACTCATTTAAAATGAGCCTTCCACAAGTTCCTTGTGGGTAACGGTATTCGAGGCATAAACGCTTTGAGCCGACTTGAATTTTCAAGTTGGCGATTTTTTGTGTCTGGCGTTTAGCAAATCTCGAATGCCTTGTACTACACAAGGAAATTCGCAATGGCTCAACATTATTTACTTTCAAGCAAATCAAAAAACATCAATTTAAAAGATATTTTACGCCTTACAGAAGAAGATGCTTTTCACCTTTTAAAAACTCACCGTTGGGGAAACCCTGATAATGTTCGTGATGTATGCTGTCCGCATTGCGATATTCGCCACGAAGCCTATTTCCTTGCTTCTCGTAAACGTTGGTGTTGTAAACATTGCAAACGCCATTTTTATATCACAACGAATACAGCCTTTGCCTTTCATAAAGTTGATTTAGTTGATATTCTTGCTGTCATCTTAATGATGGTAAATAGCTCAAAAGGCATTAGTGCTATTGATGTTAGTCGTCATCTTAATTTGAACTACAAAACGGCATTTGTACTTTGTGGGAAAGTTCGCGAAGCTTTATTTAAAACGCGCGATTTAAGTTCATTGTCAGGCGAAATTCACGAAGATGGAATGTGGATCAACTTTACCTTGCGTCCAACTAATTTTCGTAAAAACAATCATAAACAACGTCAAAAAGCCGATGAGAAAGGTCGCAAATATCCTAAATTTAGAACGACTAAACGTTGTCTATTCGCTATTACACAACGTGCTGAAAATGATAGTAATAATATATCTGGAGCAAATCGTACCATTGTCGCAATGGATTACACCGAAAATGCTGATACTGTTTTTGCATTGAATCAACGCTTTGTGAAAGCAGGCAGTGATATTATGTGTGATGAAAACCCAGCTTATAAAAGCCTTGATTTTCACTACACCCGTTGGTCGGTGAATCATCAAGAGGCTTATAGTGCGAAAGGTGTAAATAATAACCTTGCGGAATCTTTTAATGCCAGAATGCGTGATTTAATGCGTGGTACACACCATAAAACCGATAATAAATATGCCTTACACTATGCCAATCAAGCTGCATTCTTTTCAGATAACCGCCGTAAATCAAATGGGGAACTCTTTGAAGATGTCCTCAAACGTTGCTTGTGGGTATTACCGCTTAAAGAGTGGGTCGGTTACTGGCAAGGAAATCATCGTAAAGGTGAGCTTCTCGGTATGAAAGCCTTTGCACCTAACGAAATTTCATCACACTACTTTAAGCGACTTGAAGAACAAGCTGCATACGATGAAATTCTGATGGCAGCATAGAACCGAATAGACGCTAATAGACTAGATAGAAAGAAATAGCTTACCTGAATGAAGGTTGAGCGGAATAGATATGCCTTGAGTTTAAAAAAATGGAAATTTGATATGAAAAATTGCGACGTTGAAGTTAGAATTTAAGGTAAAAGAAATGCCTTTCACGATTTTTATTCGGAAAGGCATTCAAATTTATGCGGTAAATTAGTCAATTTTCGGTCTTTGTGCAACTGCTACATAATACCGAGAAAATCTTTTAAATTCTGACCGCACTTTGCGTTTTAGGCTTAATTTGTTTCCACAAAACTTAATGCTGTTTCAAGCACTTCGATGCCCGCGCCTTGCTTAAAGGCATTTTCACTTAAATAGCGTCTCCATTGTCTTGCCCCTTTGCAGTTTTGGAATGCACCGAGCATATGTCGAACGATATGATTTAAATAAACACCTTGGCTTAGTTGTTTTTCAATGTAAGGGAACATGGTTTCCACCGCTTGTCTTGGTGTGACGATATCCGCATTAGCATCAAAAAGCATTTGATCAACATAGCCCAACAATGACGGATTTTGATAAGCCTCACGCCCAACCATCACGCCATCAACAAATTGTAAATGATGTTTCATTTCTTCGATGGTTTTAATGCCGCCATTAATAGCAATGGTTAACTGTGGAAAATCTTTCTTTAATTGATAAACACGATCATAATCCAAAGGGGGAATCTCTCGATTCTCTTTTGGGCTTAATCCTGAAAGCCAGGCTTTTCGTGCGTGAACAATAAATTCTTGGCAGCCTGCATGATGGACTTTTTCGATAAAGTCGCAGAGAAATTCATAGCTATCCAAATCATCAATGCCGATACGCGTTTTCACGGTGACAGGAATATTTACGACACGTTGCATTTCTGCAATACATTCTGCTACTAAATCCGCTTTTGCCATTAAGCAAGCACCAAACATACCATTTTGCACGCGATCAGAAGGGCAGCCCACATTCAGATTAATTTCATGATAGCCTCTTTCTTCGGCTAATTTGGCACAATGTTTAAGCTGAGCAGGATTGCTTCCACCGAGTTGTAAGGCAACCGGGTTTTCTTGCAAATCAAAATCTAAATGATCGTATTTCGCATGAATAATGGCGGGAGCTGTGACCATTTCAGTATAAAGCAACGCATTTTTACTAAATTGACGATGAAAATAGCGACAATGGCGAGTCGTCCAATCTAGCATTGGCGCAACGGAAAAGCGGCCACGATAAAAGTGCGGTTGGTTTTCTGACATTTTTTATTTCTCTTGAATCTCGTTACGGCGAAGATCTTCTGCTTGTTGTTCCTGCATTCGTTGACGGAAACGTCCAGCCGCAAAGTGGTAAAAAGGTTTCGGACTAAATTGGCGCGAAATTATGGAGGCAATGATACTGGAAATCAAGAGCCAAATCAGCACAGGTTGAGCCCCCGTCATTTCCATCACTACTACGCTTGCTGTCACAGGGGATTGTGTTCCACCTGCTAAAAAGGCTGCCATACATAAAATGACGAGGAAACGTTGATCGACCATGCCGTTGCTGATTTCCCATAACATGGTGCCAATGCCTGCACCGGTAGTGAGGGATGGCGTAAAAATCCCACCTGCGATACCATTCCAATACGTCGTAACCGTTGCGAAGAGTTTTAGTATCCCCACTTCAGGCGAAACAAGTTGTCCTTCCAATGCTCTTGCGACCACATTATAACCCGTTCCATAAGTTTGCCCTTCGCTGTAGGTGCCCATAGCAGCCAACACTAAACCAAGTAATAAGGCCACATAAATAGGGTGTTTACGGATCCAGTCACGCCATTTGAGTGGGGAAAGTCCCGCTAATCCTTTTGCAAGGAGTCGCCCAAATATACCGCCCAGTATGCCACAAACTATGCCACAAATGGCAAGCCAAAGATATAAATAAGGAATATTGGTCGCACCTTTATAGGCAGGAAAGTAAGGACTATTACCTTGAATCGCCACCAAAATAAAACCGGCAGCTAATACACCAAGCAATACGCGGCGTTCCCAGCGTAACATCACGCCTCGACCTAATTCTTCAATGGCAAAAATTACGCCAGCTAAAGGAGCGTTAAATGCGGCAGCAAGACCGCCTGCTGCACCTGTTGCGATGAGTTCATTCGTACTTAAGCCGCGGAAAGCAAAGTTATATTTACGACAGAAATTTCCCCAAGCTAGCATGACTGCAGCACCCACTTGAACAGAAGGCCCTTCACGTCCAACAGACGCACCGATAACCATTGCAAAGAAAGTAAGTGGAATTTTCCAAATGGTTTGGCGAAATTTAACCAGTTTTGTTTTATAACCATTATAAGGAAGATTAATGGAGGCAATCACTTGTGGAATACCACTGCCGCCAACATAAGGCGTGTATTTAGCGGTAAACCAGGTGAGAAAAGCAAGGCCAAGCGGTAAAACGATCCAAACAGCGAGAGGGTATTTAGCAGACCAATAGGCATTAAATTCAAGTCCGATATCGGCTAGCTTTGCAAATCCAAAGGAAAAGAGAGCAACAAATGTCGCACCAATCAGTAAACATACGAATTCGAGTGTTTTATGAGAGATACGATGCGTTTGTCGAAGCTTTTTATGATAGAAATAACGTAAATGAAAAATGAATGAACGTAACATAATGATTGCCAACAAAATAATTCTGTTTGAAATTATAAAAGCCTAGTCACAGACAGGCAATTGATTTGGAAAAGTGCGGTAAAACTAAATGAATTAAACATCTTGAAGAGAATGTATTAAATGTAAAGATGGGATGGAATAAATTATTTTAAAATCATATAATTATAGAAAATCTCTTAAGTTAAGTCTGAATTCACTACACTTAGATCAATAATTATAAGGATTCTATTATGAAAAAAATACTATTTATCTCTATGTTTAGCTGTTTCCTAACTTGTACTGAAGTACAAGCATCTATAGCAAATTCCACCAGTTCGAGTAGTCAATTTAATCAAATTTCTACTAATTTAAGTAATGAAGAATTTGGTAAGCATATCCTCAAAAAAGTTTATCCAAGCGCTGTGTATAATAAAGAATATCAATCTTGGGAAGATGAGGTTTTTCACATTGATTATGACTTAAAAGATATTCAAACCAGTGAAGGAGAGAAACGTTATTTTGCATTGAATTATGGAACTGTAAGATATAATGAGGAACTGAATTTATACATTTTCAAAAAGTCATTAGATGAATGGGTTTTAGAGAATCAGGAATATATTAATTCTGAAAACTTAACACAACACCCATTATTTAAAAATAAAAATATAGAGTTTCTTGGTAAGGCAGAGGTAGTTAAGCTAGGAAAGGATACACTGGGTTTTCAATTAGACGGCCGTGATGGTGGGAGTGGCGGCGAGAAAGGCGATATTAGCTGGGTTTACCCTGTAGATAATAAAATGAAAATCGTGACTGGGTGTCATAATGAAGAGTGGCGTTTTGAGACTATTAGTGTTGAATGTGAGCCAAAAATTAATTCAAACCTAAAACCAACAGAGGCGTTTTATCCGATTGAATTGAATTATAAGCTTGCAAAATATAAGCTTAATGATAAGGCTCGAAGTGGGGCAGAAGAATGGGATAGAAAAAGCATAGGTAATAAGAAAGGTAAGGTAGTAATTTTATTTAATCCACAAACTCAAAATTATGAACTACCAGCAGGCTTTGAAAAAATTAGTACGAATGCAGAACAACTATGGAAGTACTTTAATAAAATAACAGACTCTAAGCAAAAACAAGTGGATAGTACTCAGTTAATAGATTTAACAGATTTTGTAAAATGTCATGTGTTAAGTGTTGTTGAGTGTGAAAGCAAAGAAGATTTTTTACAAAACATGACTTTATTAGAAAAGCAAAGCGTCAAACAAGAAATTGTTAGGCGTGATGAAACCGCTAGTGAAGGTGGTGTAGATTACCATTCTAAAGACGTGACAATTCTATTACAGAATGCTACAGCATTTGGTTATCCAATTAATGCTATACATATAATTCGTGGATATGAATTTGGTGCGACTAAAGTTGAATTTGCCGATTTTCAGAGTTTTGTCCAAGTTAGTAAATTATTTCCACTACCAGAACATAAAAATAAAGAGAAGGGATATTTTCTAGCGGTTTATGATTTTGATGAAAATGGTAACCCATCATCAAAAGTGAAGACTATTTATGATAAAGAGGGAAAACCTTTGCCTAGACTGTCAGTTATGGGGGGAGGGTGTTATGGTGGATTGATTTTTAATCCTCAAGCCTTAACGATATCTAATGAAGGAGGCTGTTAAGCGCAAAGAATGCAATGCTTGACATTTTTCCATGAACTCTTTAAAATTCAGCGTCTATTTCTTCTGTCTATTGGATGGAGAGATAGATTTTGTAACAAACATTCTATTATGAATAACATTTAAACTGGAGCTTTTTTAAT
>CAUQGU010000053.1:0-13550 GCA_963517645.1 uncultured Haemophilus sp. | reverse complement strand
GTATCACTGAATTAGAAGTGCAAGAAGAAGAAGGTACAGTACGTATTAGTCGTGCGGCACCAGCGGTTGCACCTGCTGCAATTCAATATGCAGTAGCGCCAGTCGCACCGGTTGCGGCTCCGGCAGCAGCGCCAGCACCTGCAGCGGCTGCACCTGCGGAAGCGCCTGCAGCTGAAATGTCTGGTCACCAAGTACGTTCACCAATGGTGGGTACATTCTATCGTAGCCCAAGTCCTGAAGCGAAAGCTTTCGTGGAAGTGGGACAAACAGTCAAAGTAGGTGATGCACTTTGTATCGTTGAAGCAATGAAAATGATGAACCGTATTGAAGCTGATAAAGCTGGTGTGGTTAAAGCAATCTTAGTAAATGATGGCGAAGCGGTTGAATTTGATCAACCATTGATCGTTATCGAATAATCCCTATCAATCTGAAATGGCGAGCTTTCTCGCCATTTTTTCACCCAAGTGGAAATTGTTATGTTAGAAAAAGTTGTGATTGCTAACCGTGGTGAAATTGCACTGCGTATTTTGCGTGCCTGTAAAGAATTAGGCATTAAAACCGTGGCGGTTCACTCTACCGCTGACCGTGATTTAAAACACGTATTACTTGCAGATGAAACAGTTTGTATCGGACCAGCGCCATCTGTAAAAAGTTATTTAAATATTCCTGCGATTATTGCTGCAGCAGAAGTAACCGGTGCGGATGCGATTCACCCTGGTTATGGTTTCCTTTCTGAAAACGCGGATTTTGCAGAGCAAGTTGAGCGTTCTGGTTTTATCTTTATTGGCCCAACAGCGGACGTTATTCGTTTGATGGGGGATAAAGTTTCTGCGATTAAAGCAATGAAAAAAGCAGGCGTGCCTTGCGTACCTGGTTCAGATGGCCCAGTAGGTAGCGATATCGCGAAACATAAAGAAATTGCAAAACGTATTGGCTATCCAATTATTATCAAGGCGTCTGGTGGTGGCGGTGGTCGTGGTATGCGCGTGGTACGTAGCGAAGATGCACTTGAAGAATCCATTGCGATGACAAAAGCAGAAGCAAAAGCAGCGTTTAACAATGATATGGTTTACATGGAAAAATATTTAGAAAATCCACGCCATATTGAAATTCAAGTTTTAGCTGATACACACGGTAATGCAATCTATCTTGCAGAGCGTGATTGTTCTATGCAACGTCGTCACCAAAAAGTGGTGGAAGAAGCACCAGCACCGGGTATTACCGAAGAAGTTCGTCGTGATATAGGTTCTCGTTGTGCGAAGGCTTGTGTTGAAATTGGCTATCGCGGTGCAGGTACATTTGAATTCTTATATGAAAATGGTGAGTTCTATTTCATCGAAATGAATACTCGTATTCAAGTAGAACACCCAGTAACAGAAATGATCACCGGTGTGGATTTGGTGAAAGAACAGTTGCGTATTGCGGCTGGCTTACCACTTTCTTACAAACAAGAAGATATTAAAGTGAAAGGTCATGCGATTGAATGTCGTATCAATGCAGAAGATCCAAAAACATTCTTACCGTCTCCAGGTAAAGTGGTACACTTACACTCACCAGGCGGTTTAGGTGTTCGTTGGGATTCTCATGTGTATGGTGGTTATACCGTTCCTCCACATTATGATTCTATGATCGCAAAATTAATCACATATGGTGATACGCGTGATGTAGCAATCCGTCGTATGCAAAATGCATTATCAGAGACGATCATTGATGGTATCAAAACAAATATTCCACTTCATGAACTCATTCTTGAAGATGAAAACTTCCAAAAAGGTGGGGCAAATATCCACTATTTAGAGAAGAAATTAGGGATGTATGATTAATTTATAAATTATTAAGGTAAAGACAAAATATTGTCTTTACCTTATTTTTTATATAGGTTTATATATAATCATATTAAATTTATGATAAGATAAAATTTACATAAATTTATGTTATGTCTGTCTATTAATTGTGTTTCGTTAACAACCTAAGAGGTAAATTATGAAAAATACTATTTTAAAGTTTAGTTTAACAGCTTTATCCGCATTAACTTTAGCTGCTTGTGGAAGTAGTGGCGGTGGTGATGCTGGAAGTAGTAGTCAAGCACCAACAAAAGATAAACAAGCTGCACAAACAACTCAGCCAGCTAAAAAACAGAATAATTCAAGTAATCCAGTATCAACATCTTCAAACAATAAAACAGGTGGTGCTATAGTAGTTGATTCAGATAATAAGGGACATGTTACAGCTAAAACTGTAGCACTTACTTCAGCAAATTTATATAAAATTAATGTTGATGGAAAAGATATTCCTATTGGGTTTGGTCCTGGTATTAGCGCGAGAGGCTGGACACAGGCCACAGCTAAAACAATTAATGGTATGAAATTAAATGGTAAATTAGAAGTTTGCTGTGGTTCTTATAGCAATGTTCGTTTTGGAGCAATTGAGAGCCAAGATCCTAGTCAAGATGATATCTTGTTTTATAACGGATATCCTACAACTTCAATGCCATCATCAGGCGTAGCGTCCTATAGAGGGGATAGCATTATTTCAGCTGATACGGATAAATTACCAGATGAAGATTATTTAAAAGGTTCATCTAGCTTTACTGCTGATTTCGGTAATAAGAAATTAACGGGTACCTTAAGCACGCATAACAAAGATGTAGTTAAGATTGATGCTAATATTTCTGGAAATGGTTTTTCAGGTACAGCTAAATCAGATTTGTTAAATTCTCAGGGTAAAGCTGAAGGTAAATTCTATGGTGAGAATGCAAAAGAATTAGGTGGTTCAGCAAACGCTAATGATAATTCTTGGGGCGCTGCATTTGCTGCTAAAAAGTAATTATCACCGTATTTAGGAAAATATCTAACTTTATACATCCATTTTTAGTTTAAAACTGCTAAAAGACGGCTCTAGTCTCTATTATTTAGAGAGAAATTTGGATGTATCATTAATAATAAAATGGCTAACACAATTAGGTTAGCCGTTTTTATTGTCCGTAGTTAATTTTATGTTAATGAATTATAATTTTAATTTGAAAATGTATTTTAAATCCTTTTATAATGCACCCTTATTTTTACCTAAGGAAAAATTATGAAATTTAATCTCTCTAAATTAAGTTTAACAATTCTTGCAACTGTAACGTTAGCTGCCTGTGGAAGTAGTGGTGGTAGCAATACTCAACCAGTTAACCAAATAAAACCAGCTGAGTCAGTAAAACCAGCTGAGCCAGTAAAGCCAGCTGAGTCAGTAAAACCAACTGAATCAGTAAAGCCAGCTGAGACAGTGAAACCAGCTGAGACAGTGAAAGCAGCTGAGACAGTGAAAGCAGCTGAGACAGTGAAAGCAGCTGAGACAGTAAAACCAACTGAGCCAGTAAAACCAGCGGAACAACCAAAAAATGAAGAACAAATCGTGCTTAAACGAGTGGGGTTTGAGGTTAATAAAGAAGATAAAACAGTGACGGTCATTGAAAGACAAATACATGATGACAATAACGTTAATCTCGTTAATGTTGAAGGTCAAGAAATTGAAATTATTCCATCAGGGTATTACGAACGTCCAGTCATTGGAACGAATGAGAAAGAAATACTACAGGCGGATCCTCCCGAATTTCGTTCTATTAGTGGCAAAAATTATAAAAATATTCGTTGGGGGAAATTTACGGAGCCTACTTTAGGTTCTGATTATTATGTTGCATTTGGTGTAAATCCAACAACAGAAATGCCACAATCAGGTACTGCAAATTATACTGGAAATGGTATGCATGTAGAGAAGCGGGCTGATGACTTAAAGTCTAACTTATCATTCGTAAAACTAACGGCTAATTTTGCAGATAAAACATTAAATGGAACAATTTCTTTAGCAACAACTGGCTTTAAAGATGAGCTTGTATCAAATGAGATTGCTGGAGGCGCTCTTCCTCCTCATTTACATTTCGATGATGTTTCTTTATCTGCTAAAATTCAAGGTAATCAATTTAGTGGAACAAATAGCCAAGGTGTTCAGGTTGAAGGAGGCTTCTATGGAAAAGATGCAGACGAAGTAGCCGGAACTTATCAAGGAAATGATAAATTTGGTGTTTTTGGTGCTAGAAAAAATTAGAAAATTTTTGTAAATTTTAAAGCAAGCCTTTGGCTTGCTTTATTTTTCTTTATAGGAATAAAAAATGACTTCACAATCTAAACTTGTTTTATTTTTAAGCTCCTCATTGTTGCTTAGTTCATTCTCTTTTGCTGCAGAGAAGTCTCCACAACCTCGGGATGAGCGGTTTGATGATCAGCTTCAGCTTGCGAAACCAGACTTATCCACTCAAAAGCCACAAATTTCAGAAAAACGTGATGATCAACATACACTTTCTATGACGAAAGAAGAATTGGCAAAACATCCTGATTTGATCGTACGTGGATTGATTCCTGCAGTGTTGCAAAATAACGGTGAAGCCGTTCAACTATTACTGCCGTTGTATCAAAATTTGCCAAAACAAGATCCATTTTTACTTGAGTGGGCAAATGCAATTAATGCTCGCGAAAATGGTCGTTTTTCGGAGGCGGTAACTCGTTATCGTACGCTATTTTCTCAAGATTCGACCATTCTGCCGTTACGTTATCAGTTAGCACAAGCACTCTTTTTAAACAATGATAATGAGGCGGCCAAAGATCAATTCCAAAAACTGAGAGCTGAACAAGTTTCTCCCGAGTCTATCGTCATGATCGACCAATATCTTTCGGCACTTAACCTCCGAGATCAGTGGAAGTTTCAAGGTGGTCTGAGTTTCTTAAACGAAAGTAATATTAACAATGCACCAAAAGCAGGCACTCGCATTGGAAATTGGAATGCCTGGGAGCGCGAAAGTGCAACAGGTTTTTCTTATTTTGCAGAAGCAGAGAAAAAATGGTCATTACCCCATAATTATTTCACTAAATTTTCTATTGAGGGAAGTGGGAAATATTACTGGGATAATAAAAAATATAATGAATTTAATGGTAGAGTCGGTGCTGGAGTAGGTTATCAAACAGCACATTTTGAGATTTCATTGATGCCATTTACAGAAAGACGATGGTATGCTGGTGGCGCATCAGGTAACGAGTCAATGAAACAGTATTCGAAAAATTCAGGTGCTCGTTTAGATTTAACTTATTGGCTGAGTGAAAAGTGGCAAATTTCAACCGCACTTGAGTATGGTGAACAGCGTTATAACACTCGTAAACATTTGAATGGGAATAACTATCTTTGGTCGAATACGTTATCTTATTTTCCTAAGAGTGGTCAATTTTGGTTTGTAGGCGCTGATTATAATCGTGAAAATACACGAGACGAAGACAATGCTTATCAACGTAAAAATCTCCGTTTAGGTTGGGGACAAGAGTGGGGCTGGGGTATTTCAACCCGAATTTCCCTTGCCTATGCACGTAGAACTTACAAAGGTGCTGATTTATTTAATATTCGCCAAAAAAATAATGAATACCAATCGGCTGTAACATTATGGCATCGAGATCTTTACTTCTGGGGAATCACGCCTAAAATCACGTGGTCTTATCAACGAGTTTCAAGTAATCACCCATTTTATAGCTACGACAAAAATCGTATTTTCCTTGAAATGGGTAAAACATTCTAACGGGAGTTTATAATGGATTTATCACAACGATATAAACAAGCCGCCAAGGAGGCGCGCTGGGCATTAGGGTTAGCTATTTTTTATGTGATTGGGTGGTGTGTTTGTGCTTATTTACCGAAAGACTCGCCTGGACCGATAGGTTTTCCGTTGTGGTTTGAATTATCCTGCATTTATTTACCTATTTTGTTTGTAGTCATTGGGTATTGGATTGTCAAAATTGTCTTTCTAGATATCCCGCTAGATGTTGAGTCAAAGGAGAATAAATAATGAATTTAGGTATTATTCTCCCATTAGCTATCTATTTAGTCTTCATCTTTGGCGCGGCATTATTTGCTTATGTAAAACGCAGTAAAGGTGATTTCCTTACGGAATATTATGTAGGAAATCGCTCCATGACGGGCTTTGTCCTTGCGATGACAACGGCTTCCACTTATGCCAGCGCCAGTTCTTTTGTTGGTGGACCAGGGGCAGCTTATAAATATGGGCTAGGCTGGGTATTACTCGCCATGATCCAAGTGCCGGCTGTTTGGCTAGCCTTAGGTGCATTGGGCAAAAAGTTTGCATTACTTTCTCGCGAGACCAATGCGCTTACTATCAATGATTTATTTCTCTATCGTTATAAAAATAAATATCTCGTTTGGATTTCCAGTCTAGCATTGTTGCTTGCCTTCTTTGCCGCTATGGTTGTGCAATTTATTGGTGGCGCAAGATTGCTCGAAACTACGATAGGGATTCCTTATACTCACGCCTTACTTATTTTTGCCTTAACGGTTGGCATTTATACGTTTATTGGTGGTTTCCGAGCCGTCGTATTAACTGATACGATTCAAGGTACCGTAATGATTTTTGGCACAATCGTACTATTAGTGGGCGTGATTTACCATCTCGGTGGCGTGGAAAGTGCGGTCAATAAATTAACTGAAATTGATCCGAGCTTAGTAAGCCCTTACGGTCCGAATGAGATGCTTGATTTTCAATTTATGGCATCCTTTTGGATCTTAGTCTGTTTTGGTGTGGTTGGTTTGCCACATACAGCCGTGCGTTGTATGGCTTTTAAAGATAGTAAAGCCTTACATCGAGGCATGCTCATTGGTACGATTGTCCTTTCAGTCATTATGTTAGGGATGCATTTGGCGGGCGCTTTAGGACGTGCCGTTGTGCCGGATCTAACGGTATCAGATAAAGTCATCCCAACCTTAATGTTGGAAGTGCTTCCGCCCATTGTTGCTGGGATTTTCTTAGCCGCGCCGATGTCGGCGATTATGTCTACGGTTGATGCGCAACTCATTCAATCATCCTCAATTTTTGTGAAAGACTTATATCTTGCAAGCAAACCTGAAGCCGCGAAGAATGAAAAACGAATTAGCCGTATTTCATCAGTCATTACACTAATTTTATCGGCGTTGTTAATTCTTGCCGCACTGAATCCACCTGATATGATTATTTGGTTGAATCTATTTGCTTTCGGTGGATTAGAAGCAGCATTCCTTTGGGTGATTGTATTAGGCATTTATTGGGATAAAGCAAATGCAGCAGGTGCAATAAGCTCAATGGTGGTGGGATTAAGTAGTTATGTGCTACTGACTCAATTTGGTATCAAACTATTTGGTTTTAATGCCATTGTACCTGCACTTGTATTTGGCTTGATTGCTTTCATCTTGGGTAACCAATTCGGCGCAAAAAAACAGTAAAAATGGACCGCACTTTATGATTTACCATATCCTAGCATTGTTTATTTGGAGTAGTTCCTTTGTTGCCGCTAAATACACCTTTACAATGATGGACACCATTTTGATGATCCAAGCCCGTTTATTAATGGCGGCGATTATTGTGATGCCACTCTTTTTTCGTCGTTGGAAAGGCGTGTCTAAACCGATGCGAAAACAGCTTTGGTGGCTAGGTTTTTTCAATTATACCGCGACCTTTTTGCTGGGATTCATTGGTTTAAAATATACAAGCGCGGCGAGTGCAACGACCATGATTGGATTAGAACCATTATGTGTGATTTTCATTGGGCATTTTTTCTTTCAAGATCGTGCGAAATGGTATCATTGGTTGTGTGGGGCTTTTGCCTTTTTAGGCGTAGCCATTTTAATTCTAGGCGGGCAGGGCAATGAAGGCGCAAGTGAAATTAGCTTATTGGGTTGCTCCTTAGTGGTGGCGGCAAGTATTGTGTTTGCTTGTTGCTTGCGTTGGACGAAAAAAGTGGTGGCAACGGTTTCAGCACAAGGTTATACATCCATTTCGATTGTGTTGGCAAGCATCACTATGTTGCCATTTACTTTGTTACTGACTGAAAACTGGGATATTCATTTTAACTGGCTTGGTTTCTTCGGTTTGATTTATCTCGGCGTAGCATGCAGTTGGTTTGCCTTTTGGTTGTGGAATAAAGGCTTAAATTCAGTGGATGCAAAAATCTCGGGAATTTTGACCGCACTTGAGCCGATTTTCGGTGTCTTTTTGGCGGTATTATTGCTTAACGAAGAGGTTTCACTTGTTTCAGCGCTTGGGATTATCATTATTGTAGTTTCAGCCCTAGGCGTAAGTTTATTACCGAAATGGTTACATAAAGAAATTAATTAAAAGGAAAAGAAGATGGCGTGGATTCAAATTCGCTTAAATAGTACAAATGAAAAAGCCGAGAATATTAGCGATTTTTTAGAAGAAATTGGCTCAGTTTCGGTCACATTTATGGATAGCCAAGATACACCGATTTTTGAACCACTTCCAGGCGAAACACGTTTGTGGGGAAATACGGATGTGATTGCATTATTTGATGCAGAAACCGATATGAATGAAATTGTGAGTTTGCTTAAACAAGCACATCATTTAGATGAAAACACCGCTTACAAAATTGAGCAAATCGAGGATAAAGATTGGGAACGTGAATGGATGGATAACTTCCACCCAATGCAATTTGGCAAACGTTTATGGATTTGCCCAAGCTGGCGTGAAGTGCCAGATCAAAATGCAGTTAATGTGATGCTTGATCCTGGTTTAGCTTTCGGAACAGGCACCCACCCGACAACCGCACTTTGTTTAGAGTGGTTAGATGGTTTGGATTTAACTGACAAAACCGTCATCGATTTTGGTTGTGGCTCTGGAATTCTTGCCATTGCAGCCCTTAAATTAGGGGCTAAAAATGCAATCGGTATTGATATCGATCCACAAGCCATTCTCGCCAGTCGAAATAATGCAGAACAAAATGGGGTGGCGGATCGTCTTCAACTTTTCTTATCCGATGATAAACCTGCAGATTTAAAAGCAGATGTTGTTGTGGCGAATATTCTTGCGGGGCCATTGAAAGAACTTTATCCGATTATTTCTCAACTAGTGAAAGAGAGCGGTGATCTTGGATTATCGGGTATTTTAGAAACCCAAGCAGAATCGGTATGTGATGCTTATACACAATCCTTTGATTTAGATCCTGTTGCAGTGAAAGAGGAATGGTGCCGTATTACAGGTAAATTAAAATCGGCTTAATTTCTTTTTGTCAATTAAAAAAAGTGCATTTTTTGAACAAATTTCACTTTGCAAAAAAAAGAAAAATGCGTAATATAGCACCCCTTGTCGGTTGCTACTGTAGCCTGACTTATTGGAGATAATACTTGTAATTGGGGATAACATAAAATGCGAATTGGTTCTTATGAATTAAAAAATCGTATTTTATTGGCACCCATGGCAGGTATTACGGATCAACCTTTTCGACGTTTATGTGCCCATTACGGTGCGGGATTAACGTTTTCAGAGATGATGTCCACTAATCCACAAGTTTGGCATACAGAGAAATCGAAACTTCGTTTAGCACATAGTGAAGAGTTAGGATTAAATGCGGTGCAAATCGCAGGTTCTGATCCTTTAGAAATGGCCCAAGCTGCAACAATTAATGTAGCTTATGGTGCTGAAATTATCGACATCAATATGGGCTGTCCCGCAAAGAAAGTAAATCGAAAATTAGCGGGCTCTGCACTGCTTCAATTTCCCGATTTAGTGGAAAAAATTTTAAAAGAAGTGGTGAATGCCGTTGATGTACCTGTGACGTTAAAAATTCGCACAGGTTGGGATAAAGCAAATCGAAACTGTGTGCAAATCGGCAAAATTGCAGAACAATCTGGTATTAAAGCTTTAACTATTCATGGGCGGACGAAAGAATGCTTATTTGAAGGGGAAGCGGAATACGACAATATTCGAGCAGTCAAACAATCAATTTCAATTCCTGTTATTGCGAATGGTGATATTGATTCTGCCTCGAAAGCGAAAAAGGTACTTGAGTACACAGGTGCCGATGCAATAATGATCGGTCGTGCCTCACTAGGCAATCCATGGCTTTTCCAAGCTGTGGAAGCACTAGTAGAACATGATACGATAATTCAAACACCAAGTTTACGTGAAAAGTGCGGTCATATTTTGCGTCATATTCAAGAACTTCATCAGTTCTATGGTGAGCAAAAAGGCTATCGAATAGCTCGCAAACACGTGGCTTGGTATTTACAGGGAATTCAACCCGATTCCGTTTTTAGACAGACTTTTAACGCAATTAATGAACCGAAAGAGCAGTTAATTGTGCTGGAAGATTTTTTAAATTCAATTTTGGATAAAGAAAAATGTTAGAACAACAACGTAGTCCGTCCGAAGCGTTAACCGTTTCAGTTTTAAACTCTCAATCACAAGTAACAAACAAACCATTACGTGATTCAGTAAAACAAGCTTTACGCAATTACTTATCACAATTAGATGGTCAAGATGTGAATGATCTTTACGAATTAGTATTAGCGGAAGTTGAACACCCGATGTTAGATATGATTATGCAATACACCCGCGGTAACCAAACTCGTGCAGCGAACATGCTCGGCATTAACCGTGGTACATTGCGTAAGAAATTGAAAAAATACGGTATGGGCTAATTAAGATTAGCAAAAGAAAAGGCGAACATGATGTTCGCCTTTTTATTTATCTATTGAATGGTGAAGCTAATTGGTACACTGACTGAAGAGGTAAATCCAGCGGGTTTTGGACCAACAGGTCTTGCACTTCTCACCGCTTCCAGTGCTGCGTTGTCTAAGCTTTCATCTCCAGAGGAGTTCGTTACTCGTTCTCCTGATAAGGAACCATCTGCCCCTACGCTAAAACTCACGCTCACAACACCTTGTTTACGCATCATCTTCGCTCGAGCAGGATAGCGTTTGTGCCGTTCAATTTCACGTCGGATAGCCGCACGATAGGCATTATGTTCATCTGTATTAGCACCAGAGCCACCTTGAATGCCATTTGTACCAGGTTGACCTGTAGTCGTTGCTTTAGAATTTGCCGTAGCCGTTGAATTAATATTCTTATCGCCAATCGGTAAGCTCTTCGGCATTTCTACCGCTTTCTCTGCTTTTACCTCATTTTTAGGTTTTTCTTTTGGCTTCTCTTTCGGTTTTGGTTTCGGCTTTTCTATTGGTTTTTCTGGCTTTTTCTCAGGTTCTTTTTTCTTCTCAGGCTCTGGTTTCTTCGTTGGATCTGCGACGACTTCTTGCTTTTCAGGTTCCGGTTCTGCCTGTTGAGGTTCAGGTTCCGGCTCAGGAGCGGGTTCTTCCACTCTCATCCCTTGAATCATTTCCATTGATATTGTCGTGGATATTTCACCTGTAGCATTACTTGCAGCTTCACTTGGCTTATGCCAGTTCCAAAGCAATGCGCCTACAATGGCACCATGAATTAATAGAGAAATAAGCAAGCCTAATAGTGATCGTTTAGCTTGTTGGCTGTTCATTGTTTATGCCCTACTCCGACGCCTCCCACTGCTGGCGCATTTTTGCTCGAAGCGCCTTTATCTTTCATCGAAACAATCGCGACATTTTTAATTTCGTTTTTCGATAACATGTCAGTAATCGTCACAAAATCTTGGAAAGAGGCTTCTGCATCAATTTTTAATGTAACTTTCTGATCTTTATTCCAACCCGCGATCTCTTTTTCAAGGGCTTCTTGGGAGATTGGTTTATCATTAAAATAAAGTTGTTTATCTGCCGTCACGGTTAATAATTTGGCTAATTCATCGGATTTGAATGCGACCGTTGAACTGGCTTTTGGCACATTAACTTGAATTTTTCCTTGAGAAATAAAGGATGCGGTGATCAACACTATCGCTAATAACACCAACATAATGTCGATGAAAGGAATAATATTGATTTCATCAAATTTTTTCACGATTATTCCTTATCTTTTTGAGCGTTTAATACTTTCCATTTCAATAAGTTAACATCTACTTTACGACCTAAGCCGTTATAGAACATCATGGATGGAATCGCGACTAAAATACCTAGTGCGGTTGCTTTTAGCGCAAGAGAGAGGTGCATCATGATTGCGCCAGCATCGACATCACCGCCAGCTTGACCAATTTGATAGAAGGTTAACAAAATACCAATTACTGTTCCTAACAAGCCCACATAAGGTGCGTTTGCGCCAACGGTTGAAATGGTCGTCATATTGCGATTTAAATCAATTTCAAGTGAATGGATATTGGAATATTTAGCGACATTGACACGGCTTAAAAAGATAAAACGCTCAATCACAGTAGCAAGCATGATTACGCTCATAAGAAGTAAAAGCCCGATAATAATGTAATCACTATATTGTTCTAAAAACTCAAAAAGTTTTGGCATCTGATAGTCCTTTTATATGATAAAGAATACAAAATTAATTGATAATGAATTTCAATTAGATTGGAATTTTATCAAATGAAAAATAGAGCGTAAATATAAATTAGAAAAATGGCTATTTTTTGACCGCACTTTGAGGTAAATCATAGAAAGTGCGGTTGTTTTGAGAGGGGATTTAAAGGGATTGCAGGTAATCTAAGACAACCTGATGATGTTCGCCTGTTTTGAATTTATCAAAAACGTGTTGAATTTTGCCTTGTTCATCAATGAGGAAGCTAATGCGGTGAATGCCGTCATAGGTGCGTCCCATAAATTTCTTTTCACCCCAAACACCAAATTGCTCGGCAACCTGGTGATCTTCATCAGAAAGCAAGGTGAAATTGAGCGATTTTTTCTCAACAAATTGAGCCAGTTTTTTTGGCGCATCTGTGCTGATGCCTAAAATAATCACACCTAATTTTTCTAACTCGCTTTTAGCATCACGTAAACCGCAGGCTTGAGTTGTACAGCCTGGTGTTAAGGCTTTTGGATAAAAATACACGAGTACTTTTTTGCCTTTAAAGTTGCCAAGTGAAATTGGTTGATTATCTTGATTTAAAAGGGTGAATTGCGGTGCTAAGTCACCCACTTGTAATGTTTTCATAAAAAATCCTTAAAAATGTAAAAAATGATTTGTAAATTCAAGCTATTTTAGCGATTATAACCAAATATTTTCAAATGTTATTGTTAAAACGCAAAATAGATGTAAATGGAGTACCTTATGACTACGCAAACCCCCTTATTTTCAGGCAGTATTGTTGCTTTAGTAACCCCGATGGATAACCACGGGAACATTGATTTTGAAACATTAGAAAAACTTATCGAGTTTCATATCAATGCGGGTACAGATTCGATTGTATCTGTGGGGACAACAGGAGAGTCCGCCACATTAAGCATTGAAGAAAATGTGAAGGTGATTGAAAAGACGGTTGAGTTAGCAAAAGGACGTATTCCAATCATTGCTGGCACCGGTGCGAATGCAACGAGCGAAGCCATTGTGATGACAAAATTATTACGTGATAGCGGTGTAGCCGGTTGTTTATCTGTTGTTCCTTACTACAATAAACCAACTCAAGAAGGCATGTTCCAACATTTTAAAGCGATTGCAGAATGCACGGATTTACCACAACTTCTTTATAACGTACCAGGTCGTACCGGTAGTGATATGAAACCTGAAACCGTAGCACGTTTGTCGCAAATTGAGAATATTGTGGGGATTAAAGAAGCCACAGGCGATTTAACTCGTATCACTGCAATTAAAGAATTAG
>CAUQGU010000052.1:0-13681 GCA_963517645.1 uncultured Haemophilus sp. | reverse complement strand
ACAAATGATCTACCGTGGTTTAGAGAAAAAAGGGTTACATACCCGTAAAAAATAATCACTAACCGCACCTTTGGGTGCGGTTTTTACATATGTTAATAATGTTCAATACAAGACTAAAAGTCATTTCGTTATTTATTTTAATTGGGTTAATTATATATCCTGTGTTTTCGGATAAGACCCTACTTCCTGGTGCACGTCTTGATGTTTATGTTTCCCTTGTATTAAGCATTCTTCTTTTTTTTGTCGTGATTTATTGGGAAGTGGAAAATGTCCTTTTACAAAGAAAGGCAAAGCCTAAAAGAGCTTCCAATAAAAAGAAACCCAAAGAAAATATTTTTTATCACATACTCATGAAAGTATTGGGGTATATTATTATGTGTAGTGGTTTTTTTTGTTGCTTTTTCTTACTTTCAAACACTTTCTTAACGTTCTATGTTTCCATTTGGGGACAAGAAGAAAACTATATAGCCGAGGTTACTTATAAGCGTAAAAACAAATCGATATATAGTATTAATATTTCATCTAATCAATATGGAAATGAAAGATTCACTTCTAAAAAGGTTTATAATTCGGTAGAGAATGGGCAAATACTCCAAATTTATAAAAAAAGAACGAGCTCGATCTCCTATATTGATGCATCTGAAGTAATGAAACTTAATGCTCTTTCCAATTAATTTTTCCTCAAGATAACCGCAATATTAGAGCGGTCAATTTTTAGTGAGTTTTTATGAAAGAAACAATCGTCGCACAAGCGACAGCGCCAGGACGTGGCGGTATTGGTATTTTGCGTGTATCCGGCCCAAAAGCGGTTGAAGTAGCACAAGCGGTACTAGGTAAATGTCCTAAACCACGCATGGCAGATTATCTACCTTTTAAAGATGCTGATGGCACAGTATTAGATCAAGGCATTGCGCTTTATTTTAAATCGCCGAATTCCTTTACCGGTGAAGACGTATTGGAATTGCAAGGTCATGGTGGACAAGTGGTATTAGATTTGTTGCTAAAACGAATCTTACAACTTGATGGCGTTCGTCTTGCACGTCCAGGTGAATTTTCTGAACAGGCTTTTTTAAACGATAAGTTAGATTTAGCTCAAGCAGAAGCGATCGCGGATTTAATTGATGCCACTTCGGAGCAAGCTGCTCGTTCAGCATTAAAATCATTACAAGGTGAATTTTCTAATAAAGTGAATCAGTTAGTGGATTCCGTGATTTATCTGCGTACTTATGTGGAAGCGTCGATTGATTTCCCCGATGAAGAAATTGACTTTTTGGCAGACGGTAAAATCGAAGCAAAATTACGAGAAATTATCACTCAACTTGATTTAGTCCGTAGCGAAGCGAAACAAGGCTCGATTTTACGTGAAGGGATGAAAGTGGTGATTGCCGGTCGTCCAAATGCAGGTAAATCAAGTTTACTGAATGCTTTAGCGGGCAGAGAAGCAGCCATTGTGACAGATATTGCAGGTACAACGCGCGATGTGTTGCGTGAGCATATTCATATTGATGGCATGCCTTTACATATTATTGATACCGCAGGGCTTCGTGAAGCGACAGATGAAGTTGAACGTATCGGGATCTCGCGTGCCTGGACGGAGATTGAGCAAGCCGATCGTATTATCTTAATGTTAGACAGTAGCGATCCTGATAGCCAAAATATTGAAAAGGTGCGGTCAGAATTTTTATCAAAATTGCCAAATAATATGCCGGTGACTATCGTTCGTAATAAAGTAGATTTAAGCGGCGAGGCAGTTGGGCTAAAAGAAGAAAATGGAACAACAACCGTTTGTTTATCCGCCCAAACACATCAGGGTGTAGATTTGTTGCGTGAGCATTTAAAACAGGCGATGGGTTTCCAAGCAGGGATGGAAGGTGGTTTCTTGGCTCGTCGTCGTCATCTTGATGCCTTAGAAAAAGCGGCCGAACATTTACAAATTGGATTAGTCCAATTAACCGAGTTTCATGCGGGTGAATTACTGGCAGAAGAACTTCGTTTAGTGCAAGATAACCTGAGTGAAATTACGGGGCAATTTACCTCAGATGATTTACTCGGCAATATTTTCAGTTCTTTCTGTATTGGAAAATAAACGTTAGTTTATGGCTTTTCATATGTTGTGGGTCATTGCGCTTGGTCTCTCGATGGATGCCTTTGCAGTTTCCATCTCTAGAGGCTTAGCAATGCGCGCTTTTCGATGGAAACAAGCATTAGCTATCGTATGCTGTTTTGGGCTATTCCAAGGCATCATGCCTGCGATAGGCTATGTTGTCGGACTGCAATTTAGTCAGATGATTCAAAATTGGGATCATTGGATTGCCTTTGTTTTGCTTGCGCTCATCGGTGTGAATATGATTCGAGAAGGACTTAGCTCGAATGATGAACCCGCTCCCTCATTGATTAGTTTAAAACACTTGCTAACACTTGGTGTGGCAACGAGTATTGATGCGTTAGCCATTGGTGTCTCTTTTGCTTTTCTTTCTGTGGACATTTTATTGGCTGTCTTCATCATAGGTTTAACAACCTTTGTCATCTCTTTTATTGGAGTAAAGAGCGGTCATTTTTTAGGGAAAAAATTCAAAAGCAAAGCAGAGATTTTTGGCGGTTTAGTGTTATTAGTCATGGCTGTGAAAATCCTACACGAACATGGTGTTTTTTAAGTGCGAATTTTCGCCTTTTAGATTATAATCCTATGAACTTTGTCTTTTTTAAAAGGGTAATAATTGAATGTTAATTGAAAAAATGCATGGCATCGCCCATAGTTTTATCGGAAAAGCGATCTTTGCTTTAATTCCAGTTTCATTTTTGATTGGTGGGATGTCAGGTTATCTGTATAGCAGCAATGATAGTTTTGCGGCAAAAGTAAATGGCGAGACAATCTCTCAACAAGATTTCTTAAATCGTTATAACCAAGAGTTTGAAGCTAGAGCTCAACAAGAAGGCGAGAGCTTCCTAGCGAAAACTGACTCTGTGGAATTTGTGACCGCACTTCGTCAAAATTTAATTCAACGTTTGGTTGATCAAGAGTTAATCCGTCAATATGCGAAAGAATTAAAATTAGGTGTAAGTGATGAGATGATCAAGCGCGCGATTGTGAGCGATCCTAACTTACAATCTAACGGTAAATTTGATAACGTGCGCTATCAACAATTATTGTCCCAAAATGGCTTAACATCCGATACTTATGCGGCTATTTTACGTAATGCATTAACACTTGAACAAATGCAAAACGGTTTGGCTGACAGTGAGTTTGTCGTGCCGGCTCAAGTGAAAGATAACGCACAAGTCTTTTTCCAAAAACGTATCGCTCGTCTTGTAACTCTTCCATTAGCCGATGAAATTGCAAAACAAAAAGTAACGGACGAAGAAATTAAAGCGTATTACGATGCGAATGCGAAATCACTTGTTCAACCTGAACAAGTGAAAGTGCAATATATTCACGTCTCAGCAAATGAATTAGGTAAGTTACAACCTGTCACTGAAACACAAATTGCACAATATTATCAAGAAAATAAAGCGCAATTCATTAGCCAAAAATTAGCACATATTCAATTATCAACTGAGAAAGAAGCGGATTCCGTTTATCAAGAACTGAAAAAAGGCGCTGATTTTGCTGAGTTAGCAAAAACAAAATCCATTGATAAACTTTCTGGTGCTCAAGGCGGTGAATTAGGTTGGGTAAAAGACAACGAATTACCGAAAAACTTTGAAGATGCAGCATTATTGTTAAATGTTGGTCAATACAGCACACCGGTTAATGTGGATGGGGCTTACCATATTATTTTAGTGCAAGATCGTAAAGAACGTACTTTAGAAGAAGTGAAAGAACAAATTGCGGATACTGTGCGTAAAAACTTAGCAGAAAGCCGCTTCCAAGCAGTAGAAAAAGCGGTTCGTGAAAAAGCAGCAGAAAGCAGTGATTCTTTAGCTGCGGTAGCAGAAGCAGCAGGCGTGAAAGTGGAAGAAACAGATTATTTCGGTAAAAATAATGTCCCTGCGGCGTTAAATTTCCCAAATGTGACTTCTGCCATTTTTGAATCAGATATTGCAAACGGCGGCGCAAATTCTGAGCCATTAACTGTGGGTGAAAATGAATTTGTTGTGGTGCGTGTCGTGGATCATAAAGCTGAAGGTTTACAAAGCCTTGATGAAGCGAAATCAACGATTGAGCAGTTCTTAAAACGTGAAAAAGCCGATAAAGTATTAGCTGAAAAAGCAGAACAAGCAGTTAAAGAACTATCTGCGAATCCTGCTAAAGTTCCAGCAGGTATTAGTTTTGGTGAGCCACAAACCTTTACGTTAGTGGATAATAAAGATCCGGTGCTTTATGAAGGTGTATTTGCCATTGCAAAACCACAAGATGGCAAAGCGGCTTATCAAGTTACTCGTAACAGCAAAGGTGATGTGGTTGTGGTTGCCCTTGAACGTGTAGAAGAACCTACTTTAAATGAGCAAGAATTAGCGAAATTTAGCACTCAACTTGTTCGTGCGCGTCAAGGTGAATTACAAGGACAGTTAATGCAAGCATTGCGTGAAAAAGCACAAATCGAGATTAATACCAACTTTATTAATCAAGATGATTCAGAAGAAGGTGCGGCTCACTAAGCCGATTGAAATGTCATTTATCATCAATTTCTGATGGAAAATAAAAGCAAAGTGCGGTAAATTTTGACCGCACTTTTTTATATAAAATAAGGAGAAGACTATGGCTCAAGAAACCATTTTCAGCAAAATTATTCGCAAAGAAATTCCTGCCAATATTGTTTATCAAGATGAATTAGTGACCGCATTCCGTGATATTTCACCACAAGCGAAAACCCATATTTTGATTATCCCAAATAAAGTGATTCCAACGGTTAATGATGTGACAGAACAAGATGAAGTCACCTTAGGTCGCTTATTTACGGTCGCGGCTAAAATCGCTAAAGAAGAAGGTATTGCCGAAGACGGTTATCGTTTAATCGTGAACTGTAATAAACACGGTGGACAAGAAGTATTCCATATCCATATGCATCTTGTTGGTGGTGAACCTTTAGGTAGAATGTTGGCGAAATAATGAAAAAGATCCTCATTACAGCAACGGTATTATTTTTAACTGCTTGTTCATCTACACCAAATATTGTGGGAACCAATAAGCCAATTTTAAATATGGCGGCAAATTTAGCACCGGCTTTAGATGTCGATTTGTCGGATAATACCGCGGCTTTAAAAAATAAAACTACGCAACAGCTCAATGTGCTTTACCATCTTTATTGGTATAACACACAAGGTGTAACGCAAGTTTGGCCAAATCAGCAAGAAAGCCAATCAGGCAATATTTTATTGCAACCGCAAGAAAAGAAAGTGTTTGAACTACCAAAACCAAGCACAGAAAGCACCAATTATCGTCTTTATTTACAATAGTTTATGTCCACATTATTAATTGACCTTGAAGGTCATGAACTCAAACAAGAAGAAGTTGAATTACTGGAACATCCTTTAGTTGCTGGTTTGATTTTATTTACCCGCAATTTTTATGATCATCAGCAAGTTCAAGCGCTAATCAAATCCATTCGTCAACGAGTGAAAAAGCCTTTATTGATCACGGTCGATCAGGAAGGTGGTCGCGTGCAACGTTTCCGTGAAGGTTTCACTCAGCTCCCTGCAATGCAGGCTTTTGCGGCATTAGTTGAGGATTCAACTCAGCAACAGCAAATAGCAAAAGAAGCGGGTTGGCAAATGGCGGCTGAAATGGTGGCGCTAGATATTGATTTGAGTTTTGCTCCGGTGTTGGATTTAGGTCACGAATGTCGTGCGATTGGTGATCGTAGTTTTGGCTGTGATGTAAAAAGTGCGGTCAATTTAGCAGCAGCTTTTATTGATGGTATGCACCAGGCGGGCATGGCAACAACAGGAAAACACTTCCCGGGACACGGCCATGTTTTAGCTGATTCTCATCTTGAAACCCCTTATGATGAGCGCGCAAAAGAAGTGATTTTTAATCATGATATTTTGCCATTCCAGCAATTAATTCAACAGAGTAAGCTTGATGCGATTATGCCGGCTCACGTGATTTATACACAATGTGATAGCCAGCCAGCAAGCGGTTCGAGTTATTGGTTAAAAGAGATTTTGCGTAAACAGTTAGGCTTCCAAGGGGCGATTTTCTCTGATGATTTAGGCATGAAAGGCGCAGGCTTTATGGGCGATTTTGTGGCTCGCAGTGAAAAAGCCTTGAAGGCTGGTTGTGACTTATTATTGCTTTGTAATGAGCGAGAAGGTGTCATTCAAGTGCTTGATAATCTGAAGTTACAGGAAACAACGGAGCATTTCACAGCACGCCAAGCTCGCTTGAAATCGCTCTTCAAACAAAAATCCTTTGATTGGTCAGAACTCACAAAAACTTCGCGTTGGATTGAAAATCATCAAAAACTGACCGCACTTCAACAAGAGTGGCTTGCTTCTAAATGATTGATTGCCATCATTATCAAAAAGGCGATTGCCGTTCTTGTCAATGGCTTGAAATGCCTTATGAACAGCAACTCGCCAAGAAAGAAGAGCATCTAAAACAACAACTTGCCAAATTAGATTGTGATAATTTAATTTGGCATCCGCCTTTTTATTCCTCCGAGTCAGCTTTTCGTAATAAAGCGAAAATGGTGGTAAGTGGCGCGGTGGAACGTCCCATTTTAGGTATTTTACAAGACCCGAATGATCCACAAAGTGCGGTAGATTTATGTGATTGCCCGCTTTATCCGCAACGCTTTGTAGAGATATTCCCAATTATAAAAGATTTTATTGGACGCGCTGGTTTAGTCCCTTATAACGTGGCTAAGCAAAAAGGTGAGCTCAAATATATTCTGCTCACAGAAAGCCAACATACAAAAAAATTGATGTTGCGTTTTGTATTGCGTTCAGAAACTAAATTGCCGTTAATTCAACGTGAATTTGCAGGTTTATTGGAAAAATTGCCACAGCTTGAAGTGGTGAGTGTGAATATCCAACCTAATCATGCTGCGATCTTAGAAGGCGAGAAAGAAATCTTTTTGACGGACCAGCACACCTTATCAGAGAGCTTTAACGGTATTCCGCTATTTATTCGCCCTCAAGGTTTCTTCCAAACGAATCCACTGGTAGCACAAGGGCTATATGCAACAGCGCAAGATTGGGTGCAAGATTTGCCCATTACTAAACTTTGGGATCTCTTTTGTGGCGTTGGAGGTTTTGGACTTCATTGCGCTAAAGCTTTACAGGATAAACATCAACAAGAAGTAGAATTGACAGGGATTGAAATTTCCCCATCTGCTATTCAAGCGGCGACTCAATCCGCTCAGGTGTTAGGGCTAAACAACGTTAAATTCCAATCTTTGGATGCGGCTAATTTTGCTTTAACACAAGATGAAAACAAACCAGATTTGGTGATCGTCAACCCGCCTCGTCGAGGTATCGGAAGGGAACTCGCTGAGTTTCTCAATGAAATGCAACCGCACTTTATTCTTTATTCCAGCTGTAACGCGATTTCCATGGGAAAAGATTTGCAGCATCTAACCAATTATAAACTTACTCAAATTCAATTATTTGATATGTTCCCGCATACAGCGCATTATGAAGCACTGATATTATTAAAACGCAATGGTTAACAAAAAAAGCTAACAGAAATGTTAGCTTTTTTATTTAGAAATTTAACCGCACTTTTATTTTGCTATAAACTAGGGCAATTAAGAAAAATACGGCCTGTAACAAAATAATGCATGCACCAGTGGATGCATCAAAATGATAGCTAAGTAGCACGCCTAATAGACTTGCAGTTACAGCGCTGATGATTGCGATAATAAGCATCTTATCGAAGCGATTGGTCAGTGTTAGCGCAGTGATGCCCGGTGCAATTAGCATCGCTACGACCAAAATAACCCCAACCACTTGCATCGTACTTACAATAGTGAGCGCGAGTAATGTGAGCAAGCCATAATGCAATAATTTAGGCGAGAGACCCGCAACGCGAGCATGGCTCGGGTCAAAGCAATAAAGTAGAAAATCGCGACGTTTTAATCCAAGTAAAATAAAAATAATCAAGGCGATAATAGCCGTTTGAATCAACTCTTGTCGGCTTACACCCAATACATTACCGAATAAGATATGTGTAAGATGTTGTGATGTTTGGATTTTAGTGAACAGCACCAACCCAATGGCGAACATCCCCGAAAATACAATCCCCATCGCGGTATCTTCTTTGATACGGCTATTCTCTTTTAAATAACCCACCCCTAAGGCACAGGCAATACCTGAGACAAAGGCGCCAATCACCAATGGAATACCGGCTAGAAAAGCTAATACAATACCAGGTAGGACGGCATGGGAAATGGCATCACCCATTAATGACCATCCTTTCAATACTAAATAGCAAGAGAGTAGCGCACAGATAACAGCAACCACTAATGCGGTGAGTAGCGCATTTTGCATGAAGGCAAATTGAAATGGCTCAACGAAAATAGCGAATATTTCACTCATGGGCCACCGCCTTGCGTCGTTTTTGACTCATTAATCCGTATTTAGGCGAGAATAGAAAAGCCAATAAAAATAACAAGGTTTGTAATGTTACGATGACACCACCTGTTGCGCCATCCAGATAATAGCTTAAATAGACACCGACGAAACCAGTGATTGCGCCTAATGCTACGGCAATTTTGATAAGAGTTTTGAACTTGTCAGTAAGTAAATAGGCGGTTGCACCTGGCGTAATTACCATGGCAATCACTAAAATCGCCCCGACAGTTTGCAATGCGGCAACAACACAAGCACTCAAGAGTGTAAAAAAGAGAACTTTGTAAAACAGTGGTGAAAGTCCAACTGTAATTGCTTGCGTTTCATCAAAGAAAATCAGTAACAGATCCTTCCAAAAAATAAGCAATAAGACCAAGCAAATCAACATAATGATGGCTACTTGATAAATATCTTCATCGGCAATCCCGAGGATATTACCGAGAATAATATTTTGCACATTTATTGAAGTTGGATTCAGAGAAATAATCAACAATCCCAAGGCAAAGAATGTGCTGAAAATAAAGCCGATAACAGCATCTTCTTTGAGTTTAGAAATGGATTTGATCCATAAAATGGAAAGTGCGGCCAAAATGCCGGCAAAAAAAGCACCTAAAGCATAGGGGAGTGAAAAGGCATAAGCTATCGCCACACCTGGAACCACGGAATGAGAAAGCGCATCACCAATTAATGACCAACCTTTCAACATTAAATAGGCAGAAAGAAAGGCACAAATGCCACCGACTGCGGTACTTATCCACATGGCTTTTTGCATATATTCATAGGAGAAAGGTTCCAGTAAATATTCAAGCATAGCTTATTCCTTGTCAGACGGAGGCAGACGACAAGATTTTACAGCCGTTGCTGGCGGATCATTTTTGGTTTCACCATAGAAGACAACGGGACGTTCATCATCCGTAAGCACGGTTACCGCACGTTTATCTTCATCATTATGCAGATCTTCACCTAATAATTTGATGTGTCGTAATACACCACCAAAGACTTTTTCCAAATTATGCTGATTAAATGTATCTTCTGTTTTGCCGGCAGCAATCACAGTACGGTTAATCATCACTACTTGGTCACAGAAATCTGGTACAGAGCCTAAGTTATGAGTAGAAACTAAAATTAAATGGCCTTCAGTACGTAATTGGCGAAGGAGTTCCACAATAGCATTTTCAGTTTTAACATCTACACCCGTAAAAGGCTCATCGAGTAAGATAATCTTACTTTGTTGTGCTAATGCTCGAGCCAAAAATACGCGTTTTTTCTGTCCACCAGAAAGCTCGCCGATTTGTCGTTCAGCTAAATGCTCGATGTTTACTCGTTGCATCGCTTCAAGCACTTTTTGTTTGTCTTCACCCTTTGGAATACGTAGGAAATTCATGTAGCCGTAGCGTCCCATCATGACAACATCATAAACGGAGACTGGAAATTGCCAATCGACTTCTTCCGCTTGCGGCACATAGGCAACCAAATTTTGTTTCAAAGCTCGATTAATTGGCAAACCACAAAGCGAAATATTGCCTTGTTGTGGTTTAATTAAGCCCATGATGCTTTTGAATAGCGTTGATTTTCCGCTCCCATTTACGCCGACAAGAGCACAGATGGTTCCCCCTTGTAATGCAAAGGTAACATCATAAATTGCAGTGTGCCCGTTGTTGTAACGCACGGTTACGTCATTAACGGAAATAGAAGCGGACAGTTCAGTCATTATTTTTCAAATCCTTTGACTATGGTGGATACAGTGACATTCAGTAAGTCAATATAAGTTGGTACAGGGCCATCAGCAGCAGAAAGGGAATCGACATAAAGTACGCCGCCGTACTTAGCACCGCTTTCTTTCGCTACCTGTTGAGCAGGTTTGGCTGACACGGTACTTTCACTAAATACCACTGGAATGTGATTTTTTTTCACTAAATCGATAAGTTTACGCACTTGTTGAGGCGTACCTTGTTGTTCAGCGTTAATTGGCCATAAATAGCCTTCTTTGAGATCGTAATCTTTCGCTAAATAACTAAAGGCCCCTTCACTGGTCACTAACCAACGTTGATCGGCAGGAATCTGTGCGAGTTTTTCACGTAAAGGTTTATCGAGTTGTTTGATTTTTTCTGCATACGTCGCTGCATTTTTTTGATAAGCATCAGCATTTTGCGGATCGTATTTAACTAATGCATTTTTGATATTTTCGACATAAATCAACGCATTAGATGGCGACATCCAAGCGTGTGGGTTAGGTGCATCTTTATAAGGGCCTTCATAAATAGAAAGTGGCGTGATGCCTTCGGTTACCACAACGGCTGGTTTATCTTTGATATTTTGGAAGAAACGCTCAAACCAACGCTCTAAATTTAATCCGTTCCATAAAATTAAATCAGCAGATTGAGCTTTTACAATATCTTTAGGGGTCGGTTCATACTCGTGAATTTCTGCACCAGGTTTGGTAATAGATTCCACTGTCGCAGCATCGCCGGCAACATTTTGTGCGATATCCTGAATAACAGTAAATGTGGTTACCACTTTAAATTTCGCTTCGGCTTGTAAAGCAGCCAAACCTAGAGCGATAACAGATAGGCTTTTAAATAAATGCTTCATGAGATCTCCTTAAAAATAATGATTGATTAGCATTCTACAGAATAATACCATTTTTTATAAGTTTTTCAAATGAAAATAATTATCAAATCCATAGGCAATTAAAATTAAAAAGCGGAAAATTTTGTGCAAAATTGACCGCTCTTTTTGAAATGATTAACCACCAACTTGTTGGATTAGGCGATCCATACCCGCTTCATCATAGCCTTCTTCATATTGGGCTTCATCAACGGTAAAGTTGTGCATGCTACGCCCTGCGATACAACCGTATTGTTCCAATTTTCCTTTAGTAAAGTTAGTACGAAACGCTGATGAATGGTTATTTAAACTGATCACCCCAATGGTCGCGCGATTACATGGATTTTTATTCACAAAGACTAAATTATAACCAGATTCGCGAATATAACCGGTTTTATTAATTGCCGCATCAAACACTTCTTCACGCACTAATTTATTGGTGTTTTTAACAAAAACGCTACGTCCGCCAGCTTGAATGAAAGCACTTGGCATATTCGAGAGGTTTTTGATTTGTGCTTTGTTAAGAGAGTATTTAGCCAGTTTTACGAGATCCATCACACTTGAAATGTTGCTGTCGGATAAACCAGAACTATCTGAAAAGCGGGTAGAGCGCATACCTAATTCTCTCGCTTTCTCATTCATTTTTTGGATAAATTGCAAACGGCTCATGCCTGCAGAGCGAGAAAGGGCGTGAGCAGCATAGTTATCAGAATGAACGAGCATCGCTTTTAATAATTCATTACAAGAAATTGGCGTGTATTTTGGTAATTTTGTATGTGTGCCTTTAATGTAATCGTAATCGTCGTCAGTAATCGATGCAGTACAATTTGCGTTTCGATTATTTTCAAGAAACACATTTGCAGTCATTAACTTGGTGACGGATGCGATAGGTTGAACGTGATTCGGTGAGCTACTTTCGAGCACGCGATCATGGGTGAAATCATACACGACATAAGATTGTGCTGTTGCCATTGCTGGCACTAAACACAATACAGAAAGCACTTTTTTTAACATATCTTTTAATATAGCCAACTTAGAGAATAAAACAAAGCTTACATTCTATCAGTTTTTGTAAGGGTTTGGGATGTGTGAAAGAGAAAAAATTTAAAGTTTTTTAACCGCACTTTTTTCTTTTGTTTTTTGATTTTTGCGATAGCGATCGCAAAGAAGTGCGGTCAAAATTTTCTTTGTTTTTCAAATCTGCTAGCTTATCCGTCGGTAAATCTGTAAAATCTCGGCTCATTTTTAATATGCGAATTTTTTGTTGCTCAATTCTGAGTAACATCATCGCCGTAATGTGTAATAACGAGGCTTTATGTTAGAACAACCCCTTTCATCCGAAACGAATACAAAAAAGATTAACTTAATGGATTTAACGCGTCAGCAGATGCGTGAGTTTTTTGCTGAATTAGGCGAGAAACCATTTCGTGCGGATCAATTAGTGAAATGGATTTATCATTTTGGCGAAGATAACTTCGACAATATGACCAATATTAATAAAAAATTACGAGAAAAATTAAAAGCGGTCGCGGAAATTAAAGCGCCAGAAGTGGCGGTTGAACAACGCTCTTCGGATGGCACCATTAAATGGGCGATGCAGGTAGGTGAACAGCAAGTTGAAACGGTCTATATTCCTGAAGCAGATCGTGCGACACTTTGTGTCTCTTCTCAAGTAGGCTGTGCCTTAGCTTGTACCTTCTGTTCGACAGCACAGCAAGGCTTTAACCGTAATTTGACGGTGTCTGAAATTATTGGTCAGGTTTGGCGTGCATCAAAAATTATCGGTAATTTTGGTGTAACGGGTGTTCGTCCGATTACCAATGTGGTGATGATGGGCATGGGTGAACCTTTGTTAAATGTGGCCAATGTTGTACCCGCGATGGAAATTATGCTCGATGATTTCGCATATGGATTGTCTAAACGACGCGTGACGTTATCCACTTCAGGTGTTGTGCCAGCTCTCGATATGTTACGAGATAAAATTGATGTGGCATTAGCGATTTCACTTCACGCACCGAACGATGAATTGCGTGATGAAATTATGCCGATCAACAAAAAATATAACATCAAAATGTTGATGGACTCGGTGCATAGATACTTAGAAGTATCGAATGCCAACCATGGCAAAGTAACAATTGAATATGTGTTATTAGATCACGTGAATGATGGCACAGAGCATGCGCATCAATTAGCTCAAGTGTTAAAAAATACCCCGTGTAAAATCAACTTGATCCCATGGAACCCGTTCCCAGAAGCGCCTTATGGTAAAAGCTCAAATAGCCGTGTCGATCGTTTCCAAAAAACATTAATGGAATACGGTTTTACGGTAATTGTGCGCAAAACTCGTGGTGATGATATTGATGCCGCTTGTGGTCAGTTGGCGGGGGATGTGATCGACCGAACCAAACGTACAGCAATGAAACGTAAGTTTGGTGAGGGTATTGACGTAAAAGCTGTTAACTAAGCTAAATATAGCAATACTTGTAAAGGGAAAATGGCCTGGAGAAGAGTGATAAGATAGAGGAGTGATAAGATGAAATTAATCCCAATTAACATTCTA
>CAUQGU010000051.1:0-13731 GCA_963517645.1 uncultured Haemophilus sp. | reverse complement strand
GTAATGGTCAACTCGGCAGAATGTTACGTTATGCAGGCGCACCTTTAGATATTCATGTTCAACCGCTTGAGTTCAATGCGCCCGTATTTGATTTACCCAAAGATGCCATCATCACCGCGGAAATTGAACGTTGGGAAAAAACACCGTTAACAGAATTATTAGGTCATCATAAGAATTTCGTTAATCAGAATGTTTTTGGCTTATTAGCTGATCGCTTTACCCAAAAATCTTTACTAGATGAACTCAATCTCTCCACCTCGCCATGGTGTTTATTAAAAGATAAAACGCAATGGTCTGAAGTATTTAAAAACGTAGGTGAAAAAGTCGTGGTAAAACGTCGTACCGGTGGTTATGACGGCCGTGGTCAATGGATTATCACTGAAAATAATCAACGTGATATTACGGACGATTTATTCGGTGAAGTTATCGCAGAAAAATTTATTCCTTTTGATTATGAAGTGTCTATCGTTGGCGCTAGATTAAAAAATGGTGAAAAACGCTTCTACCCAGTAACACATAACCTGCAGCAAAATGGTATTTTACGTTACAGTGTGACAGATATTTCATTTCCGCAACAACAAAGCCAACAAACTCAGGCGGAGTCTATGCTCGGAAAAATCATGGATAAGCTTGAATATGTGGGTGTAATGGCAATGGAATGCTTTGTGGTGGGTGATAAATTATTAATTAATGAACTTGCCCCTCGTGTGCATAATAGCGGACATTGGACGCAACTTGGTTGTTCTATCAGTCAATTTGAATTGCATCTACGTGCTTTATTAGATTTACCTACACCGTCATTACAACCTATTGCCCCAAGTGTCATGGTTAATTTAATTGGTACAGAACATAATCCACAATGGTTGAACACGCCTTTTTCCCAATTACATTGGTATGGTAAGGAAGTTCGTCCGGGTAGAAAATTAGGTCATATCAATATCACGCATCCAGACAAAACAATCATTATTCAACAGCTTGAAAAACTTCGTCACGAACTCCCTGAAGACTATCAATCTGGATTAAATTGGGCGATTGAGAAATTAAAATAATCAAAAAAACAACCGCACTTTTTTGATGAATATCTAAAAACATCAAGGTGCGGTTGATTTTTATCAGGTTCTTCTTGATAAAATCTATCGGCTGAAGTATAAAATTACTTATCTCACAACACATACATAAGGAAAAGCTATGTTTGAACATATCAAAGCGGCTCCGGCCGATCCTATCTTAGGCTTAGGCGAAGCATTCAAATCTGAAACACGTGAAAATAAAATCAATTTAGGTATTGGCGTTTATAAAGATGCGCAAGGTACAACACCGATTATGCGTGCAGTGAAAGAAGCAGAAAAACGCTTATTTGATAACGAAAAAACTAAAAACTATCTGACTATCGATGGTATTGCCGATTATAACGAACGCACAAAAGAGCTTCTTTTCGGTAAAGATTCTGATGTAATTAAAGCAAACCGTGCAAGAACGGTACAAAGTTTAGGTGGCACAGGTGCATTACGCATTGCGGCAGAATTCATTAAACGCCAAACCAAAGCACAAAATGTATGGATTAGCACACCTACATGGCCAAACCACAACGCTATTTTTAATGCAGTGGGCATGACAATTCGTGAATATCGTTATTATGATGCTGAACGCAAAGCCCTTGACTGGGAACATTTACTTGAAGATTTAAGCCAAGCAAGCGAAGGTGATGTAGTGCTTTTACACGGTTGCTGCCACAACCCAACTGGTATTGACCCAACCCCTGAGCAATGGCAAGAATTAGCTGCGCTTTCAGCAAAAAATGGCTGGTTACCACTCTTTGACTTTGCTTATCAAGGTTTAGCCAATGGCTTAGACCAAGATGCTTACGGTTTACGTGCTTTTGCGGCAAATCATAAAGAATTATTAGTGGCGAGTTCATTCTCTAAAAACTTTGGTTTATACAATGAGCGTGTCGGTGCCTTTACCCTTGTGGCAGAAAATGCAGAAATTGCTTCAACTGCATTAACACAGGTGAAATCAATTATTCGTACCCTCTACTCTAATCCAGCATCTCACGGTGGGGCGACCGTAGCGACAGTGTTAAATGATCCACAACTTCGCCAAGAATGGGAAAATGAATTGACTGAAATGCGTGAACGCATCAAAAAAATGCGTCATTTATTTGTTCAGTTATTAAAAGAATATGGTGCAGAACAAGATTTCAGCTTTATCATGGAACAAAACGGTATGTTCTCTTTCAGCGGTTTATCGCCTGAACAAGTTGATCGCTTAAAAGAAAAATTTGCGATTTACGCTGTTCGTTCTGGTCGTATCAATGTAGCAGGTATCACTGAGGACAATATTCGTTATTTATGTGAAAGCACTGTAAAAGTGCTTTAATCAATAAAAACAAAAAGTGCGGTTAAATTTGACCGCACTTTTTTTCATCTCAATATAATAAAAAAAGGCAGATTTTACTCTGCCTTTTTATCAAACAATTACCATTGGTAACCGATGCTTCCGCCCCAGTTTACATCACTACGGGTATTGATACTTGCACCAACTTTAATCGAAACTTTGTTGTTATCAGAATTTCGACCATAACCAACCGCTAATGCATTTTCATTTCGATAACCACCAACACCAACGGAAACTAAGCTTTTACCTGCTTCATTTGGACGTTGTAAGAACGAAATCGCTGTCGCACCTGCAATACCTGCACGTAATTTACGCTCAACGTGATCAATTTTATTGTCTAAACGATTGATGTTGTTATTAATGTTTTTCACTGCATTATCAACATAACGTTTATTTACTGCATCAGTTGGGTCTTTAGGATCGGCCACATTCACAATACGATTATTGTGAACATCCAAGCCACCATGAGCATGGACTGTACCGCCAACGTTAAGATCACCCGTTGTTGTGACATTGGTAAATGTTGGCGTATCCGATACTGCAACACTTAACACTTTGCCTTTTTTGTGGGTTAATTTAATATTTTTACCCGCATCAAGTGTTAACTTATCCATTTTGGTTGCTGTAGACTGAACAGTTTCTTCTGCCACTTCATTTACAACAGTACCTTCAGATGCACTTGCAGTTACGTTAAATCCACGACCACCTGCATTTTTGATTTCATCTTTGGTTTTTTGTGAAAGATCCACTTTGTAATTGGTTACTGTGGTAACAGAAATACCATTTTTAACTTCTGTTTTTTCACCAACTGTTACTGTAACAGCATCAGAAGCTGCTTCAACAGAAGCTGAAGTGTCTTTTGCATTAACGGTGTAAATCGTTTGATTATTCGCACCAGTTTCAGAAGTCACCTCTACATTCGTTCCAGCTTTTACTTCTGTTTTAGCTGCCGCTGCGGCTTTAGTAATATTGGTATTAAGCTCGTTCTTCGCTGCATATAATTGGCTACCATTCACAGCATCTTTACTATCTGCTGAAATTGTACCATTTGATACATTCGTGATTTTTTTATCACCTGCATTAATACCATCTTTATTGATCGTAACAGGCCCCACGGTGACATTTTTAGCTGTAACATTATTAACAGTAATATCATCTTTTAAATTCACTGTAATATCAGCAGCATTTTCACCGTCTTTAACAACCACTTCGGTATTTTTACCATTCACAAAATTTACTTTGCCATGGGTATTAATACGTGATGTTTCTTTACCATTATTTTTAATGTTAAAGCCTGCATTGTAATAAGCTTGGTATAATTGGCTACCATTTACGGCATCGTTTGAAGTAGCCGTAATTCGACCTGCACCTACGTTTTGGATTTGGCGAACAAGTTTTCCATCACCGACAGATACTGCACCTTTTTGAGTTGAAAAAGTACCATTGTAATTAACTGTTGTACCTTTCGCCTTATCATCAAAAGAAGATAAAGCTTTTGCTGTCTGATTAAAATCATTAGCCGCGCTGCTTGAATAAGAACCTAATGTCACAGAGTTTTCATGCGTACCTTTTGCTTGAGTACCAATCACAACAGCACTAACCCCAGAGACGTTACTAGATGTACCAAGAGCAATAGCATTAACAGCAGAGGAATTACTATTTTTACCAACCGCAACAGCATTCATTGATGAAGCATTAGCATTAGAACCAGTTGCCAATGCATCCACTGCTGAAGCTTTAGATGCATAACCGAAAGCCATTGAACCTCTACCACTAGCATCTGCACCGTTACCTAATGCTGAAGCTCCTACTTCACTCGCTTTAGCCCCATTACCTACAGCAGTCGAAACGATTGCACTAGCGTTTGCACCTGTACCTAAAGCTGTTGCACTTTGAGCTCCAGCATAAGAGCGGCGACCTAACGCGGTGGATTCTTGCCCTTCTGTTACTGCTTGAGAACCAACTGCAATAGAATTATTCGCTCTAGCAGATGCGCCAACGCCTAATGCAGTTGCGCCCCATGCAGAGGCTGATGCGCTATCACCAAAAGCAGAAGCACTTAGTGCTGTAGCTTTAGTGCCTCGACCAATTGCAGTTGCTAGACTGCCTGTTGCATTGGCATATGAACCAAAGGCTGAAGCTGCTTCACCATCAGCATAAGATGCCACCCCTACAGCAGTTTGGCTATTTCCACCGACTTTCTCATTTGAGGTTTTTGCCATTAAACCGATAGCAATTGCGTTTCCGCCTTTACCTGTTGATGCACGATCACCAATCGTCACGCCGTATTGAGAATTACCATTAGCTTTATCACCCAAAGTTACTGACCAACGTCCTGTATTTGTAGTATTACCACCAATTACTACGCTCTCAGTTGTTTCAGATTTAGCTTTATTACCTAAAACAACAGAATTCCCTGTTGTACCGGTTCCACCAAGGGCGCTCGCACCGATACCTCCAATAATATTTCCTTGATCATTTGATACCACATTGGTTTCAGCCATCGCGCTTGTAGTTGCACCTGCTAAAACTGCAGCGCCAATAATTACATTTAATGCTTTACGTTTATCAGTTTGAGATGATTTACCCACAGATTTGCTTAGTTCTGAAACAGCAACCCAGCATTGATTTACTTTATTCCAAATAATTTTAAAAACATGATTCATATTAAAGTTTCCTATAATCTAAAAATAACTAGTCAAGACAAACAACATCTTGATTCCGAATAAGTATAATAGGAAACTCAGCAATTAACAGATAATTTACAAGATTTTACAAAAGCTGACAAAGAATAGTTTTTTTATGGAGAAGTTAAATGTAATGTAAAGATAAATTAAAGATAAATTAAAGATAAATTAAAGATAAATTAAAGATAAATTAATAACTTAAAACATATGTATAATTATATACTTATTCTACTGATAAAAGTAAAAAAGGCCATAAAAATGACCATTTTTTATATTGAATTACCACTTCTCTAACGCTTCTTTATCGCTCTCTCTCGCTTCAATCCAACGCTCACCTTGATTGGTTTGTTCTTTTTTCCAGAACGGTGCTTTGGATTTTAAGAAGTCCATAATAAATTCATTGGCATGATAGGCATCCCCCCGGTGAGCAGAACTGATACCAACTAAAACAATTTCATCGCCGGTATGCAAAAGTCCCACTCGATGTATCACAGACACTCGTTGGATATCCCAACGGGCTTTTGCTTGTTCTACAATTTCACGTAAGGCTTTTTCTGTCATGGCGGGATAATGCTCTAAGTATAAACTGGATACCTCATCGCCTAAATTAAGATCGCGTACTTTACCCACAAAAATAACCGTTGCGCCAACTGAATGTTGCTCAGAAAGCCATTGGTAAACGGCATTTTGATCAAAAGGTTGTTCTTGTACTGAAATTTGAATATCCGTCATTTAGCCCCCTGTTACCGGTGGGAAAAATGCAATTTCATCCCCATTTTTGACCGCGCTTTCTAGTGGCATCAAGGTTTGATTAATGGCGACTAAAAGCTTCCCTTTTTCTAACGCTAACGCCCATCTATCACCTTTTTGAGCAAGATGTTCACGCACCGCTTCTGCTGTCGCAAAATCGCCTTCAAGCTGAATAGAATCTTCCCCAATTAATTCGCGAGTTTGAGCAAAAAATAAAACATTTAACATCTTATTTTTCCTCCGCAATAAAATGACCAGATTTTCCACCGCTCTTTTCTAACAGGCGAACGTGCTCAATCACCATGTCTTTTTGTACGGCTTTACACATATCGTAAATGGTTAAGGCTGCCACACTCGCCGCCGTTAATGCTTCCATTTCTACGCCGGTTTTTCCGGTTAATTTGCAAAGAGATTGAATGCGAACTTGATTAGTTTCAAGTAACGGTTCTAAATTCACTTCCACTTTAGAAAGCAATAAGGGATGGCAAAGCGGAATAAGTTCCCAGGTGCGTTTTGCCGCTTGAATACCTGCAATACGTGCTGTAGCAAATACATCGCCTTTGTGATGTTTGCCTTCCACGATCATGGAAAGAGTTTCTTTTGACATAGTCACAATGGCTTCAGCACGAGCTTCACGAACGGTCTCTGCCTTTGCAGAAACATCCACCATATTGGCTTCGCCTTGAGAATTGATATGCGTAAATGTAGTCATAATAAAATAAAGTGCGGTTAAAATATTGAATGTTTTACATGTGTGACAAAAGCAAAATAAGTGAACAGTAAAAGTCACCTATTTTCTTTTAGCCACCGATAGAAGCTAAATGATTTCTTACGCCACTATCACCGATATGCAAATAATGATGTTCACGTTTGCCTTGCAATGCAGAAAAAATACGTGCTTGCAAAATATCTTGCTGTTCATGGGATTGCAATAAATCACGTAATTCAATGCCTTCTTCGCCGAATAGACAGAGATGAAGTTTGCCCTTCGCTGATACTCTGAGACGATTACAGCTTGCGCAGAAATTCTTCTCATAAGGCATGATTAAGCCAATTTCGCCTGCATAATCAGGATGCGTGAATACTTTAGCTGGACCATCAGTATGGGATTTGTGTTGTAATTGCCAACCGTTTTGTAGCAATTTATCAGCTAATACTTGCCCTGAAAGATGGAATTTATCAAAGAAACTATCCATTTCGCCCGTTTGCATGAGTTCGATAAAGCGCATTTGAATTGGGCGATCTTTCACCCAAACGAGGAATTGCTCAAACTCTTTGTCATTCAAATTTTTCATTAAAACTGAATTGACTTTAACTTTGTTGTAGCCCACTTCAAATGCACGATCGATACCACGCATCACATCATCAAATTTATTGATACCTGTAATTTGATGGAACATTTTTGGATCTAAGCTATCAACACTGACGTTAATAGACGTAATCCCTGCTTTCTTCCAATCAGCCACATCTTTTGCCATGCGATAGCCGTTTGTCGTGACGGCTAATTGACGGATTCCATCAATATTAGCAATGCTTTCAGCAATAGAAATAAAATCTTTGCGTAAAGTCGGTTCGCCACCCGTTAAACGGATTTTCTCTGTGCCCATTTCAGCAAACGCTTGAGCAAGATGGGTAATTTCTTTTAAGGTTAAGAAACTTGGTTTGTTAGCTTCGGGTTGATAACCACCAGGTAAACAATAGGTACAACGAAAATTACACTGATCGGTAATCGACAGTCGTAGATAGTAATATTGGCGTTGGAAAGGATCGACTAAGCGAGACTCTCCTACGTTCTTGATAGGAATGGATTGCATTTTACACCTTTCTAAATATGGAGAGGATAAACCGTTTCCAGCGTATCCCTGAATAACGTACCGCGTTATTGGCTTGCCACCGTATTTCTTATGAAACTTAGGCTAAACAAGCTCGGAGTTATGCGTTAAAAATAAATTGTGTTGGTATTGTAATAAAAGCAAGCGGTTAATAGCAATAATTTGGTAGAATAACCCGACTATATTGATAAAAATAACAGCATTAACTTATATAAAAAAATATATAACATTATTTTTTATAATAATTTATAGGTAAAAAAGGAAGAAAAATGTCTGATTTATCTCGTCACAGCCGTCATGAACATTTAGACGAAATCAAACATATTGTTGCCATTGGTGGTGGTCATGGATTAGGGCGTGTATTATCGGCACTCAGTTTTATGAAAGAGCGTTTAACCGGTATTGTCACCACCACAGATAACGGCGGTTCAACTGGCCGAATTCGCCAAGAACGAGGTGGTATCGCATGGGGCGATCTACGTAATTGCTTAAACCAAATCATCATTGAGCCAAGCACGGCATCTGCATTATTTGAATACCGCTTTACCGGTGAAGGTGAACTTTCTGGGCATAATTTAGGCAATTTAATGCTCAAAGCTTTAGAAGATATGCATATTCGCCCTATTGAAGCCATTAACTTAATTCGTGAATTACTCAAAGTAAAATCTCACATTATTCCCATGTCAGAAGAACCGGTTCATCTTGCCGCGAGTTTAGGTTCAGGCTCCAGTATTGTCGGTGAAGTGAGCATTGATAATTTAACGGAATTACCTCAATCACTTTTCTTAGTGCCTATGGTTAAAGCCGCACAAGAAGCCATCCAAGCATTAGAGCAAGCGGAAGTCATTTTACTTGGTCCAGGAAGTTTCATGACGAGCATTATGCCACCATTATTATTACCTGAATTAGCGACTGCCCTGCGTAATAGCAAAGCAAAAGTGATTTTTATTGATAATTTAGGGACAGAAATTGGTGCAGCCTCTCAGCTTTCACTGCCCGATCGTATTCAGAAAATTAATGAAATCGTCGGTGAATCCGTTATTGATGGTGCTATAACCCCTTATCGTGAACAAAGTGCAGTCGATTTGTCTGCCATTTCTTCCGTTAAAATCTTAGCTAAACGCTTGAATGCAGATGATATTAGCTATCGTCACGATCGGACATTACTTGCTAAAGCTATCGATGAATTAGTGGGTGAATTAGATTACGAATAAAAAAACCGCACGTTAAAGTGCGGTCATTTTTTGCTTATTTTTTCCCGAAAACTCTCACATTCGTAAAACCATTTTCTTTTAAATAAAGCGCTTGAAGTTTGCTCATCACGCCTCGTTCACAGTAAAGCACATAGTTTTTACTTTGATCTAATGAACTAAATTGTGAAGATAATTTGTAAAACGGCAATTGCATTACTTGATGCTCGTCTGATTCAAATGGATTTTCATCAGTCTCTTCAGGACTACGAATATCTAAAATAATATCATTTTCACCAAGCACTGAAATGGTATCTACTTCCACCACTTCTTTCTCAGTTTCTTCTGCAATTTGACGAATATCTAAATATTGTGCATTTTCAACCGCACTTTCCAACACGCCAAAATCAAAGTGATTTTCTTCTTCAAGAATTTTTTCACGTACCGCTTTAATCGTTGGATTTTTAGAAATCACCCCACAGAACTCTGGCATTGATTTGGCGATATCATCCGTACCGATCTCTTTCGCCATCGCGATAATCTGTTCTTTATCATGGGTAATAAGTGGACGCAATACTAAAGCATCGGATGCTTCATCAATTAAACGTAAATTGGTTAACGTTTGGCTCGAAACTTGTCCGAGTGCCTCACCGGTAACAATGGCTTGAATGTCAAAACGTTGTGCGACTTTACTTGCAGCTCGCACCATCATTCGTTTTAACACGACGCCCATTTGGCCATTATCGACTTTCTCTAAAATTTCACCCACTACGCCTTCAAAAGGAATAGCGATAAAGCGGACTTTATGAGATGAGCTATAGCGATTCCAAATATGGTAAGCCATTTGTTTCACGCCAATTTCGTGAGCAGCCCCACCTAAATTAAAGAAACAATAATGCACACGAGAACCACGACGAATAAGCATATAACTGGATACGCCTGAGTCAAAGCCACCAGAAATCAATGAAAGCACATCTTCTTGCGTCCCAATTGGATAACCACCAAGGCCAACATGACGGGCTTTCACCAGCATCATTTTGTCATCTTCAATATCAATACGAATGGTCACATCAGGATTTTTTAAACGTACTTTTGCACTTTCAATATGCTGGTTTAAGCCACCACCGATATAACGTTCTGCTTCAATGGAGCTGAAATCATGTTTCCCTTTGCGTTTTACACGTACACAAAAGGTTTTGTATTCAAGTTGAGCAGCAACATCCGCTAAGGTCAACTCAAAGATATGATGTAAATCGGTAAACGGTTTTTCTTCTACTTCTAAAAAATGATGAATCCCTGGAATGCGTTGTAAAAGTGCAATCAACTCTTCACGATTAGCTTCATTTTTTGACCGCACGTCAATGTAATCCCAATGACGAACAACCGCTGTTTCTTCATCATATTTTTGTAAAATATTGCGGATATTAGAGGTCAAAATTTTTGCGAAACGCTTACGCACAGTTTCGCTTTTAATCATAATTTCAGGAAAAAGTTTAACGATAAATTTCATAATAATCAGTGAATAATAAAAAATGGCCGTATTGTACGCTAAATTCCAGATCCCACAAAGTTCAAATTCTCACGAAAAACTGACCGCACTTTGAAATAAGTTTTTAACATCCCTATAAAAATCAAGTACAATATGGAGCAATTTATTCATCTGAAAAGGATAATTTAATGGCGCGTAAACCAGCAAATGCTGAACCTGATTTTGAAACAACGCTTGCACAATTAGAAACCATTGTGACAACACTTGAAAGCGGTGAATTACCATTGGAAGATGCGCTGAAAGAATTTGAAAATGGCATTAAATTAGCTCAACTTGGCCAAGAACGCTTACAACAAGCAGAACAACGTATTCAAATTTTGTTACAAAAAAGCGAAACCGCCCCATTAAGTGATTATCAAGGGGACGAGTAATCCATGAGTTATCAATTCGGCACTGAACTCAAACAAGTTCAAGATCGTATTAATCAGTTTTTAGCCAATCAATTTGAAGAAATTGACTCTTATAATGCCCCTTTGCGTGATGCCATGAAATATGGCTTATTACTAGGCGGCAAACGCGTTCGCCCTTTCCTTGTCTATGCAACGGGTAAAATGCTGGGTGCAGAAACAACAGCTTTAAATTACGCGGCAGCAGCCATTGAAGCTATTCATGCTTATTCTTTAATCCATGATGATTTGCCTGCCATGGACAACGATGAACTTCGTCGTGGTCAACCAACTTGTCATATCGCTTTTGATGAAGCCACGGCCATTTTAGCTGGCGATGCATTACAAGCTTTTGCCTTTGAAATTCTTACGCAAGCCCCTTCTCTTTCTGCAGAACAAAAGTTGCAATTAGTGAAAGTCTTAGCTCAAGCATCTGGCGTACAAGGCATGTGTTTAGGGCAAAGTTTAGATTTAATTTCTGAGCATAAACAAGTTAATTTAGACGAATTAGAGCTTATTCATCGTAATAAAACTGGTGCATTGCTAACGGCCGCATTAAAAATGGGTTTTATCTGTTCGCCTCACTTTGAAAACAAAGAATTAGAACAACAACTAGAACGTTATTCACAAGCTATTGGTTTAGCTTTCCAAGTACAAGATGACATTTTAGATATTGAAGGTGACAGTGCCGAAATCGGTAAACCGGTGGGATCTGATTTAGGTTTAGATAAAAGCACTTATCCAAAGCTGTTAGGATTAGAGGGTGCGAAACAAAAAGCACAAGAACTCTATCAAACTGCCTTACATGAATTAGACAGTTTACCTTTTGATACCACCGCATTACGTGCATTAGCTGAATTTATTGTCAATCGTAAAAGTTAATGGTGATAGCACTGACTTTGATTTTTCAAAGTGCGGTCACTTTTTTCACATTTTAGGACTAACGAATATATGAACAACTATCCTCTTTTATCCTTAATTAATTCGCCGGAAGATTTGCGTCTTTTAAATAAAGATCAGCTTCCGCAACTTTGTCAGGAGTTACGGAGTTATCTGTTGGAATCCGTTAGTCAAAGCAGTGGTCATTTAGCATCTGGTCTTGGTACCGTTGAATTGACGGTTGCACTACACTACATTTTCAAAACTCCTTTTGATCAATTAATTTGGGATGTGGGTCATCAAGCTTATCCACACAAAATTTTGACGGGTCGTCGTGATCAAATGTCCACCATTCGCCAAAAAGGCGGTATTCATCCTTTCCCTTGGCGTGAAGAAAGTGAGTTTGATGTATTAAGTGTTGGTCACTCTTCTACTTCTATCAGTGCAGGACTAGGTATTGCAGTTGCGGCAGAACGTGAAAATGCAGGTCGTAAAACCGTTTGTGTAATTGGTGATGGTGCAATTACTGCGGGGATGGCATTTGAAGCCTTAAACCATGCGGGTTCTTTGCATACGGATATGTTGGTCATTTTAAATGACAATGAAATGTCGATTTCTGAAAATGTCGGCGCATTAAATAATCACCTTGCTCGCATTTTCTCTGGTTCATTATATTCAACCGTTCGTGATGGCAGTAAAAAAATCTTAGATAAAGTACCGACTGTTAAAAACTTTATGAAGAAAACCGAAGAGCACATGAAAGGTGTAATGTTCTCTCCAGAAAGTACGCTTTTTGAAGAGCTCGGTTTTAACTATATTGGACCAATTGACGGACATAATATTGATGAATTAATTGCTACCTTAAGCAATATGCGCGATCTCAAAGGGCCCCAATTCTTACACATCAAAACGAAGAAGGGAAAAGGTTATGAACCTGCAGAAAAAGACCCGATCGGTTTCCATGGTGTACCAAAATTTGACCCAACAAGCGGCCAACTTCCTAAATCAAATGCTAAACCCACCTATTCAAAAATCTTTGGTGATTGGTTATGTGAAATGGCGGAGCAAGACGATAAATTAGTCGGTATTACCCCCGCAATGCGTGAAGGTTCCGGCATGGTAGAATTTTCAGAACGATTCCCACAACAATATTTTGATGTTGCTATTGCAGAGCAACATGCTGTCACCTTTGCGGCGGGCCTTGCAATTGGCGGTTATAAACCTGTTGTAGCAATTTATTCTACCTTCTTACAACGTGCTTACGACCAACTTATTCATGATGTCGCCATTCAAAACTTACCTGTTCTCTTTGCCATCGATCGTGCCGGTATCGTAGGTGCTGATGGTCAAACTCACCAAGGTGCGTTTGATTTAAGTTTTATGCGCTGCATTCCTAATATGATCATCATGACACCAAGTGATGAAAATGAATGTCGCCAAATGCTTTATACTGGTTATAAATGTGGTAAACCAGCTGCTGTACGTTATCCGCGTGGAAATGCAATCGGCGTAGAATTAACCCCACTTGCTGAATTAGAAATTGGTCGTTCAAAAATGGTTCGTCAAGGTGAAAAAATCGCGATTCTGAATTTTGGCACACTCTTACCTGCTGCTTTATCTGTGGCAGAAAAACTCAATGCGACTGTTGTCGATATGCGCTTTGTGAAACCAATTGATGAAGCTCGTATTCTAGAAGTGGCAAATACCCATGATGTCATTGTGACATTAGAAGAAAATGCAATTCAAGGTGGTGCAGGTTCTGCTGTTTCAGAAGTGCTAAATTCTCATGGAAAAACAACCGCACTTTTACAACTTGGTTTACCTGATATCTTTATTCCGCAAGGCACACAACAAGAAGCGCTTGCTGAAATTAAATTAGATGAAAAAGGGATTGAAGAGCAAATTATTGCCTTTATAAAGGGCTAAATTCGTTCATTTTGGTTTGATTTTGATATTTTTTAAAATTTTTTCAAAAATATCGAACTATTTCAAAAACACACAGTCTGATACATTGCTAGTGCACTGCATATTGCAGTTATCTTTTTGAAGTTTCTTATAAAT
>CAUQGU010000050.1:0-13783 GCA_963517645.1 uncultured Haemophilus sp. | reverse complement strand
CACCTTGTAACACGTGAATGGTTACTGCACTTTGGTTATCTTCTGCTGTTGAGAACACTTGTGATTTCTTAGTTGGAATCGTCGTGTTTTTCTCAATTAAGGTAGTCATTACACCACCCATGGTTTCGATACCTAAAGATAACGGTGTTACGTCTAACAATAATACATCAGTTACATCACCTGCTAATACACCACCTTGAACTGCTGCACCGATAGCAACAGCTTCATCTGGGTTCACATCTTTACGAGGTGCTTTACCGAAGAATTCTTCTACTTTTTGTTGTACTAATGGCATACGGGTTTGACCGCCCACTAGGATAACATCATCAATTTGTGATGCACTTAAGCCAGCATCGTTTAATGCCACTTTTACAGGTTCAAGTGATTTAGCCACTAAATCTTCTACTAAAGATTCTAATTTAGCACGGGTTAATTTAATGTTTAAGTGTTTAGGACCTGTAGCATCTGCAGTGATGTAAGGTAAGTTAACATCAGTTTGTTGTGCAGAAGAAAGTTCAATTTTCGCTTTTTCGCCAGCTTCTTTTAAACGTTGCATTGCAAGTGGGTCGTTACGTAAATCAACGCCTTGTTCTTTTTTGAACTCATCTACTAAGTAGTTGATTACACGGTTATCGAAGTCTTCACCACCTAAGTGAGTATCACCGTTGGTTGCTAATACTTCAAAGGTTTTTTCGCCACCCACTTCATCAATTTCGATGATAGATAAGTCGAATGTACCACCACCTAAGTCATATACGGCGATAGTTTTGTTGCCTTGACCTTTATCTAAACCGTAAGCTAATGCTGCTGCTGTTGGTTCGTTGATAATACGTTTAACTTCTAAGCCTGCGATACGACCCGCATCTTTTGTTGCTTGACGTTGAGCATCGTTAAAGTATGCAGGAACAGTGATTACCGCTTCAGTCACTGGCTCACCTAAGAAATCTTCCGCAGTTTTCTTCATTTTTTTCAATACTTCTGCAGAAATTTGTGGAGGTGCAAGTTTATCACCTTTTACATTTACCCATGCATCACCATTGTCTGCTTTGGTGATTTCAAATGGCATAATGTCGATATCACGTTTTACTTCAGCATCTTCAAAACGACGACCGATTAAACGTTTAATTGCAAATAACGTATTCTTAGGGTTGGTTACCGCTTGGCGTTTTGCCGGTTGGCCCACTAAAATTTCGTTATCATTTGTATAAGCAATAATTGACGGAGTAGTGCGATCACCTTCTGCGTTTTCGATTACGCGTGGTTTATCACCATCCATTACTGCCACACAAGAGTTTGTTGTACCTAAGTCAATACCAATAATTTTTCCCATTTTGTTACTCCTAAGTAAATTTTAAATTCGTTGTAAATCATTACGATGAATAAGATGTGGATACTTTTCCACATTTCAAGAGGCAAGATTTAAATTTTTTCTTCCTTTTAAAGTGCGGTCATTTCCGTTCTTGTTTCACAAAATAAGTCCAGCTGAACAAAGTTCAAGGGGGAAATATAAAATTATTTTGAAAAAATAAGAAAAAATTTGTGTTTTGTGGTAAATTGTCGACAATTTTAATCATCTATTAATTTAACAAAGGAATCGAAATGAAAAAATCAGTCGTAGCATTAGGTGTGATTGTGGCTCTCGGTGTGGTAGGTGTCGGTGGGGCTTGGTTTACCGGGGAAAAAGCACAAACTGAATATTTACGCCAAATTGAATTAGCAAACAAACAAGCTCAGGCTTTAGGCTTATCTGATTCATTTAAGGTTGTTTATCAAAATAAACAGTTTGAGCGCGGTTTCTTTACTTCTCAAGTGGAAGATGAAGTGGTCATATCTTTACCCAAAGAGGGGAAGGTATTTACTATTCCATTTTCAACTAAGCTTTATCATGGTCCATTTCCGCTTAATCAGCTAGAAAAATTCAATTTTGTACCAACAATGTTTTCAGCACAAGGTGTGATTGGTAAAAATGAAACAACCCAACCTTTATTTGATTTACTTAAATCAGATAAGCCAGTTCAATATCAAGCCTCTACTAGCTATAGCTTAGCAACAAAAGGTAAAGTTGAACTAGCTGCTGGGGAAGTGACAGATCCAAATTCTCCACAAAATAAATTAGCTTGGTCAAATATCAATATAGGTTTTGATGTTGATAAAGATCGTGCGGGTAAATATGATCTGGTTTCAGATGAAATAAGCTTCAATTCAAACTTTGATAATATTGAAATAGAAGAGAGCAAAGATGTTGTTATGCCCAAATCAGTAACAATGAAAATGAAAGGCTTGAAATTTGAAACCTCATTCAACCCAACTAAGTGGGCTTATATTTATACAGGGAAAAGTGTTTCTTCAACTGAAAGTCTCGAAATGGCTAACACTAATTCTTTAGGCGAGACGGTTTCTATTATTTACAAGGGGACTAACGCAACATCTGATATTTCTCTTAATGGTGATTTTGTAAACTTAAAAAGTGAAAGTTCGGTAGATTCATTTGTTCTAAATGGAAAAGAGTTAGGGAAATTAACTAACAATAACGAGGTAAATCATATTGAAGCAAACGCAGCAAATGCGTTAATTGAAGCATTTTTCACTGCTTTCAAATCACTCAGTGATGATGAAAATGCTAATCAGGAAATGGTCTCTGAAATTTTAAGTTCATGGGCTGAAAATCATGGTATGGCTATTTTTAATAATCAACCTCAAATTAAACTAAACCCTATTTCAATTTCAGATGATCAAGGCAAAGTGTCATTAGATTTAAATGTGGCGCTAGCGAAAGATCCGAAATTTGATCTAATGGCGGGGAGTTTATATAAACAGTTTACCGATTTCTCAGTGAATATTCATGTAGATAAAGCAACTGCAGAAAAACTTATGGCACAATTAGATCCAGAAGCAGATAAAGCGTTGATTAAAGCACAAATTGAAGAGCAAGCTAAACAAGCAGCAGCACAAAATATTGTGGTGAATAATGATAAAAATGTGACGCTTAACTTAGTGCTTGAAAAGGGTGAGCTCAAACTTAATGGTCAAGTGATTCCAGAAGAGCAGGTTCAAGGCGTGTTATTTATGCTAATGATGGGAATGGCGGCACAGGGCCAGTAATTAACAACGAAATAATTAGAAAGGAGATAAAGTCATTTATCTCCTTTTTTATTAGGTTGAGATTATTTGGCTACGGTATCATCGTTTAGTCTAAACGAGCTTTTAAATATCCTTCATAATCGGGAATATCAATATTGATTTCTTGCTCAAATAAGCTTGATGTTAACAGAAAATCAGCGGTGCTTTGGTTGATCGCAACGGGAATATTCCACACGGTGGCGATACGCATTAAGGCTTTTACATCGGGATCATGAGGCGCGGCGTTCATCGGATCCCAAAAGAAAATCATCATATCAATTTTTTTCTCGGCAATCAGTCCGCCAAGTTGCTGATCTCCACCCATAGGTCCACTTAATAGCGACTCTATTTCAAGTCCAGTTTCTCTTGCCAATAGATGTCCCGTTGTACCTGTTGCATAAAGTTGATGGGGAGCGAGAGCTTCTTTATGTTTCTTTACCCAATTGAGCAGGTTTTGTTTGCAGCTATCATGTGCAACGAGCGCTATTCGTTTATGAGAAAAGATTGGGCGAGTTGTAGTATTCATATTTTATCCTCTATAAAGCTTAAAAGCATGCGGACACTTTAGATCAAAGCGGGTAGTGAATGCAATACATAAAACAGGCTTTAAATTAAACCAGAAAATCCTTTCAAAATGACCGCACTTTTTGTGAAGAGTATTGCAATAACACGAAGAAATCCTTGAGAACGGTCAAAATCTACTATCTTTCTTACAAAAAATCTTCTAAAATTTACAAGATTTGTTAAATGTTTGTAACATTGATTAACAAGCTAGATTTTCGTGTTTGGTGATGACCAAACTTTATTTTCACTCAGTAAAATAAGGAAAGACTATGTCAAATACCTTAGTAAACGATATTGACCCAATTGAAACACAGGATTGGTTGTCAGCTGTTGATTCATTAATTCGTGCTGAAGGCGCAGAGCGTGCGCATTACATCATCAATCAAGTGATTGATCAGGCACGTAATGGTGGTGTGAACATTGCAAAAGGTGGCGTAACAACCCCTTATGTTAATACAATCCCTGTTTCTGAACAGCCAGCATACCCAGGTGATAAAGCTATTGAGCGTCGTATTCGTAGTGCTGTACGTTGGAATGCGATCATGGCGGTATTACGTGGTCAGAAAAAAGATCTTGAATTAGGTGGTCACATTTCAACTTATCAATCGGCTGCAAGCATGTATGAAGTCTGTTTTAACCACTTCTTCAAAGCAGCGACGGATAAAAACGGTGGTGACTTAGTCTTCTTCCAAGGCCATGCGGCACCAGGTATGTATGCGCGTGCATTTGTTGAAGGCCGTATTACTGAAGAGCAAATGAATAATTTCCGTCAGGAATGTGAACCAGGTAAAGGCCTTTCTTCTTACCCACACCCGAAATTAATGCCTGAATTCTGGCAATTCTCAACCGTATCTATGGGTTTAGGTCCTGTAAATGCGATTCGTACTGCTCGTTTCTTAAAATACTTAGATAACCGTGGTTTAAAAGACACCAAAGATCAAAAAGTATATGCTTTCCTTGGTGACGGTGAGATGGATGAAATCGAAGCAAAAGGTGATTTAACATTCGCCGCACGTGAAGGATTAGATAACTTAATCTTCGTCGTAAGCTGTAACTTGCAACGTTTAGATGGTCCTGTAACGGGTAACGGCAAAATCGTTCAAGAATTAGAAGGTTTATTTGCTGGTGCTGGTTGGGAAGTGATCAAAGTCATGTGGGGTTCCAACTGGGATAAATTATTTGCCAAAGATACCTCAGGTAAGTTAACTCAATTGATGATGGAAGTAGTTGATGGCGACTATTTAACCTTCAAATCTAAAGATGGTGCTTATGTTCGTGAACACTTCTTTGGTCGTTATCCAGAAACTGCTGCATTAGTAGCGGATATGACAGATGATGAAATCTGGGCATTAAGACGTGGTGGTCACGATTCTGAAAAACTTTATGCGGCATTCCATAAAGCGCAAACAGCAGGTAAACCTGTAGTAATCCTTGCACACATGGTTAAAGGTTATAAAATTCCTGAAGCAGAAAGTAAAAATACTGCTCACCAATCTAAAAAAATGTCGATCGAAAGTCTTAAATACTTCCGTGATCATTTCCACCTAGATATTAAAGATGAAGATATCCCTAACTATCCGTATATCACCTTCCCAGAAGGTTCGGAAGAGTACAATTATCTTCACGGCAGACGTAAAGCGTTAAACGGTTACTTACCAAAACGTTTACCAAAATTCACCACTGAATTTAAAGTGCCATCATTGGAAGAATTTGCCCCATTATTGGAAGAACAAGCTCGTCCAATTTCAACCACAATGGCATTTGTACGTTTCTTAAATACCTTCTTGAAAGATAAAAATATTGGTAAACAAATTGTGCCAATTATCGCTGACGAAGCGCGTACTTTCGGTATGGAAGGTTTATTCCGTCAAATCGGTATCTACAACCCACATGGTCAAAACTATGTGCCTTCTGACCGTGATTTAGTGGCTTACTACCGTGAAGCGAAAGATGGTCAAGTATTACAAGAAGGTATCAATGAATTAGGTGCGGCATCATCTTGGTTAGCGGCAGCGAACTCATACTCTGTCAATAATCTTCCGATGATTCCATTCTTTATCTATTACTCAATGTTTGGTTTCCAACGTGTGGGTGACTTAATGTGGGCAGCAGGTGACCAATTAGCACGTGGTTTCATGATCGGTGGTACTTCTGGCCGTACAACATTAAATGGTGAAGGTTTACAACACGAAGATGGTCATAGCCATATTCAATCTCTTGTTATTCCTAACTGTGTGTCTTATGACCCAGCTTATGTTTATGAAGTGGCAGTTATCCTACAAGACGGTATCAATCGTATGTACGGTGAAAAACAAGAAGATGTGTTCTACTACATCACCACATTAAACGAAACTTACGAACAACCAGCAATGCCAAAAGGTGCTGAAGAGGGTATTCGTAAAGGTATTTATAAATTTGAAACCGTTGAAGCGAAAGACAACAAAGGCCATGTTCAATTATTAGGTTCTGGTGCGATCTTCCGTCATGTTCGTGAAGCAGCACAAATCCTTGCAAATGAATATGGTGTAAGCTCAGATGTTTATAGCGTGCCTTCATTCACTGAAGTCGCTCGTGAAGGTGCAGATGCTGTACGTTGGAATATGTTACACCCAACTGAAAAACAACGTGTACCTTACATTGCACAAGTCATGAATGATGCACCGGCTGTTGCGGCAACTGACTACATGAAATTGTTCGCAGAACAAGTTCGTGCATTTATTCCTGCACAAAGCTATCACGTATTAGGTACCGATGGTTTCGGTCGTTCAGACAGCCGTGCAAACTTACGTGAACACTTTGAAGTGGATGCGCGTTATGTTGTGGTTGCAGCATTACATGAGCTTGCAAAACAAGGCAAATTTGATGCGAAAGTGGTGGCTGATGCAATCGCGAAATTTGGTTTAAAAACTGAAATTTTAAATCCGCTTTACGCTTAATAAAAAATATCCTGTGCGCTAAAACGCACAGGATCATTTACAAATAAAGTGCGGTTGATTTTAACTGCGTTTTTTAAAGGTAAGATAACATGTCAAAACAAATTCAAATTCCTGATATCGGTAGTGATGAAGTTACCGTAACAGAAGTGATGGTGAAAGTAGGTGATACCATTACCGCTGATCAAAGTATTATTAATGTTGAAGGTGATAAAGCCTCAATGGAAGTACCTGCACCAGAAGCCGGTGTGGTAAAAGAAGTATTAGTGAAAGTGGGTGATAAAGTCACAACTGGCACACCAATGCTTGTTTTAGAGTCAGCGGATGCAGCAGCGCCTGCTCCAGCGGCGGCAGCACCTGCGCCGGCAGCCTCACCAGCAGCTGCAAGTGTAGTTGAAGTTAATGTACCAGATATCGGTTCAGACGAAGTAAACGTGACAGATATTATGGTGAAAGTCGGTGATACTGTTGAAGTTGACCAATCAATCATCAATGTTGAAGGTGATAAAGCGTCAATGGAAGTTCCTGCTCCAGTTGCTGGCGTAGTTAAAGAAATTTTAATCAACGTAGGCGATAAAGTTGTTACTGGCAAATTAATCATGAAATTTGAAGTGGCAGGTACTGCACCAGCCGCAGCACCAGTTCAACAGGCTGCAGCGCCTGCAGCAGCACCAACAGCTTCAGCCATTAAAGAAGTGAATGTTCCAGATATCGGTGGCGATGAAGTTAACGTAACTGAAATCATGGTTGCCGTTGGTGACAGCGTTTCTGAGGAGCAATCTTTAATCACCGTTGAAGGCGATAAAGCCTCAATGGAAGTGCCAGCTCCATTTGCAGGTGTGGTAAAAGAAATTTTAGTGAAATCAGGTGATAAAGTTTCAACTGGTTCATTAATTATGAAATTTGAAGTTGCGGGTGCAGCACCTGCTCCTGCAGCGGCTCCAGCGGCAGCAGCTCCTGCTCCTCAAGCGGCACCTGCAGCAGCGCCAGCAGCACAATCAGGTAATGTATCTGGTTTAAGCCAAGAACAAGTTGTAGCAAGCGCAGGTTATGCACACGCAACACCGGTGATTCGTCGCTTAGCGCGTGAATACGGTATTAACCTTGATCGCGTAAAAGGTACGGGCCGTAAAGGTCGTGTCGTGAAAGAAGATATTCAAGCTTACGTGAAAACCGCTGTTAAAGCGTTTGAAACAGGCACTGTATCTTCTGCAGCAGCGGGTAATGGTGTGGCAAACGGCGCAGGCTTAGGTTTATTACCGTGGCCGAAAGTTGACTTCAGCAAATTTGGTGAGGTAGAAGAAGTTGAATTAAGCCGTATCAACAAAATCTCTGGTGCAAACTTACATCGTAACTGGGTAATGATTCCACATGTTACTCACTTCGATCGCACAGATATCACCGATTTAGAAGCATTCCGTAAAGAACAGAACAAGATTGTTGAAAAACAAAAATTGGATGTGAAAATTACACCGGTTGTGTTCATTATGAAAGCGGTAGCGAAAGCATTAGAAGCGTTCCCACGTTTCAACAGCTCTATCTCTGAAGACGGACAAAAATTAACACTTAAAAAATACATCAACATTGGCGTAGCGGTAGATACACCAAACGGTCTCGTTGTACCTGTATTTAAAAACGTGAACAAAAAAGGTATTATCGAACTCTCTCGTGAATTAATGGAAGTCTCCAAAAAAGCACGTGACGGTAAACTTTCAGGTTCTGATATGCAAGGTGGTTGTTTCACTATTTCAAGCTTAGGGGGTATTGGTACAACTCACTTTACACCAATCGTAAATGCACCTGAAGTGGCAATTTTAGGTGTGTCTAAATCAGAAATGCAACCGGTTTGGAATGGCAAAGAATTTGAGCCACGCTTAATGCTTCCATTATCATTATCTTTCGACCACCGTGTGATCGATGGTGCTGATGGTGCTCGTTTCTTAAGCTATATCAATGGCGTATTAGCTGACTTACGTCGCTTAGTGATGTAATTAACGCGGTAAGATGTGAGTGATTAGGCTCACATCTTACAGAAAGGATCGCAAGTGCGGTCAAAAATTTGAACGTTTTTACGAGGTAAAAATGAGTAAAGAAATTAAAACCCAAGTTGTGGTACTTGGTGCTGGTCCTGCAGGTTATTCAGCGGCATTCCGTTGTGCGGACTTAGGTTTAGAAACAGTACTTGTTGAACGTTATTCAACATTAGGTGGGGTATGTTTAAACGTAGGTTGTATCCCTTCTAAAGCATTACTTCACGTTGCTAAAGTAATTGAAGAAGCAAAACACGCAAGCAAAAATGGTGTGTATTTCGCAGAGCCTCGCATTGATTTAGATGAAGTGCGTGCCGGTAAAGAAGCGGTTGTGGCAAAATTAACCGGTGGTCTGGCAGGCATGGCTAAACAACGTAAAGTGACCGTTGTTGAAGGTTTAGCGGCGTTTACCGATCCACATACATTAGTGGCTCGTGATCGTGATGGTAAACCAACTACAATTAAATTCGATAATGCAATTATTGCAGCAGGTTCTCGTCCAATTCAATTACCATTTATTCCACATGAAGATCCACGCGTTTGGGATTCAACAGATGCACTTAAATTAAAAGAAGTACCGAAAAAACTGTTAATCATGGGTGGTGGTATCATCGGTTTAGAGATGGGTACCGTATATCATGCATTAGGTTCTGAAGTTGAAGTGGTTGAAATGTTTGACCAAGTGATTCCAGCGGCAGATAAAGATGTTGTTGCAATCTACACCAAACAAGTTGAGAAAAAATTCAAGTTAATGCTGGAAACTAAAGTGACAGCAGTTGAAGCAAAAGATGATGGTATCTATGTTTCAATGGAAGGTAAAGCATGCAATGACACTAAACGTTATGATGCAGTGTTAGTGGCAATCGGTCGTACACCAAATGGTAAATTGATCGATGCAGGTAAAGCAGGTGTTGAAGTGGATGAGCGTGGTTTCATTCATGTTGATAAGCAAATGCGTACTAATGTGCCTCATATCTTCGCAATCGGTGATATCGTTGGTCAACCAATGTTAGCTCACAAAGGTGTTCACGAAGGTCACGTTGCGGCAGAAGTGATTGCAGGACAAAAACATTACTTCGATCCAAAAGTCATTCCTTCTATTGCTTATACTGAACCAGAAGTGGCTTGGGTTGGTAAAACTGAGAAAGAATGTAAACAAGAAGGCTTAAACTACGAAGTCGCTAAATTCCCATGGGCTGCTTCAGGTCGTGCGATTGCTTCAGAATGTGCTGAAGGTATGACTAAATTGATCTTCGATAAAGATACTCACCGTATACTTGGTGGGGCTATCGTGGGGGCTAACGGGGGTGAATTATTAGGTGAAATTGGTCTGGCCATTGAAATGGGTTGTGATGCGGAAGATATTGCATTGACTATCCATGCTCACCCAACACTTCATGAATCTGTTGGTCTTGCGGCTGAAGTATTTGAAGGTTCAATTACCGATCTTCCAAATGCAAAAGCGAAGAAAAAATAATCAATTCTAATCCTTTTAAGGGCTACTCATTGAGTAGTCCTTATTTTTTTTGAGATCTCACTCACAAAATTGCATAAAAATTCAATAAAAACTGGCGAGCATAATGACTTTTTGGTAAAATCCGACCAGTTTTGTTTTTATATTTTTTTATTATTTAAAAGCTATGTTAAAGAAGATTTTGATTATTGTAGGTTTGGCTGTTTTGACAACAGCCTGCTCTAACAATTCGGGGCAGGCACAAAACGGCATGATTAGTGAAAGTGATGATGCTGAGTTAACGGGTTTGATTGCTGGTTTAGATGGGAAAAAAGGGGGCGTTTACCCTAAATTAAGAACTAACCGTCCTAAATCAGGTTTAATTGGTGATAAAGCGCTTGCTCAAGTTTATAACGAATGGGTTGGTACTCGTTACAGAATGGGGGGCACTTCAAAACATGGTATTGATTGCTCTGCATTTATGCAAACTGCTTTTCTCGATGCTTACGGCATGGAACTCCCACGTTCAACCTCAGAACAACGCTATTTAGGTCGCCAAATCCAAAAACATGAATTACGTAAAGGTGATTTAGTGTTCTTCCGTCGCAACAATCATGTTGGCGTTTATATTGGTAATAACCAATTTATGCATGCAAGTACAAGTCAAGGTGTAACAATTAGTTCATTGGATGAAGATTATTGGTCAAGAACTTATACACAATCTCGTCGTGTGATGTAATGACAATTTTATTTCAATAAAAAAGTGCGGTTAATTTTAACCGCACTTTTCTTTATTTAGAATTTAGATTATTTGATGATTGGCTTAAGCCGCAAATTTCATTAAATCTCTTCTTGGTTTCATTTGATGAATGGTATTCGTCACCGTGCCAACTAATGGTAGGTTTGTCCATTGTGCTGTTTTAATATTTTCCACTTTAGAATCCAACGCCATAAATACAAATTCATTACCGCTTACACCAGCAAATTCATAAATATGGAATTCGTCTTGTTTTTCCAATACGACAAGATCACCAATGAAAAGGCTATCATTTTTTTCAACCACTAACATATCGCCCATTTCAATTCCCCAAGCAAGCATATTCGGATTGGTAACACGAATAAAACAAGTTTGTTGTGGACGTTTGATGCAATAAAGGTTGAGATCTAATTTTTTATTAAATGTCGATTTGCTTTCAACATCATTGAAAAATGGCATAGGATGATAAGAAAACGTCATATCATTTTGTGCAACTGTATTTGCGTAGTTCATCATCTTGTGTTCCTTTTAGTTTGTGTGTTTTTAATCAGTGGTTGTTTATACAGTTGTAATATACTGGTATTAGATACAGTATGTCAATAGGGCATAGAAAAAATTTTTTTATAGACGAAAATTTTAGAAAAAATTCATTCCTTACTGAAAAAGTTCAATTTTTTAACAAAATAATAAAGAAAAAATTTTCTTTTAAATAAAATTTGAGCTATCTTTATCTTGTTTCGGTGGATCGTAACGATCTGAAGTTCAACTTAATCTTCATTTAAAACTATTATGAATACAACACGTTTATTTCATTTTTTGTTCCAAGGTAATTTGGTAAAACGAATTGCCGTTGGTTTGGTACTCGGGATCCTTGTTGCGTTGGTGAATGAGAGTGTAAAAAATTCAGCAGGTATTGATCTTGCATCTAGCTTTGGCGTGCTGGGTCAAATTTTTGTTAAAGCATTGCGTGCCGTTGCACCAATTTTGATTTTCTTCCTTGTTATGGCGGCACTCGCTAATAAGAAAGTGGGTTCGAAAAGCAACATGAAAGAAATTGTCGTGCTTTATCTTTTGGGTACTTTCTTAGCGGCTGTGGCTGCAGTAATTGCAAGTATGGCATTCCCATCAGATGTGGCTCTTGCAGTAAAAGAGGATGCGAGTTCAGCACCTCAATCTGTTGGTCAAGTCATGTTAACGTTAGTATTGAATGTGGTGGATAACCCATTAAATGCAATTTTCAAAGCAAACTTTATCGGTGTTTTAGCGTGGTCTATCGGTTTAGGTTTAGCCCTTCGTCATGCATCAGATGCAACTAAACAAGTTGTGGCTGATTTTGCAGAAGGCATTTCTAAAATTGTTCACGTGATTATTTCATTTGCACCTTTCGGTGTATTCGGTTTAGTGGCTGAAACATTATCTGACAAAGGCTTATCTGCGTTAGGTGGATATGTTCACTTATTATTCGTGTTAATCGGTACAATGCTATTTACTGCCTTTGTACTTAATCCAATTCTCGTTTATTGGAAAATTCGTCGTAATCCATATCCATTAGTGTGGACTTGTGTACGCGAAAGTGGTGTAACTGCATTCTTTACACGTAGCTCTGCAGCAAACATTCCTGTAAACATTGAATTAGCAAAACGTTTAAATCTTGATGAAGAAACCTATTCTGTGGCAATTCCATTGGGTGCGAATATCAATATGGCGGGTGCGGCAATTACTATTACTGTATTAACGTTAGCAGCTGTTCATACATTGGGTATTGAAGTTTCTTTTGTTAGTGCGGTGTTATTAAGTATTGTTGCGGCGCTTTGTGCGTGTGGGGCATCTGGTGTTGCTGGTGGCTCATTATTGTTAATTCCATTAGCTTGTAGCTTATTTGGTATTAATGATGACATTGCAGCTCAAATGATCGGTGTAGGTTTCGTGATTGGTATCTTACAAGACTCAACAGAAACAGCACTTAACTCTTCAACTGACGTACTATTTACTGCGGCAGTATGTATCGAAGAAGAGCGTAAAAACGGTTAATTAAATTAATCTAATAAGGCGGGCAATTGCTCGCCTTTTGTTTTTAAGGGAAAGAGAATGGCACTTTTAATTCAGCAAGCAAAATTTAAGCTTTATCAAAAACAGACCTTAAACTTACCGCACTTTGCGATTGAGCCACAACAATATTGGGTTGTGGTAGGCAGTAATGGGAGTGGGAAATCGGCGTTTGCTTTAACTTTGCAAAATGAGTTGCCTTTACAGGAAGGTGAGTACCATAATTCCTTTAAACGAGTCCACTCCTTTTCTTTTGAAAAACAACGAGAAATTCTTGAAGCCACATTAAAGAATTTAAACAACGATGATACCGAGCCAGATTTCTTTGGTAAAACGGCAAGAGAAACCATTTTAAATGGCAGCACGGAACTCACTTTTTGTGAACAAATTGCAGAAAAATTAGGGATTACTTATCTCTTAGATCGTTTCTTTATCAAACTTTCTACTGGGGAAACACGAAAAGTCTTATTGGCACAAACATTATTGCAAAAGCCCGATTTATTAATTTTAGATGAACCTTTTGAAGGGCTAGATCAGCAATCAGTAAAAGATTGGATGGTGATGTTGAACGAACTAAAAAAAGAATGTGCTATCGTTCTAATCGTTAATCGTTTGGCAGATATTCCGGCTGAAGCGACTCATTTAGCTATGTTGGAAAATTTAGAGTTAGTATTAGAAGGTGTACGTCAATCCATTGAGCAACAAAGTATTTATCAACAATTAGTGTATGCGGAGCAGTCTGTTGATGTAGCGTTGCCTGAGCCAGCCTTACCATTACTAAAATTGCCTGAAAATCAACCGCACTTTGAACTTAAAAATGTTACGGTTCAGTATGGCGATAAAGTGATTTTGGATCATTTAAATTGGGTTGTTCAGCCAA
>CAUQGU010000049.1:0-13859 GCA_963517645.1 uncultured Haemophilus sp. | reverse complement strand
TTGAAAGTCAAATAACTTATTCAGGAGTCAAATAAATGTGCATATCCAGCTATAACCCTGATGTGATAGCCCGTAATGTAAAACAATTGGGCGATGGAGTCATTGAAGTGCGCCGTTATAACGACGGACACATTAGAGCAGACCTCTCTTGGGTATGGTTTTTGTGTTCAATCGGTTTTATGCTTTATGACTATTTCACGACTCAAAGTATGTTTCAGGAAATATTATGGGTGATAGATCCCATGATTAGTATAAAAGATACGTTTCATTTCTATGAAGATCCTAATAATTTAGGTTATACAATGGCTGGTACAAATTTTAGTGAGTTTGCTGAAGGAATGTTAAGAAAACACAGAGCTAGTTTCTACTGGGGCTGGTTCTATATCCTCTTCCCCCTATTCTGGTTCTTTATGGTTGCTTCCCCAAAATGGCGTCCAGTGCGCTTTGATGCCAAACGGCGTTTAGTGTACTTTTGGTCATGGGGGCAACTGTATATTATGCACTATCCTAAATCCGTACAACGAGATCGGGAACAGTTGCTCAGCTTTTTAAGCCCGGAATTTTTCACCCCGTGGATCCGCCCGAAACATTTCGGCAGTTTGGTATTTAACATCCCTCACGAAAACCCTGATAAAAAATCCGCCCGCCGTGTGCCACTCGGCATTTATCGCCCGACGTGCGAATATCAAAATCATGCCTTACTCACCTTTATTTTGGATTATCTCGGCAGCGAAAATCCGGACGAAGAATACGGCAAGTTCTTTAAAAAAGAAAAACGCATCACCAGTGACTACTTCAACTGGTTCTATCAATTTAGCCTATTCCCACCAATCGGCTACAACGAAAAGAAAACCGAAGCACGCATTCAGGCATGGCTTGCAAAGAATAGTATGCAATAATATTAACCCACAAAAAAACGACCGCACTTGCGGTCGTTTCTATTTAGCCATTTAAAGATTATTTTAATTTTTCACCTTTAAATTCACCTGTCAAACTTTCTAAGAAAGAGGTGATGTCTTCCACATCTTTTTGAGCAGGCTGCTGCACGTTACTTTGGTATTTCAACATTGCACTCACAGCATCTTTTAACTCTTTTGCTGAGGCATCATGGAAATATGGTGCGGTAAGTGCGATGTTACGTAAAGTTGGCACTTTAAAGCGATGCATATCGAATGGATCTTTAGTTTGTGCAAAGCGACCTTCATCTGCATCAGTTAATGGCGTACCACGATCTTTAAAGTAATCGCCGTAGAGTCCCATGTATTCATAAGATTGTCCGCCCATTGCTACGCCAGTATGACAAGCATCGCATTTATGTTGTTTGAATAACTCATAACCGCGAACTTGTTGTTCGATCAAGGCTGTTTTATCCCCTTTCAAATAACGGTCGAAATCACTATTTGGCGTAATTAATGTTTTTTCATATTCACCAATCGCGTGAGTTAAGGTTTCTTTCGTCACTTGTGGATATTCTTTTAAGAATGCTTTTTTGAATTCTTCATCCATTTCAAAAAAGGTGATTATGCCAAAAAATTGGCTTATATTTTGTATGGATTTAATTAACTTTGGCTATGGATTCAATTGATTGCATTAAAGGTCTTTTTACCTTATAAGTGAAAACTCCCTTAAAATTAAGCAATAAAAAATGCGGTTATTTCTAACCGCACTTTACTTTTCATTATCTCTTGCTTATTTCTTTGGCGCTTGCATAAAGCGGAAGAAATCACTGTCAGGTTTCAAGATCATCATATTACCTGAACCTTCGAAGCTGCTTTCATAGGCTTTTAAGCTACGAATAAAGCTATAAAACTGTGGCTCCTGAGCAAAAGCTTGAGAATATAGTTTTGCCGCTGCCGCATCACCATTACCACGTAATTCTTGTGCAGTTTTGTTTGCATTCGCTAAGATTAGGGTGACTTTACGATCCACATCCGCTTGAATGAACGCTGCTTTTTCTTTACCTTGAGAGCGATGTTCACGGGCAACTGCATCACGTTCTGCACGCATACGTTGGTAAATCGAAGAAGAAACTTCATCCGGTAAATTGATTTGTTTTACACGAACATCGACGACTTCAATCCCTAATTCAGAGGTACTATCCTGCCCTGAATTTAACGCTTTTTTCGCACCTGCCATTAATTCACCACGTGTACCTGAAACAATATCTTTAATTGTACGAGTACCTATTTCTGAACGCAGACGGTCATTCACTTTACGGCTTAATAAGCTTGCAGCTTGGTTATAATCGCCACCACCCGTTGCAGTATAGAAACGACCGAAATCGCTGATTTTCCATTTTACATAGGAATCCACCAACAAGTCTTTTTTCTCGACTGTCACAAAACGAGTAGCTGAACCATCAAGGGTACGAATACGCGCATCAAGCACTTTAATGCTATCAATTAAAGGCAATTTGAAATGTAAACCTGGCTCATACACCACCACTTTATTTTCTGCATCACGTTGTACTTTGTTAAAACGCAACATGATGCCTCGAGTACCTTCAGTTACAACCACCACGCTGGAATACAACACTGCAGCAATCACCACAATAATCGGAAGTAAAAATTTACGCATTAGTTAAATCTCCCTTGGCGAATGCCTTCATTTGATTGAACCGGTTGAGCCGTTTGTGTTTCTACACGACGTTCCTGTGTTGAAACAGGTGCAGAACTGACTGCACTTTCAGGCGTTGTCGTAATTGGTTGAGCCGCTTTTTTACCCATTAATTGTTCTAATGGTAATACAGTTAAATTATTACCATTATTTGCATCTAACATGACTTTCGGTGTATTTGCCATGACTTTTTCCATGGTTTGAATATAAAGACGCTCTTTTAACAAATCAGGTGCCGCTTTAAATTCAGGTAGAAGACGTTGTAAACGTTCCACTTCCCCTTGCGCATCAAGCACAACACGATCTTTATAAGCCGTTGCTTCTTCAACGATACGCTGTGCATCACCACGAGCGATTGGCTCTTTCTCGCGGGCATAAGCTTCTGCCTCACGAATGTAACGTTGTTCGTCTTCCTGTGCTTTAATCGCATCATCGAAAGCATCTTTCACTTCTTCTGGCGGACGTGCAGATTGGAAGTTCACGTCAATCACTTCAAGTCCCATATCATAAGGTTTGATAATATCGTTCAATGCTTTCCACGTATCTTCACGCACCACGGCACGACCCGTTGTTAGCACATCATTCATGGTCATATGACCAATCACATAACGAAGTGCGCTGTCAGTCGCTTGTCCAAGACTATTATCCGCATTGCTCACGCTAAACAGGTATTTTTCAGGATTTTGCACGCGATATTGCACAGTCATTTCTACTTTAACCATGTTTTCATCTTTGGTTAACATCGCACCTTGCGTTTTAAGCTCACGAACTTGTTCTACATTCACTGGAATCACTTTATCAATAAAGGTTGGTTTCCAGTTTAAACCTGGTTGAACGATAGAATGAAACTCGCCAAAACGTAACGTCACACCTCGTTCCGCTTCTTTAATGGTGTAAAAACCGCTTGCTCCCCAAATAATTCCCCCGATCACCGCGGCGATCGGTAAAATTTTACCTAAATTGAATGAAGGCACATTAGGCGAAGTATTGTTTGAATCGCCTTTTTTATTCCCCCCACCTAATTTTTTCAACAGATTATTAAATACCTCTTCAATATCTGGTGGTGATTGCTCCTGATTTTTATTGTCTCGCGAGCCCCAGCCATTTTCATTTTGCTTATCTGATGAATTATCTGACTGTTTTGGACCGCTACTCTGTCCCGGTTTACCCCAAGGATCTTGATCTGGACCGTTTTGCGACATTACGTTCTCCATTTGTCTAAAATTTTTAGTGAGTTTAACCAAATAAATGGGGTTAGTCTATGAAAATACAAGTGGCAATGCAAATTATTACAAAATAAAAAATCCTTGAATATTTTCAAGGATTTTCTTTTATTCATTTACTTGGTAAGTCAAGGATTTTTTTATATTTTTTTCAAGTAATTTTTTTCCATCCCATTGATAAAATTGCGGTTGAATTTTTGACTGATTAATAAATGCAGAAAAATAAAAAGGTAATTCATCCGTAAAGATCAACTTACCTTTCGGACAATAATCTGAATAGATCTGTTGTGGTTCAGGCAAATGCGTCACACTTGATAACTTCACGATTCCTACACCTTGAGATTTCAGCACAGCTTCACGCAAACACCAACAACGATAAAAAGCCAGGTCTGCATCAGGCTGTTTAGCAAACCAATCTTGTTCTGCTTGTGGCGCAAAATACGCTATGAGCGCAGAAAAATTCCTTTTTTTGGGAAATTCAATATCAATACCGACCGCACTTTTTTCTGATTCATTAATATGCAGCAATACAGCAACCCAATCACCAGAGTGACTAATATTAAAATCAATATTCTCCACGGGAAATTGTGGTCTGCCACTTTGTGTGCGATAAATTTGCCCTAAAAGTGCGGTTGATTTTTCCGCTGTTTTTAGCAACTGCCAAAGTAAAAAATGCGCCAATCGACGACATTGATGTCGTTGCGTTATCCGAGAATTCCCCTTCGGTTCCGTATGCAAATTCTCAGGGACTAGTTCCCTAGGAATTTCATCAAAAGGAAAAGGTTGTTGAATATTGGCGTAGGCAATAAAAGTTATCATAAAAATAATGAATAAACACGCAAGTTTGATTGCATTATAAAAGGAAATCCACCACACGCCAACATAAGCTAAAACTCATCAAAGCAAGGTGTGAGATTGAAACTGTGAGCGGTTTCACAGATTTTTCCCTTCAAATACGTTACATTTCGAAAAAGTAATCACAGGAGGTTCTATGTTTAAACAACTTCAACAAGTCGGTAAGGCATTCATGTTGCCGATCGCTATTTTGCCTGCTGCGGGTCTTTTACTCGGGATCGGTGGTGCGCTTTCCAATAAAGCAACGGTGCAAGCCTATCCAATTTTAAATAATGAGGCACTGCAAGGTCTGTTTCAGATTATGTCAGCAGCCGGTAGCGTGGTGTTCGCTAATTTAGCCTTATTATTGTGTATCGGTTTAGGTATTGGCCTAGCCAAACGTGATAAAGGCGTTGCTGCTCTCGCTGCGGTTGTCGGTTATCTCATTATGACGGGTACCATTGCCGCATTAATTCCGATTTTCTCTCCTGATGTAAAAAGCATTGATACAGGTGTGATTGGTGCATTAGTGATGGGCCTAATTACCGTTAAATTACACAATCGCTATCACAACATCCAATTACCACAAGTATTAGGTTTCTTTGGTGGTTCTCGCTTTGTGCCAATCGTTACCGCTTTTTCAGCCATTTTTGTTGGATTGGTTTTCTTCCTCATTTGGCCAACTTTCCAACAATGGCTCGTATCGGCAGGTAAAAGCATCGCCTCCATGGGAACCTTTGGAACATTCTTATACGGTTTCTTAATGCGATTATCTGGTGCGGTTGGCTTACATCACATGATTTACCCACTGTTTTGGTATTCTGAATTAGGCGGTGTGGAAATGGTCAATGGTGAGATGATCGTTGGTGCGCAAAAAATCTTTTTTGCTCAATTAGCAGATCCAAATCACCATGGTTTATTTACTGAAGGAACCCGTTTCTTTGCTGGCCGTTTTGATACCATGATGTTTGGCTTACCCGCAGCCTGTTTAGCTATGTATCACTGTGTACCGAAAAAACGTCGTGCACAAATTGGCGGGTTATTCCTTGGTGCAGCCCTCACCTCTTTCATTACTGGGATTACTGAACCGATCGAATTTATGTTCTTGTTTGTTGCACCATGGCTTTATGTATTCCACGCATTCTTAGATGGGGTGTCTTTCTTTATTGCCGATTATTTAAATATCTCTATCGGGAATACTTTCTCTGGTGGTTTTATTGATTTCTTGCTCTTCGGTATCTTACAAGGTGATGAAAACACCCATTGGTTGCGTGTCATTTTCGTCGGTATTCCTTGGGCACTGCTCTATTATTTCTCTTTCGTTTTCTTGATTCGCATCTTTAATGTGATGACTCCAGGACGTGGTGAAGAAACCGAAGAAAATGTAGAACAAGAAACTAGCTCACTTACAGAAAATGCACATAAAATTATTGCAGCATTAGGTAGTGTTGAAAATATTGAAAACGTGGATGCGTGTATTACTCGCTTACGTGTTTCTGTTAAGGACGTGAAAGCCGTTGATAAAGCCACATTGAAAAAATTAGGCGCGATTGATGTGCTTGAAGTCGGCAGTGGCGTACAGGCTATTTTCGGTGCTAAAGCCGTACTCTATAAGAGTGAAGTGAATCAAATCTTAGGAAAAGAAGATTAACTCCTAAAAATAAAGGGCGTTTATCCCGCCCTTTTGAGTAATAAAACAAAAGTGCGGTCAAAATTAACCGCACTTTTTTATTATTTCAACAAATATGCACGTAATTGTGCAAAATTGTCATCCATTTCATCAGAAAGTAATGGCAATTTATTATGTTTATCCAACGCTTCTGGCAATGGAAGATCGAGCGAAAGAATACGCTCTACAGACTCTTTAAATTTCGCAGGATGTGCCGTACATAAGAAAATACCGGTTTCATCCGCTTTAAGTTGGTCTTTCAATACTTGATAGGCGATCGCACCGTGTGGTTCACATAAATAACCTTTTGCGTACATCGCTTTTAAAGTTTCTTCTGTTTCGCCATCACTTAACATGCCTGAACCTAAATCACTTAAATTCCAGCCATTGCGTTTGAATAGTTCTTCTACACGCGGCCAGTTGTTCGGACGACTGACATCCATCGCATTAGAAAGCGTGGCTACCGTCGCTTTAGGTGCCCAGTTACCTGATTCTAAATAACGTGGCACTGTGTCGTTCGCATTGGTTGATGCAATAAAGCGTTTAATTGGTAAACCTAATGTTTTTGCAATTAAACCTGCCGTTAAGTTACCAAAGTTACCACTTGGTACAGAAACCACGACATTATCACGTTTTTCTTTTGGTAATTGCGCTACCGCTTCAAAGTAATAACATACTTGAGCCAATAAACGGCTAATATTGATGGAGTTTGCTGAGTTTAAACCAATTGCTTGACGTAGCTCCGCATCATCAAACGCTTGTTTGACTAACGCTTGGCACGCATCGAAATCGCCATTAATCGCAACAGTGCGGATATTCCCACCTAAAGTACAGAATAGTTTTTCTTGTAATGGGCTGATTTTGCCTTTCGGATATAAAATCACGACATTGATGTTTTCCAACCCGTAAAATGCATGGGCAACTGCCGCGCCGGTATCACCAGATGTTGCTGTTAAAATGGTAATTTTGCCATCACCACGCACTGCAGCGAGCGCCTGCGCCATAAAACGACCACCAAAGTCTTTAAATGCTAAAGTTGGCCCATGAAATAATTCAAGCGCATAAATATTGTCTTCCACTTTTTCTAATGGTGCCGTAAAGGTGAACGCATTTTTCACCATCGCATCCAAAGTGGCTTTCGGCAATTCTTCACCGATTAAGGCGCCAAGAATTTTTTGGCTACGTTCAACCAATGGTAAGGCTAATAACTCATCAATATTGGTTAAAGCAGGGATGGTTTCTGGAAAGAACAAACCTTGATCTTTGCCAAGTCCTTGACGTACTGCTTGTGCAAAATTCACTTGTTCTTCAGGGTGTTTGATATTGTACAAATTCATTGTATATCCGTTAATTATAGAGTTTTAATAAAATGTTATTCCCCTCTTAAAAAAGGGGATAAAAGCGATTTATTGTTTAACCGAGCTCTCTCGCGCCATCATTATCGACCTTACAAACATGCACAAAACCTTCGTTGTTTTGTAAATAATGATTTTCTAAATAAGTCGCCAGTTTTGTTGCGGTTTGTAAATCAGGTGCAATGGAGAAAATCGTTGGGCCAGAGCCTGAAATCCCCGTTGCTAACGCACCTAAATCACGAGTAGCTTGTTTCACTTCTGCGAAGTTTGGCAATAAAGCTTCACGATAAGGTTCCGCAATCACATCTTTCATCATCATCGCTGCTAGGTTTTCTTGATGCGTATGACATGCATGCACAAAGCCACCTAAATGACGACCATGAGAAATCACATCTTGGCGCGTGTAGCTTTTCGGTAAAATTGCACGCGCTTCAGCGGTTGAAACCTCAATGCCTGGATAAGCTAAGACCCAATACCAATTATCAAAAAATGGCAGTTTTTGGCAAATGTTACCGAGGGATTGTACCATAAATTGCACACCGCCTAGGTAACAAGGTGCCACATTATCATAATGGATCGAGCCTGAAATACGCCCCTCTAGCTCTCCCATCATCTCTAACAATTCCATTTTTGAGAATGGTTCATCGTGGAATTTATTTAATGCCACTAATGCAGCCACGATAGAGCACGCACTTGACCCCAAGCCCGAACCAATCGGCATATTTTTCTCAAGGGTCAAACGCAATGGTTTGACTCTCACATTGCGTAATTTTAATTGCTCACTAAACAGTACATAGGCCTGATACACGATATTTTTTTGTGGCTCTTTTGGCAATTTACGCACAAAATAGCCCGCACTTTCGAGCTCAAAACCACTTGGAATAGACTCAATCTGTACGACATCACCTAATAATGAACCATCAATCGGTGAAATGGCTGCGCCTAATGTGTCAAAACCTACACTAATATTTGCACTCGATGCGGGAGCATAAATTCTTAACATATTATGTCCTTTTTAGTGATGTAATGTTCTTAAAATATCCGCAAAGATACCTGCTGCAGTCACGGCATTACCCGCACCGTAACCACGTAATAGCAACGGAATTGGTTGATAATAACGAGTGTAGAATGCAAGGGCGTTTTCACCATCTTTCACCTTATACAATGGGTTATTTTGATCCACGGCAATGATTGACACTTTGCAGTGGCCATCTTTAATTTGGCCTACGTAACGCAATACTTTACCTTCCGCTTTCGCAGCTTCAACGCGAGCTTTAAATTCCGCGTCTAATTGTGGCAACATCGCCATAAATTCATCAGCAGATTTGCCTTCAGAGAAGCCTTTCGGTAATACTCCCTCCACTTCCACATCAGAAAGCTCAAGTTCTAGACCTGCTTCACGCGCTAAAATAAGCAATTTACGTGCCACATCTTGCCCCGATAAATCATCACGAGGATCTGGTTCTGTAAAGCCTTTTTCACGTGCAAGTGCGGTCACTTCAGAAAGAGAAAGTCCTTCTTCTAATTTGCCGAAGATGAAAGAAAGTGAGCCTGATAAAATGCCTTCAAAATACTCAAGTTCATCACCTGCAGCCAATAAGTTCTGTAAGTTTTCGATAACCGGTAAGCCTGCCCCCACGTTGGTTTCGTATAAGAATTTATGTTGGCTTGCTTGTGCATTACGACGTAATTCGTGGTAATAGGCTAATTCACGGGTATTCGCTTTTTTGTTTGGAGTTACTACGTGGAAACCTTCTTTTAACGCACGTGCATAAAGTCCTGCTACCGATTCAGCCGTTGTACAATCGACGAAGACTGGATTCACCACGTGATGCAATTTAATGAAAGATAACAACACATCGAAATCAGAAGGTTGGGTTGCATTTTCAAGATCTGCTTTCCAATTATCTAAATTCAATCCGTTTTCATCCAAAAGCATTTTTGTTGAATTCGCTAAGGCACAAACACGGATTTCAATATCCTTCTTTGCGAGGTATTCTTTTTGGTGTTTAATTTGTTCAATTAACTCACCACCAACGCCACCAACGCCGACTAGAAACATATCGACAACTTTTTTGTTATTAAAAAGGGCTTGGTGAGTTGCTTTCACGGCTTCAATCGCTTTATTTTGCGCTACAACTGCTGAAATTGAACGCTCAGAAGAACCTTGTGCAATTGCTACTAAGCTAATATTCGCTTGAGCCAATGCTGAGAAGAAACGAGCCGCGATACCTTTAGCTTGTTTCATACCATCACCTACAACAGAGATAATAGAAAGATCTTTTGCAACCTCAATTGGTTCTAAGTCATGGGCTTTTAATTCTGCAGCAAATTCTTGTTCTAAAATTGCTTTCGCTGCATCTGCTGATTTTACTGGCACACAGAAGCTAATGCTGTATTCAGAAGAAGATTGCGTAATTAAAATAACTGAAATACCGGCTTTTGACATCGCTGAGAATACGCGAGCGGCCATTCCCACCATACCTTGCATACCAGGACCTGAAACATTGAACATTGCTACGTTATCAAGGTTAGTGATCCCTTTCACTTGTAACCCTTCAGATTTCACATGACCATCAATTATTGAACCAGGCGCAGATGAATTACCAGTGTTTTTAATCACACAAGGGATTTGTTTTGGTAATAATGGACCAATTGTACGTGGATGGATCACTTTCGCGCCAAAATAAGAAAGCTCCATCGCTTCACGGTAAGAAAGGCTTGGTAATAAACGAGCATCTGGCACTAAACGTGGGTCACAAGTATAAACGCCATCTACATCAGTCCAAATTTCACAAACAGACGCATCTAAACAAGCGGCTAAACAGGCGGCTGAATAATCAGAACCATTACGGCCTAATAACACTAATTCACCTTTATCATTACATGCGGTAAAACCAGCCATTAAAACGACTTTATCTTTACCGATACTTTTCGCATCAACGCGTTTTGTCGATTCGTCAATATCAACTGAAGATTCTAAGTAACCACCTTGTGCTAATAATTGCTTAACTGGATCAACAATGTGAACACTGTATCCACGCGCTTCAAACCACGCTTTCATCATCGCAATCGATAATTTTTCACCACGACAGTCAATAGTTGCTTTAACTTTATCTTCTACTTTGCCAGCTTGGCGGATTTCTTCTAATAAGCCTTTAATTTGAGCAAATTCTGCATCAATGAGGGCTTTAGTACCAGCAAGATCAAATTTATTATTTTCAGCGTGTAAACCATTAATGATGTTATAGAAAATCTCAATGGCTTCGTTAAAGTGGGTATCAGTAGGTTGGTTTAATGCGGCTTTTTCAGAGAGGGCAACAAGATGGTTAGTAATTTTTGCAGGAGCAGATAAGACACCAGCCGCCTGCTCTTCCAAATGAGCTTTTTCGATTAATTGAGCCGCTTGCGAGAAACGCTCAGGGTTGGCTAATGAAGTGCCACCAAATTTTAATACGCGCATGATAATATCCTCAGATGTTGTGATTTTTAAATACTAAAAAACCCGCACTAGACTGAATGCGGGTTTTCTTGATCCTGTTTGTTACGCACTAACCCGCCCCATTAATGGTCGTAATGGTCATAATAATGGTGGTAATCGTGAAAGTGCGGTTATTTTTCATTGTATTTTAACCTTGAAAAAAAGATGTATTTAGAAATACCGAAAAAGCGCGGGCTTGTCAAACATAAAATCAAAAAAATGAAGATTTTTTCTAAAAATCATCGCTTTGGTGTAGAATGAAGAGAGTTTCACATTGGTCAGGAAGGGAATTATGACAATTCAACAAGCACTCGAAACCATCCATCAAAAAATCCAAGCCTCCAATCAACTTGCTCATCGTCCTGAAAGTGCGGTCACTTTATTAGCCGTTTCTAAAACCAAACCTAATGAAGCGATTTTAGAAGCCTATCAAGCCGGACAAAAAGCATTTGGGGAGAACTACGTTCAAGAAGGCGTAGATAAAATTCAGTATTTTGAAGCACAGAATATTCAACTTGAATGGCATTTTATTGGGCCACTACAATCTAATAAAACGCGTCTTGTAGCAGAACATTTCGATTGGATGCAAACATTAGAACGTGCAAAAATTGCCGATCGTTTAAATGAACAACGTCCTGCCAATAAAGCCCCTTTGAATGTTTTAATTCAAATAAATATCAGTGATGAAGCGAGTAAATCAGGCATTCAGCCGAGTGAAATGATTGAGCTTGCAAAACACATTGAAAATCTACCGTACTTACGTTTACGTGGATTAATGGCTATCCCTGCTCCAACAGATAATATTGCTGAACAAGAAGCGGCCTTTAGCCAAATGGAACAATTATTTGAGCAGCTTAAAGTCGCTTTCCCTCATCAGCAAATTGATACGCTTTCTATGGGGATGACCGATGACATGCAAACTGCCATTAAATGTGGCTCGACCATGGTGCGTATTGGCACAGCCATTTTTGGGGCGAGAGATTATTCGAAAAAATAATGAATAGAAAATAAAAAAGCGGTCAAAATTGACCGCTCTTTTTTATCTGGATTTAATTAAACTTCTTCGCTCTTTTCAGAGAAACGTTCAATCTTCGCACCTAAGCAACGAAGTTTATCTTCAACGTGTTCATAACCACGATCGATGTGATAAATACGATCAACAATGGTTTCACCACTTGAGATACAACCTGCTAAGACAAGGCTGATTGATGCGCGTAAATCTGTTGCCATCACTTCTGCACCAGAAAGATGCTCAACACCATGACACACTGCAGTATTACCTTCAATCTCAGCTTTACCACCCATACGAATTAATTCTGGAATATGCATAAAGCGGTTTTCAAAGATGGTTTCAGTGATGATACTTGTACCTTCTGCCACCATGTTTAACAAAGTGAACTGAGCTTGCATATCGGTTGGGAAACCTGGGTGTGGTGCAGTACGAATATTAACAGCTTTTGGACGATTGCCATGCATATCCAAGGTAATGCTATCTTCTGTGACTTCAACTTGTGCACCCGCTTCACGAAGTTTATCAATTACCGCATCCATGGTATCCGCTTTGGTATTTTTACATACCACGCGACCACCAGAAATAGCACCTGCAATTAAGAATGTACCAGTTTCAATACGATCTGGCACAATGCTGTGCTCGCAACCAGTTAAACGTTCAACACCTTCAATAACAATATGATCCGTACCTGCACCTGTAATTTTAGCGCCCATTTTGTTGAGAAAATCTGCCGTATCAACAATTTCCGGCTCGCGAGCAGCGTTTTCAATAATTGTTGTACCTTTTGCAAGCGTTGCAGCCATCATGATAGATAAAGTTGCACCAACGCTCACTTTTTCCATCACAATACGTGTACCCACAAGACGATCTGCGACAACTGCTTTTACATAACCTTCATCAAGTTCAATCGTTGCACCGAGTTTTTCTAAGCCACTAATGTGAAGATCGACTGGACGTGCACCGATAGAACAACCGCCCGGTAAAGAAACTTGACCTTGATTAAAGCGAGCCACCAATGGTGCTAATGCCCAAATAGAAGCACGCATGGTTTTTACTAATTCATACGGTGCAACGAAGTGATCAATTTTAGAACAATCTAATAATACTGCACCTTCAGCATCACGCTCTGCCACAACGCCAAGTTTACGTAAGATTTTTAAAGTGGTATCAATATCTTTTAGTTCTGGTACATTTGTTAATTTAACTGGCTCAGTTGCCAAAATTGCGGCAAAAAGAATAGGAAGTGCAGCATTTTTTGCACCAGAGATGGTTACAGTACCACTTAAGCGAGATTGCCCGCCATAAACACGAAATTTTTCCATAGAAAATCCTAGCTTGCTTGATGTAATAGACGATCCATTTTCCACTTTGCAGTGGTATAGGTTTTAATAGTTAAAGCGTGAATTTCGCCAGTTTGAAAGTAAGGCATTAATGGCGCGTAAATAGTTTGTTGCTGTTTTAATTTGGAAAGTGCTGAGATTTCATCACTTACTACAATCACACCAAAGTGAGCATTTTCACCTTGAGCATAAACCTCATCTACATTCAGGCTTTCTTTTAAAATACGTTCAATTTCTTGCAGTTCCATTCGGATTTCCGTTTTAATTATGGTCGATAAAAGTGCTAATCCAATGAGATAAATTCACTAAATCAGCAAGGGTTAATAACT
>CAUQGU010000048.1:0-14345 GCA_963517645.1 uncultured Haemophilus sp. | reverse complement strand
AGATAAAAAATACGGCCAAAAACCTATTGATTTTTGACCGCACTTTATTTGAAGAGGGGATTAACGTTTAAACATGCCGCCTAAACCGCCAAGGCCGCCTAAGCCGCCTCCGCCCATTAAGCCTTGCATGCCGCGCATCATTTTCGCCATTCCGCCTTTACGCATTTTCTTCATCATACGTTGCATTTCATCAAATTGTTTCAGCAACTTATTCACATCTTGCACTTGTGTGCCGGAACCTAATGCAATGCGACGACGGCGAGATCCTTTGATAATATCTGGATTGGCACGTTCTTTTAAGGTCATGGAATTAATGATAGCTTCCATTTTGATAAACATTTTGTCATCTACTTGATTTTTGACATGATCCGGTAAGTTTTTTGCACCCGGTAATTTTTCAAGCATCGACATCATACCGCCCATTTTTTTCATCTCACGGAGCTGTTCACGGAAATCGTCTAGGGTGAAATCATCACCTTTCTTGAATTTCTGTGCCATTTTTTCCGCTTTTTCGCGATCTACTGAACGTTCAAGATCTTCGATAAGGGAAAGCACATCACCCATGCCTAAAATACGCGACGCTACGCGATCAGGATGGAATGGCTCGAGGGCTTCTGTTTTTTCGCCCACACCTAGGAATTTAATCGGTTTGCCGGTGATTTGACGGATAGATAAGGCCGCACCACCACGTGCATCACCATCCACTTTGGTTAAGATAACCCCAGTAAGTGGCAAAGCTTCATTGAAGGCTTTTGCTGTATTTGCTGCGTCTTGACCGGTCATTGCATCAACGGTGAAGAGGGTCTCAATTGGATTTAATGTCGCATGAACTTGCTTGATTTCATCCATCATCTCGCTATCAACGTGTAAGCGACCCGCGGTATCCACAATTAACACATCGTAGAATTTGAGTTTGGCGTCAGCAAGTGCCGCTTTGGCAATCTCTACCGGTTTTTGTTTAACATCAGATGGGAAGAAATCCACGCCAACAGATTGCGCTAAGGTTTCAAGTTGTTTGATCGCTGCAGGACGGTATACGTCGGCAGATACTACAAGCACTTTCTTTTTATGACGTTCGCGTAAGAATTTTGCTAATTTACCCACGCTGGTGGTTTTACCCGCACCTTGTAAACCCGCCATTAAAATAACTGCGGGTGGCTGTGTTGCTAGGTTTAAGCTCTCATTGGCTTCACCCATGGCTTTTTCGAGTTCACGTTGAACGATTTTTAAGAACTCTTGGCCAGGTGTTAAGCTTTTATTGACTTCTTCGCCTAATGCGCTTTCTTTTACTTTAGCAATAAATTCACGTACGACAGGCAAAGCAACATCAGCTTCTAATAACGCCATACGCACTTCGCGTAGCGTTTCTTTAATATTATCTTCAGTTAAACGCCCTTTACCGCTAATGTTGCGTAGCGTTTTGGAAAGGCGATCCGATAAATTCTCAAACATTTTAAATCCTGTTTTTTCTTAAAAAATTGCCGTGATTATACCGAAATTTGGGCGTTTTTCATCATTTCAAATAAAATTATGGCGATCTAGAGAAAAGATCCGTTAAAATAAGAATAATTCCTAGTAAAGAGAAAGCATTATGTGGTTTGCCCTTTTTTCGATTATTTTTTACATTCTTAGTTTATTGTTGATCGCCCCGTTTTTGATGAATTCATCAGAAGGGAAGTTGAGTCAAAGTAAAATTCCGTTTTTTCTGACCGCACTTGCAGCAATTGTTCTGCATGCAGTCAGCACGTTCCCTCTGCTAGAGGATCTTGCATCAGGGCAAAGTTTTACGCTAATGCAAATCGCTTCCTTAATGAGCGTCATTATTGCGGCATTGGCGACGCTTTCAATGTTTCTCGTTTCGACAATGTGGTTTGTTTTACCGATAGTGTATGCGTTTTCGATCATTAGCTTGATCTTTGCGACATTCTTATCAAGCCACATTATTCAAATGCTTAATCAAAATACGTTGATGTTATTCCATATTGGCTTGTCGCTATTTACCTATGCAGTTTGTTTTATTGCAACGCTTTATGTGATCCAATTGGTATGGTTAGACCGTAATTTGAAAAAACGTAAAATTCAATTTTCGCCAGCAATTCCGCCATTGATGGCAGTAGAACGCCATTTCTTTTGTTTATTTGCCATGGGGGAGGTTTTACTCACGCTGACGTTAATTTCAGGCACTTATCATGTGTTGCAAGCAGTGACCCCAGAAAATCTGCACAAAGCAATTTTCTCTTTCCTAGCTTGGATTAGTTTTGGTATTGCTTGTTTTGGTCATTGGCGATTGGGCTGGCGCGGAAAAAGGATGATTATTTACGCAATTTCAGGTATCATTCTGCTTACGATTGGCTATTTTGGTAGCCGTTTGATTTAATTAAAATCAAAGAACAGGTAAAAAGTGCGGTGAAAATGACCGCACTTTTTGTTGATTAATGAACAAAAGGATTTACCCTTGGACAGTATCCCCCTTAGTACTTTATTTATTACACTCATTATTTGTTTAGTTTTATCAGCCTATTTCTCCGGCTCAGAAACCGGATTACTCTCTCTCAATAAATATCGCCTTCGTTTTATGGCGGAACAAGGCAATAAAGGCGCGCAAAAAGCAGAAAAACTGCTCGAGAAGCCCGATACCTTGTTAAGTTTTATTCTGATCTTTAATAACCTTGTTAACATCAGTGCTTCCGCTATTGCAACCATGATTGGTATGCGTTTATATGGTGATGCGGGTGTAGCAATCGCAACAGGTTTATTAACCTTTGCTATGCTTGTTTTTTCTGAAATTTTCCCTAAAACCGTTGCGGCGATGCATCCAGAGAAAGTGGGATTATTTTCAAGTCACATTTTGTCGCTATTGTTAAAAGTGTTCTATCCATTAGTTTGGTTAATGAATATTTTTACGAAAACCTTAATGCGAATGGTGGGTTTAAAACCCGATATGCAAAAACAAGTGATTAGCCGTGAAGAACTTCGTAGTATTGTATCGGAAGCGGGAGAAGCTACTCCAGATGAACAGCATCCACAAATGTTGCTCTCTATTTTAGATATGGAAACGGTGACTGTCGACGATATCATGGTACCACGTAATGAAATTGCTGGGATTGATATCGATGATGATTGGAAAGCTATTATGCGCCAACTTAATCATGCACCACATAACCGAATTGTGTTGTATAAAGGCAGCCTTGATGAACAAGTATTAGGGATTTTGCGTGTGCGTGAAGCGTTTCGTTTGTTATTAGAAAAAAATGAATTTACCAAAGAAACCTTATTACGTGCCGTCGATGAAGTATACTTCATTCCAGAAGGGACACCACTGAAAACACAATTAGCGAATTTCCGTACGAAAAAAGAACGTATCGGTTTAGTGGTGGACGAATATGGTGATATTAAAGGATTAGTTACTCTTGAAGATATTTTAGAAGAAATTGTAGGTGATTTTACAACCACTACAGCACCGACCATTGAACAAGAAGTTGTTCAGCAATCTGATGGTTCGATGATTATTGAAGGTTCGGCAAATCTTCGTGATTTGAATAAAATGTTTAGTTGGGAATTAGATACAGAAGATGCACGTACCTTTAATGGTTTGATTCTCGAGCATCTTGAAGATATTCCTGATGAAGGAACTGTTTGTGAAATCAATGGCTTAAGAATTACCATTTTAGAAGTCAGCGATAACATGATCAAGCAAGCAAAAGTGGAGAAGTTAGCCTCTTAAATACGGCTTTTTCTGACCGCTCTTTTTGTGTAAGAAATACGTTATTTTAACAAAGGATTGAATATGACGGATGAGATTCGTTTAACACAATACAGCCACGGCGCAGGTTGAGGCTGTAAAATTTCGCCTAAGGTGTTAGGGACAATTTTACAGACTAAACTCGAAAAATTTGCTGATCCCAATTTATTAGTGGGAAATGAAACAGCGGATGATGCAGCGGTTTATGATCTTGGTAATGGTACTGCAATTATCAGTACCACGGATTTCTTTATGCCGATTGTGGACGATCCTTTTGATTTTGGACGTATTGCCGCAACCAATGCCATTAGCGATATTTTCGCAATGGGCGGAAAGCCGATTATGGCGATTGCCATTTTAGGTTTCCCGATTAATAAATTGCCGGCAGAAGTAGCACAGAAAATAGTTGATGGTGGCCGTTTTGCTTGTCATCAAGCGGGGATTTCCCTTGCTGGAGGTCACTCGATTGATGCGCCAGAACCCATTTTTGGTTTAGCTGTAACGGGCGTTATTGCAACCGAACGTGTAAAACGTAATGCCTCAGCAGAAGCAAATTGTAAGCTTTATTTAACCAAACCATTAGGTATCGGCGTGCTGACTACTGCTGAGAAAAAAGGCAAGTTAAAACCAGAACATCAAGGCTTAGCAACGGCAGCCATGTGTCAAATGAACCTGATTGGTAGCCAATTTGCGGAAGTTGCAGGTGTAACCGCCATGACGGATGTCACTGGCTTTGGTTTATTAGGACATTTAGCTGAAATCTGTGAAGGCTCAAACCTTAATGCGGTTGTGCATTTTGATAAAATCAAATTATTAGATGGCGTAGCAGATTATATTGCTGAAGGTTGTGTACCTGGTGGAACCAGCCGTAACTTTGAAAGCTATGGTCATAAAATCGGTCCTCTTACGGATTATCAAAAGGCGGTACTTTGTGATCCTCAAACTTCAGGTGGCTTGTTGATTGCGGTTAAAGCTGAAAGTGAAGCGGAAATCTTAGAGATTGCGAAAAAAGCCGGTATTGAGCTTAGTGAGGTTGGCGTATTGAAACCTCACCAAGAAGGTGTGCTGGTCGAAGTCGAATAAATCATTTTCGTTAAAATAAAAAAGTGCGGTGAAATTCACCGCACTTTTTTATTCTTTATTTTCCTTGTTCTCTTTATTGTTGGAATACATCGAATCAATGATATGACGATAACGTTCCATAATTACTTTTCGGCGTAATTTGAGCGTAGGCGTGATTTCACCAAGTTTTACGCTAAATGCCTGAGAGAGTAGCGTAAATTTCTTCACTTGCTCAAAGTGTGCCAGTTCTTTTTGAAGACTTTCGATACGTTGCTCAAACATTTTGATAATGTCAGAGTGTTTGAGTAATTCTATGCGATCTTGATACTTAATATTTAGTTTCTTCGCATAGTCTTCCACGCTATCAAAACAAGGTACGATTAAGGCAGAAACATACTTTTTGGCATCAGCAATAATCGCAATTTGTTCGATAAATTTATCTTTGCCAATTTTACCTTCGATGTATTGTGGTGCAATGTATTTACCGTTAGAGGTTTTCATCAATTCTTTAATGCGGTCGGTAATAAATAAATTACCTTCAGCATCAAACTCACCGGCATCTCCCGTTTTCAAGAAGCCATCTTCAGTGAAGGCTTGAGCCGTTTCTTCAGGTTTTTTATAGTAGCCTTTCATTACCATGCCACCATGCACCAGAATCTCGTTATTTTCACCAATTTTAACTTCTGCGTTTGGCATTAATTTACCAATAGAATTCGGATTAAAATGATGATCATCCCAGCAAGAGACGGTAGCTGTGGTTTCTGTCATACCATAACCGAGTTTGATATTAATCCCAATGCTATGGAAGAAAAGGCCAATGCTTGGCTCTAATTTCGCGCCACCGCAAGGCATCATTTTAATTCGTCCGCCTAACAATGAACGCAGTTTAGAAAGTACCAGCTTATCGGCAAGCGCATAGCGTTTTTGCAAGAAGAACGGGACTTTTTTATTTTGAGAGAGAAGATCAAAACGTTTTTGTCCCACTGCAATCGCCCAATGGAAAATCATCTGACGAATAAAAGGCGCTTTTTGGACTTTATCAAGCACAGCAGAATAAATTTTTTCATAGAAACGCGGTACGGCACACATAAAGGTTGGGCGCACTTCTGTTAATGCTTCACGTACTTGATTGGTGTCTTCGAGATAACAAAGAATTGCTCCGCGATGTAACACATAGGCAACCCAAGCTCGCTCAAAAATGTGGCTAAATGGTAAAAAAGAAAGTGAAACCTCATCTTGATTAACATCTAACGCAATATCATGGGCTTCAAGTTGATGTGCCAAGTTACTGTAATCAAGCATGACGCCTTTCGGTTCACCTGTTGTGCCTGATGTGTAGATGATTGTGAATAAATCATCCATCGTTTTACTTGCTAAACGAGTTTCAAATTCAGTTTGGAATTCTTCTGTACCTAATTGAATTAAATCTTCCCAATGGCAAGAAAGTGTAGTTTCAGTCAATTGAATCTGTTCTTTCATGGCCACAATTTTTTGTAATTGAGGGCATTGATGCGCAATTTCTAACGCTTGATCATATTGTTCTTGATCACCAACAAACAGAATTTTAACATCGGCATGATTTAAAATAAATTCGGCTTGTTGTGCCGTATTGGTTGCATAAATGGGAACGGTAATAGCACGGACTTGAAGGGCTGCAATATCTGCGATTGTCCAGCGTGACATATTGTGCGCAAAAATCGCAATTTTATCTTGTACTTGAATATTGCAAGCAAGAAAAGCTAATGAAAGCTGATCAAGCTGTTGTTGGAATGCGTTCCATGAAATATCTTTCCACAAGCCATTAATTTTATGGCGAAGTGCGGTTGCATTTTGACGAATTTTTGCCTGTTGACGAATTCGATTGACGAAATGACGTTCTAAATTCATATAAGCCTTATTTGAGCGAACAACTGTACGCTAATATAAACGAAATAAATTTAAAATCTAGTGAAATGTTGTTATTTTGTGAATATAGAATAAATAATAGACATATTTATTTTTCTATTTTTATCTCTGGATGAGAAATAAAGAATTTAAAAATATTGATTAAGTGAAATGGATTGGAAATAAAAAAACCGCTCTAAAAAGAGCGGTTAATTTTTTAGCTATTTTTGATTAGCCTTTGTAGTTGTAAACATGTGCAACTAAGTCTAATACTTTGTTTGAATAACCAGTTTCGTTATCGTACCAAGATACTAATTTAACGAAAGAGTCAGTTAATGCGATACCCGCATCAGCATCAAATACAGAAGTTAAAGCACAACCGTTGAAGTCTGTAGAAACTACTGCATCTTCAGTGTAACCTAAAACGCCTTTTAATTCGCCGTTGAAAGTTTTACCTTCAGCTGCATCTTTGATTGCTTGTTTGATTTGTTCGTAAGTTGCTGGTTTTTCTAAGTTTACAGTTAAGTCAACTACAGAAACGTTTGGAGTAGGAACACGGAACGCCATACCTGTTAATTTACCGTTTAATGCTGGTAATACTTTACCAACAGCTTTCGCAGCACCGGTAGATGAAGGGATGATGTTTTGTGATGCACCACGACCACCGCGCCAGTCTTTAGCTGATGGACCATCAACAGTTTTTTGAGTTGCAGTGGTTGCGTGAACTGTAGTCATTAAACCATCTTTGATACCGAAAGTTTCGTGAACAACACGTGCTAAAGGTGCTAAACAGTTTGTCGTACAAGATGCGTTAGACACGATGTCTTGACCAGCGTATGCACCGAAGTTTACACCACGTACGAACATAGGTGTGCTATCTTTAGAAGGACCTGTTAATACGACTTTTTTCGCACCAGCAGTGATGTGTTTGCGTGCTGTTTCATCAGTTAAGAATAAACCAGTTGCTTCAACTGCAACATCAACGCCGATCGCACCCCAATTAAGGTTTGCAGGATCACGTTCAGAAGTAACACGGATAGTTTTACCGTTTACTACTAAGTTACCGTCTTTAACTTCAACAGTACCGTCAAAACGACCGTGAGTTGAATCGTATTTCAACATGTAAGCCATGTATTCAACGTCGATTAAGTCGTTGATACCTACAACTTCGATGTCATCACGTTGTTGTGCTGCACGGAATACGATACGACCGATACGGCCGAAACCGTTGATACCAATTTTAATAGCCATAAGATTTTCACCTTCTATTTTTAAGTTAAACAAAATCGTTGCTCTAACGAGTTCTTCTGGATTATAGCACGGGCATTTTGATAAAAAAAAGGGTATATACCACTTTTTTGTGATCTCGATCACTTTTTAACAATTTGGTAAAACAAATGAAAATTTGACCGCACTTTTCATTTTCTTTTTGTATAATAAAAACAAACAACAATAAGAGGTTTTAATTATGTCTCAAGGTAATTTATATATTCTTTCTGCACCGAGTGGGGCGGGCAAGTCATCATTAATTTCCGCATTATTAGAAAAAAATCAAGGCACGAAAAAAATGGTGTCTATTTCACACACGACACGTTCTCCTCGTCCAGGCGAAAGTCATGGTGTGCATTATTATTTTGTTTCAGTAGAAGAATTTGAAACCTTAATTGAAAAAGGTCATTTCTTAGAATATGCAAAAGTGTTTGGTGGCAATTATTACGGCACTTCATTGCCAGCAATTGAAGAAAACTTAGCAAAAGGCATTGATGTGTTTTTAGATATTGATTGGCAAGGTGCACAGCAAATTCGTCAAAAAGTACCTTCTGTAAAAAGCATTTTTATTTTGCCACCATCATTGCCTGAATTGGAGCGTCGCTTGGTTGGACGCGGACAGGATAGCAAAGAGGTTATTGCTGAGCGAATGTCAAAAGCAATCAGCGAAATTTCACATTATGATGAATATGATTATGTTATTGTGAACGATAATTTTGAACAGGCATTGGCAGATTTACAAAGCATTTTGCAGGCAGAACGCTTGACTAAAGCTTATCAACAAACAGAAAATGCAGACTTAATTCATCAGCTACTAGCAAAATAAGCTTGAATTGAGTACAATATTTTCCCTTTATAGACATTATTTTTAACATCGGAGTAAAACATGGCTCGAGTGACTGTGCAAGATGCAGTAGAAAAAATTGGTAACCGTTTTGATTTAATTTTAACCGCCGCTCGTCGTGCGAGACAATTAGAGCTACATCAAAGTGAGCCGTTAGTGCCGGAAGATAACGATAAACCAACGGTAATTGCATTACGTGAAATTGAAAAAGGGTTAATCAACCAAGAAATCATGGATGCAAAAGAGTATTTAGATGAGGCAGCTTCTCAACGTAACGAAGAAGTGGCAGTAGCGTTAATCGCAGAATAATCTCATTAAAGTGCGGTCAAAATTAAAGTATTTTGATCGCCTAGTCTTTCTCTCTACAAAAAGTCAGGTGTCCTTTGGAATTGTTTGCCGATTTAGATCGAATTATTCAGGGGTATTTGCCCGCCGATAAAATTGAATTAATCAAACGTGCATTCGTCATTGCGCGAGATGCTCACGAAGGACAATTTCGCTCAAGCGGCGAACCTTACATTACTCACCCAGTTGCAGTGGCTTCAATCATTGCGGAAATGCATTTAGACCATGAAGCTGTCATGGCGGCATTATTGCATGATGTTATCGAAGATACCCCTTATACCGAATCCCAATTAAAAGATGAGTTTGGTGCTAGCGTAGCCGAAATTGTAGATGGCGTATCTAAACTGGATAAATTGAAATTCCGTACCCGCCAAGAAGCACAGGTTGAAAACTTCCGCAAAATGATTTTAGCGATGACTCGAGATATTCGCGTCGTCTTAATCAAACTGGCTGACCGTACTCATAATATGCGAACACTGGGTTCATTGCGTCCAGATAAACGTCGTCGCATTGCAAAAGAAACCTTAGAGATTTACTGTCCATTAGCTCACCGTTTAGGTATAGAGCATATCAAGAATGAATTAGAAGATTTATCTTTTGAAGCAATGCATCCTCGCCGTTATGAAGTACTTAAAAAATTTGTCGAACAGGCTCGTGGTTCACGTCAGGAATTGATTCAACGTATTTCTAATGATATTTCACAACGCCTTGAGCATGTTGGCATTCCAAATCGTATTTGGGGACGAGAAAAGCATCTTTATAAAATTTATCAAAAAATGCGCACAAAAGATCAGAAATTCCATTCCATTATGGATATTTATGCTTTTCGTGTAATTGTGAATTCAGTCGATGATTGCTATCGTGGATTAGGACAAATGCATAGTTTGTATAAGCCTCGTCCAGGTAAAGTGAAAGATTATATTGCTGTCCCTCGCGCGAATGGTTATCAAGCTTTACAAACCTCAATGATTGGCCCTCATGGTGTTCCGGTAGAAGTCCATCTGCAAACTGAAGAAATGGAACAGGTTGCCGAGATGGGGATCACAGCCCATTGGGTATATAAAGAAGGTGGTAAAAACGATAGTACCACTGCGCAAGTACGGGCACAACGTTGGTTACAAAGCTTGGTGGATATTCAACAAAACGTGGGTAACTCCTTTGAGTTTATTGAAAATGTAAAATCTGAGTTTTTCCCGAAAGAAATCTATGTCTTTACGCCGAAAGGTCGTATCGTTGAATTACCAATGGGCGCAACAGCTGTTGATTTTGCTTATGCAGTGCATTCTGATGTGGGAAATCATTGTGTTGCTGCAGTAGTAGAGCATAAACCTTATCCGTTATCACAAGCTTTAGAATCTGGTCAAACCGTTGAGATTGTGACCAGTGAAAATACTCATCCAAGCGTTAGCTGGTTAAACTTTGTAGTGACGGCTCGCGCAAGAACCCGCATTCGTCATTTCTTAAAATTATTGCGTGCAGATGATGCGGTTCAGACGGGCAAAAAACAGCTAGAAATGGCTTTGAAACCTCATTATCTCTCTGAAGTTTCTGAAGAGAAAATCCAAGCGTTACTAAATGAATTGAACCTCTCAAGTCTCAATGAGCTTTTTGAGGAAATCGGTGTAGGCAATCAAATGTCGAGTGTCATTGCGCATCAATTAATGGATGAAGCCATTGAAATTGATGTGGATGGTGTGTCTGAAAATACTCAAAGTACACTAACATTGAGCCGAGATGGAGAAATGAAAGCGTCTTTCGCTCAATGTTGTCATCCAATTCCAGGTGATCCGATCGTGGCATTAAGTACTGCGAAGAAAGGTGTGGTTGTACATCATCAAGCTTGTTCTAATTTAACGTCAAGCAATGCCAAAGATTTCACCGCGGCAAAATGGGAAGAGACTGAAAGTGCGGTCAATTTTGATGCCGAATTACACATTGAAATGCTTAATGAACAAAATGTATTAGGTAGCCTCATGACAGCCGTCGCGACTTGTGAAAGTAATATTCAAAGTATTTGGACGGAAGAATTAGAGAATAATGTGCTATTAGTCATTATCCAAGTTGGCGCGAGAGATATCTATCATTTAGAAAACATTATGCGAAAAATAAAACAAATTACCAGTGTGATTCGTTTGAAGCGCAATATTAATGAAGCATAATGAGCACGCAACTTCTCGATGCCGTTCCTCTAACCACTTTATCTGGTGTTGGCGCGGCAATCTCCGATAAATTAAGCCGTCTTGGAGTTCATAATCTCCAAGACTTGCTTTTTCATTTACCTATCCGTTATGAAGATCGCACGAGAATTACGCCTATTGCCGATCTTCGCCCTGAACAATATGCCACCATTGAAGGTGTTGTCCAAACCTGTGAAGTTGCCTTTGGGCGCCGTCCTATTTTAACTGTAAGTCTTTCTGATGGAACGAGCAAAATTATGCTTCGTTTCTTCAATTTTAATGCAGGGATGAAAAATAGTTTTCAGATTGGTACGCGCGTTAAAGCGTTTGGGGAAATTAAACGCGGGCGCTTTATGGCGGAAATTCATCATCCTGAGTATCAAATTATACGGGATAATGCGCCATTAGTTTTAGAGGAAACGCTCACACCAATTTATTCCACAACGGAAGGTTTAAAACAAAATTCATTACGTAAGCTAACCGATCAAGCATTGGCTTTACTCGATAAAATCCAATTAACGGAAATTTTACCTAATGAATTTAATCCGCATCCTTTTAGCTTAAAGGATGCTATTCGATTTTTGCATCGTCCACCGCCAGATATCTCATTAGATATTTTGGAGAAAGGACAGCATCCGGCACAACAACGACTTATCTTTGAAGAGCTTCTTGCACATAATCTTGCGATGCAAAAAGTGCGGTTGGGTACACAGCAGTTTTTAGCATTGCCACTGCATTATCAAACCGATTTGAAGCAACGTTTTCTTGTATCTTTGCCTTTTCAACCAACAAATGCCCAAAATAGAGTCGTGGCGGATATTGAACAGGATTTAGCGAAAGATTATCCAATGATGCGACTTGTTCAAGGGGATGTAGGCTCGGGGAAAACATTAGTGGCAGCCTTAGCTGCCTTATTAGCGATTGATAATGGCAAACAAGTGGCTTTAATGGCACCAACGGAAATTTTAGCGGAACAGCATGCCAATAATTTTCGCCGTTGGTTAGAACCTTTTGGTATTGAAGTAGGCTGGTTAGCGGGTAAGGTGAAAGGGAAAGCTCGCCAAACCGAATTGGAAAAGATTAAATCGGGTGCTGTGCAAATGGTGGTGGGCACACATGCTTTATTCCAAGAAGAAGTGGAATTTGCTGATTTAGCCTTGGTGATTATTGATGAGCAACATCGTTTTGGGGTGCATCAACGGTTAATGTTGCGAGAAAAAGGTGAAAAAGCAGGATTTTATCCCCATCAACTGATTATGACTGCAACACCAATCCCAAGAACATTAGCGATGACGGTTTATGCTGATCTTGATACGTCGATTATTGACGAATTGCCACCAGGCAGAACGCCGATTACGACAGTGGTTATTTCAGAAGAGCGTCGTGATGAAATCGTTGCTCGAGTCAAAAACGCCTGTATTAATGAAAAACGTCAGGCTTATTGGGTCTGTACTTTAATTGATGAATCTGAAGTATTAGAAGCGCAAGCAGCCGAGGCAATTTGGGAAGATTTAACGAAAGCCTTGCCGATGCTTAAAATTGGCCTTGTACATGGGCGAATGAAATCGCAAGAAAAACAAGATATTATGGCTGCCTTTAAAAATGCAAAACTCGATTTGCTTGTGGCTACAACCGTGATCGAAGTAGGCGTAGATGTGCCGAATGCCAGTCTAATGATCATTGAAAATGCAGAGCGTTTGGGCTTATCACAACTCCATCAGTTACGAGGCCGAGTAGGGCGTGGCAGTACGGCTTCTTTTTGTGTCTTAATGTATAAACCGCCGTTAGGTAAAGTCTCGCAAAAACGTTTGCAGGTATTACGTGATAGCCAAGATGGCTTTGTGATTTCAGAGAAAGATTTAGAAATTCGCGGACCTGGTGAAGTGTTGGGTACCAAGCAGACGGGTATCGCTGAATTTAAGGTGGCGAATTTAATGCGCGATCGTAAAATGATCCCAACCGTTCAACATTATGCTAAAGCATTAATTGTGAAATACCCGGATGTGGCAGAAAGTTTAATTCGTCGTTGGCTAAATAATCGAGAAATTTATTCGAATGCCTAAAGTGCGGTTATTTTTGAAAGAGTTTTATAAATGAATAAATCAACGGTACTTTTCTTTGATTCAGGAATGGGAGGCTTAAGCGTTTATCGGGAAGCGAAAAAGCTGATGCCCGATAACCATTATTTGTATTGCTTTGACAATGCAGGCTTTCCTTATTCAGAAAAATCAGAAGAAACAATCATTCAGCGAACATTGGATATTTGTAAAAAAATTAATCAGGATTATCCACTTGATGCCATTGTGATTGCTTGTAATACCGCGAGTACGGTGGTGTTACCGCCTTTACGTGAACAATTTTCTATTCCGATTGTAGGTACTGTGCCCGCTATTAAGCCTGCAGCAGAAATCTCACAAACGAAACATATTGGGCTATTGGCAACAAAGGGTACGGTTAAACGCCCTTATGTTAATGATCTTATCTATCAGTTTGCCGCCCATTGTATAGTTGAACGATTAGGCTCAACTAAATTGGTTGAAATCGCAGAGCATAAAATTCAAGGGAAATCGGTTGATTTGATTGCATTGAAAAATGAATTAAGCCCCTGGGCCTCAATAGAGAATTTAGATACGATTTGTTTAGGCTGTACGCATTTCCCTTTAATTAAAGATGAAATTCAAATTTGCTTACCTCAAGTGAAGAATTTTATGGACCCTGGATTCGCTATTGCCAAACGGCTACAATTTTTACTTGATAAATTAGAAGTGCGGTCAAAATCTGAGATGAAAAATCAGGTTTTTTGTACGCAAGATGTAGAGAGTAAACACCAATTAGAACAAGCGTTGGCTCTCTGGGGATTTGATGGAATTACCGTTTTAAAATGATTTTTTCTCGTTGTGTTGCTGCGTTTGTAAGCAAACAGCAAAAAAATTTACATTTTTTTACAAAAAGATCTTGCAAAGGCGCCTGAAATGCCTATAATACGCCCCACACAACGACGCGCTGTTGTGAATCTTAAGAA
>CAUQGU010000047.1:0-14498 GCA_963517645.1 uncultured Haemophilus sp. | reverse complement strand
ATAACGATTTCACCCCATATTTGGTGGTGGATGCTAATTATTATGGTACCAATGTGCCTGTGGAATATGTGAAAGATGGGCAAATTGTCTTAAATCTTTCAGCGGGGGCGACTGGGAATTTGCAATTAACGAATGATTTTATTCAGTTTAATGCACGTTTCCAAGGTGTGGCGCGTGAGTTATATATTCCGATGGGGGCCGCTTTAGCCATTTATGCACGTGAAAATGGTGATGGCGTGATGTTTGAACCAGAGGACATTTACGATGAGCTAAATCGTGAGCCAACATCCGAACAGCCATTAAGCTTTGCAGAAGCGATAGATAAACCTAAAGCTGAAAAGAAACCACAGAAATCAGCATCTCATTTACGAATTGTGGATTAATAAAAGAAAAACAAAAGTGCGGTTAATTTTAACCGCACTTTTTTATTTATTATTTGGTTGCAGCTTTCATATTGCGAACAAATTCGGCAAGTTCAGATAAGCATTGAGCCTGATTATCTAGGTTTCGCTCAATGATTTTTACCGTTGCTGAACCTGAAATTGCGCCTGCGGCACCTAGTTGAAGGGCTTCTTGTACCTGAGCAGGTTGAGCAATACCAAAACCTTGTAGAATTGGTGGCGCCTTGTGTGCTTTAAGTTGCTCTACGAGTGTATCTAAGTTCGCTGCATGAGCTTGATTCTCTGCACTTGTTACACCTGCACGAGAAACTAAATAAGTATAGCCTTCGCTGTTTTCAGCAACGCCTTGTACTGTTTTGGCATCTGCATTTGGTGGGCAAATAAAGACAGGTTGAATGCCATGCTTTTTAGCAGCTTGAACATAGTCTTCTTTTGCTAATAGTGGAATATCTGCCACTAAAACCGCATCCACGCCGACTTCTGCACAACGTTGATAGAAATTATCTAAGCCTTTCGCAAAAATTAAATTTGCGCAAAGGAGCAAGCTAATCGGAATCTTTGGATATGTTGACCGCACTTTAGCGAGTAATTTAAAGCTATCTTCTGTGCTATGTCCGGCATTCAATGCACGATTATTAGCCGCCTGGATAACGGGACCGTCTAATAGTGGATCTGAAAATGGAAAGCCTAATTCCAAAGCATCTGCGCCATTTTCGACTAACGTGCAAATAATCTCAAAAGAGCGATCAAATGTTGGATCGCATAATGTAACGAAAGGTACAAAAGCCCCTTCTTTTTTTGCTGCAAGTTCTGCAAATTTAGTTTCAAAACGGCTCATTATTGCATTCCTTTTTCTTTTAAAACTTTATCAACGGTGAAAATATCTTTATCACCACGACCAGAGAGATTCACTACTAAGATTTGTTCTTTATTCGGTTCTTGATGAATCATTTTTAAGGCATGCGCCAATGCATGAGAACTTTCCAATGCAGGAATAATTCCTTCATGTTTTGCTAATGCTTGGAAAGCGTTTAATGCTTCATCATCTGTAATACTTGGGTATTCTGCACGACCAATACTTTGCAAGTAAGCATGTTGAGGCCCTACAGAAGGGAAGTCTAAGCCCGCAGAAATAGAGTAGGATTCTTCCACTTGACCATCTTCAGTTTGCATTAAAGGTGATTTCATACCGAAATAAATGCCCACTTTTGCATGACCTAATGGCGCACCATGTTCACCACTTTCGATGCCATGACCAGCAGGTTCCACACCAATTAAGCGTACGCCTTTTTCATCAATAAAGTCCGTAAACATACCAATCGCATTCGAGCCACCACCGACTGCCGCGATGACAGCATCCGGTAAACGCCCTTCTTTTTCTAAGATTTGACGTTTGGTTTCTTCACCAATCATTTTTTGGAATTCACGTACAATGGTTGGGAATGGATGAGGGCCTGCAGCTGTACCCAATAAATAATGGGTGTTTTCATAGTTGGCTGACCAATCACGCATTGCTTCACAGCACGCATCTTTCAATGAGCAAGAACCTTTTTGTACAGGAATCACTTCTGCGCCCATCAAACGCATACGGAAGACGTTTGGTGATTGGCGTTCCACGTCTTTTGCCCCCATGTAAACACGACAAGGCATATCTAACATTGCACAAGCAAGGGCTGTTGCCACGCCATGTTGGCCCGCACCAGTTTCTGCGATAATACGTGTTTTACCCATGCGTTTTGCTAATAAAATTTGACCTAACACTTGGTTGGTTTTATGGGCACCACCGTGAAGTAAATCTTCACGTTTTAAATAAATTTTTGCTTTTGTCCCTTTGGTTAAATTACGGCAAAGAGTAAGTGCGGTTGGTCTGCCCGCATAATTTTTAAGTAAATCTTGAAATTCACGTTGGAATTTAGGATCATCTTTTGCTTCAACAAAGGCTTTTTCTAGCTGTTGTAGTACCGGTACGAGAATTTCCGGTACGTACATTCCGCCAAATTCACCGAAATAAGGATTTAAAAGGGTTTCTGACATAATATTTCCTTGTTATTTTTGAATTCTTGCGACATTAAGTGGTGCAAAGGTTTGTGCAGTAGGCATCACTTCAATGCGATTAATATTGACATGTTCAGGTTGTTGATTGAGCCATAACACAATATTAGCAATATCTTGTGGACTGACATATTCCACATTTTCATAGAGTTTTTCTGCTCGGGCATCGTCACCTTTAAAGCGAACATTCGAAAATTCAGTTCCACCACAAAGACCTGGCTCTACATTGGTCACGCGAATTTGAGTTCCAGCAAGATCGGCTCGAAGATTTAAACTAAATTGTTTAATAAAAGCTTTAGTGCCACCGTATACATTGCCACCTGGATAAGGATAAGTGCCTGCAATTGAGCCTAAATTAATAATGTGACCTGAATTGCGTTCTACCATTTGTGGTAAAACAAGTCGAGTAATGGTGACGAGACCTTTAATATTGGTATCAATCATTTGCATCCAATCGTCTAAATTCGCTTTATCTGCACTTTCTAAGCCTAATGCTAATCCTGCATTATTCACTAATAAATCAATGGATTGCCAACTAGCGGGAAGTGAATGGAACGCATCTTCTGTTGCTTGGCGATCTGAAATATCAAAGGCAAGAAAGTGGAAGTTTTCACCTAATTCTTGCTGTAATTGTTCTAAACGAGCTACGCGCCGCCCCGTGCCAATTACACGATAGCCATTTTCAATGAGTGTGCGACAAATTGCCGTACCAAATCCGGCAGTTGCGCCGGTTACTAACGCTGTTCTTTGCATAATGCTTCCCCTTAGCAATCAGATTAATTTGACAAAATCGTCTTAAAAACTGACCGCACTTTTTCGCTATCTTTCACGCCAGCGGTAGTTTCTACACCAGAATTGAGATCCACCCCTAAGCAACCTTGCTTAATGGCTTGTTCAATATTGTCAGGTGAAATGCCACCAGCCAAAATAATTTTGTGTTTCAAGTTTTCAGGAATGAGTGACCAATTAAAGGTTTTTCCTGTGCCACCTTGTTGATTAGCTGATTGGCTATCGAAAATATAGCGAGTGATATTTAAATCATCCGTAAAATCAACCGCACTTTGTGCTTCAGTATTCACCGAAATGGCTTTCCAAATTTGTATTTCTTCAGGCAGTTGGTGACGAAGTGCGGTAATAAATTCAGCGGTTTCTGAACCGTGTAGCTGAACGGCATAAAGCTGCAATTGTTTAGCGATTTTTACAATAAAATCAATTTCTTGATTCTGGAATACGCCCACAAAACGAAGTGGTGATGCTGTCACTAATTCTTGGGCTTGACGTAGGCTCACACAGCGTTTTGAATGTTCGACGAAAATTAAGCCGCCGTATAATGCTCCGTTTGCGTAAACCTCTTTGACATCTTGCGTGCGAGTTAAACCGCATACTTTATTTTCTCCAAAAATCACTTCACGCACAGCATTATTTAAATCAGCACTGCCCATTAGGCTGCTACCGATTAAAAAGCCATGTGCCACTTTTTGCAAATCACGAATTTGGCTGTGATTATAAATCCCTGATTCGCTGATAATACGTGCATCAGCAGGAATGCGATCGGCATATTTTTGTGTGAGTTCTACCACGCGGTTTAAATCAACGGTGAGATCGTGAAGATTACGATTGTTGACGCCGATAATTTTTGCACCTAATGCAAGAGCACGCTCAAATTCTTCTTCGTTGCTGGTTTCCGTCAATACGCCCATGCCAAGAGAATGCGCCAGATCAGCCAGTACGCGATAGGTTTCATCATTTACTACCGAAAGCATCAATAAAATAGCATCCGCTTGATAGTAGCGCGCAAGATAAACCTGATATTCGCTGATCATAAAATCTTTGCACAATACAGGTTGTGAGACAACGTCACGTACTTGAGGCAAATAGTCAAATCTACCTTGGAAGTATTTCTCATCTGTTAGCACCGAAACAGCTGATGCATAATGTTTATACACATTGGCGATTTCGTCTAAATTAAATTCATTACGAATTAATCCTTTAGAAGGGGAGGCTTTCTTACATTCCAAAATATAAGCGGGCTTTTGATGTGTCCCTTTAGCCAACGCATCATAAAAAGAGCGGTCAGATTTTTGAATGTTTTCTTTAAATTGTGAAAGCGGAAATTCAGCTTCCTTTGCTTTAACCCATTGTGCTTTGTCTAAGACGATTTTTTGTAGCACCGTAGCAGAGTCAATTGGTTTGGTGAAATCTTGGGTGATCATATTCAAGGTTACCTATTTTAAATCTTTTAATTCATCATCGAATATATCCAATATGGGAGAGAGGTTATAGGCGATTATTGGTCCATATAGCATGGATATAACTACAGCTAGTATATATTTATCATGTTCATTGAATTCGAATGAAAGATGAAGTTGAAGTATAGCAGCCAGCAAATAAAGCATAGCTAAGAGAACTTTTCCACTTTTTTTGTCATTAATTTTAAATAACTTGAATATAGTTACTTTTGATAAAGCGGGTAAAGTCATAGAAAGCCAAAAAGATGTTGCAGTAAAAAAAATAAGCTTATTTTTTTCATAATAAAGCATCATTACCACAAAGAAAGTTAAATACATTAATATAAAACTTAATCTTACATATTTGTTTTTTATTGAGTAAGATTTATTTACCTTTAAATGATTTATATATTTCCATTTCATTTTAGAAAAACATTATAGATTTAGTTAATAAGAATATATGATATAGATTTAGTAAGCATTTTCTTCACTGCAGCTAGTATGACGTTAAATTCTGTAATGTTTCAAACGCTTTGCCTGATACAAGGTGAGCCAACACATTTTGAACATTTTGTTTTAAGTCATCATGACCAAATAATTTCAGCAATAATGCCACATTCGCCGCTACCGCATTAGCATGTTCCGCTTTGCCTTTACCTTGTAAAAGTGCGGTCAGATATTGGGCATTTTCTTGCGGTTCGCCACCACGTAAACTTTCTAAAGATTGTGTTTTTAAACCAAAATCTTCTGGCGTTAAGGTGAAGTAGTCAATTTTACCATTTTTAATTTCTGCCACTTGCGTTTCACCGTGTACGGCGACTTCATCAAGACCAGCACCATGAACGACAAAAGTATGTTGATGACCTAATGCGACAGCGGTTTCAGCATAGGTTTTCACTAATTCAGGGGCATACACGCCAAGCAAGTGATAAGTTGGGCGAGCAGGGTTAATTAATGGACCTAAAATATTAAAAAGCGTACGTGTTTTTAATGCCGCACGAACAGGGGCCACATGTTTAAACCCACTGTGATATTGTTGAGCAAATAAGAAACATACGCCAATATCATCAAGCGCTTGACGAGCTTGTTCTGGTATGACATTCACATTTACACCGAGTGCGGTTAATACATCACTGGCACCTGATTTGCTTGATACGCTACGGTTGCCGTGTTTTGCCACTTTGGCACCCATAGAGGCTGCAACAATGGCGCTAGCAGTAGAAATATTAATTGTGTTTTGACCATCACCGCCAGTACCTACAATATCCGCAAAAGGGTAGTCAGGTCGAGGGAATGATTTGGCATTTTGCAAGGATGCCGATACCGCACCACTTAATTCCTCAATGGTGGCACCACGTACTTTTAACGCAATCAGCATGGCAGCGATTTGTTCGTTATTGAGCTCGCCTTGCATAATGGCATTAAAAATGACCGCACTTTCTTCTTTATTAAGTGTTTTTCCGTTGTAAAGTTGTTCTAATAATTGAGCCGTTTGCATAATCTCGTCCCTTATACGTAAATATCGTAATCTAAATCGCGTGCTTCATCGCCAGTCATACCACGGAAACCCCAACAATGCGCCGGTTGTTCTTTAATCGTAATTTCAACGTTGTGAGATTTAATACCAATTTTGTATTCGAGTTCGCTGAAGAGCATTTTGATTAAACGTTTTTTCGTGCCTTCCATACGACCTTGCATAAGGTTAATTTCAATAACGGTATAATCATTGTTACGATCGATAGGATAAAGAAAATCTTCTTTATCTAAACATAAAAAACGAATCGCATGCTTTCCGCGAGGAATGTCTAAACCAAGGTTTAAACAGTTATAAATTACTTCAGCAATATCTTGACGACGAGGTGCAAGCACTTCTTTTAATCCATATACGGTAATCATTTTTCTTCCTTAATCTCTGTTTAATAACCATTCCACAGATTGTTGTAATAATTTCGAACCTTGCACAGTAAGGATGCTTTCTGGATGGAATTGGAAAGCACAGATTGGCAAGGTTTTATGACGAATTGCCATCACGATACCATTGTAATCGGCATTGACAATAAATTCGTCAGGCAGATTTTTACCCATTAAAGAGTGATAACGTGCCACAGGCATTGGGTTGGCAATATCTTTAAACATGGCTTGGTTATCGTGTTGAATGCGCGATACTTTACCATGTAATACTTCGCCTGCATGTACAACCTCTCCACCAAAGGCTTGAATAAGCGCTTGATGGCCTAAGCAAATCCCAATAATTGGCACATCATTTTTTAAACGTTCAATGAGGGGAAGTAAGATGCCAGCTTCTGCCGGAGTACCTGGTCCTGGAGAGAGCGCAAGAATCGTATCCGGTGTATTTAATGCCTCTTGCACCACTTGCTCTAAATTGGTGTCATTACGATAAATTTTTACGTTATGCCCAAGCACACGGAATTGATCCACTAAGTTATAAGTGAATGAATCAAAATTATCTAAAAAGAGAATATTAGCCATAATTTATCGTCCTTATTTTGCTTGGGTATTGATTTGTTTGATTGCTTTAAGCACTGCAGCCGCTTTATGGCGAGTTTCATCCGCTTCCATTTGAGGATCAGAATCCAACACTTCACCACAACCCGCTTGAATATGGGCAATGCCATTTTGTACAAAAGCAGAACGAATCACGATACAGGTATCAAAATGACCATCAGAGGTGAGATAGCCGACAGCACCACCGTAACTGTGACGTTTTTGCTGTTCAAATTGATAAATTAACTGCATCGCTTTGATTTTAGGCGCACCAGTTAACGTTCCCATATTCATGCAAGCTTGATAAGCATGTAAGGCATCAAGTTCAGGACGAAGTTTACCCACTACGCGAGAAACTAAATGCATAATATGAGAATAGCGATCCACTTGCATTAATTCGGCAACTTTACGTGTACCGCTTTGACACACGCGAGCAATGTCATTACGGGCTAAATCCACTAACATTAAATGTTCAGCTTGCTCTTTATGATCAAGACGTAATTCTAATTCCAAACGCGCATCCAATTCAGGGTCAATATTGCCATGGGCATCAAAACCACGTGGGCGAGAACCTGCAATTGGGTAAATTTCTAATTGACGATTATCTGGTGCATATTTCAACGCACTTTCTGGTGATGCACCGAATAAAATGAAATCCTCATCGTTCATGTAGAACATATAAGGGCTTGGATTGTTAAGTTTTAATTGTGCGTAGCTCGCAAGCGTATTCGGGCAAGCTAATGAAAAACGGCGAGATGGCACGATTTGGAACACATCACCAATATTAATATGATGTTTTAATGCTTTTACAATGCCGATAAATTCAGGATCTTCAAAGTTGGTGTTGACCTCATCACTTGCTGCTTTAATGGAAAATACGCCATCAATATTTTTTAATTTTTGAGCAATAGAAAGTGCCGTTTTCGCAACTTCCACTTGTTCTTCTTGACTAAAACAAAAGCTTTTTAATGTGGCTTGTTGGCTTTGGTGATCGATGGTGATTAAATTTTCTGCGAGATAAAAACTGTAATCCGGGCAGTTAATGCCATCATCTTTTAATTCAACACCTTGCATTGGAATAAAATTTGCCACCAAATCATAAGCAAATAAACCACCTAAAAAGACAGGCGTGCTGCTATGTTGATAATGGTTAGAAATTACACGAAGTCCATCAAAAATGGTTGCAGCTTGTAATTTGCTGTCTTCATCTAATTGATTGTCGAGCGGCGCAAATTGTACAGAAAATTCATTCTCAAAATTGACCGCACTTACGGTACCGAGTTGGCTTAATACGGGATGAATTTCTTTTAAGACTTGTTTTCCGTTCGCATTCAGTGCTCTAAAGGTCACCTGATTGCCTAAACAAGTAATTTTAACGACAGCATTAATTAAAATAAGACTTTGTAAGCTATTTTTACTACCAATTTCGGCAGAGTCGAGGAGAAGAGAATTTGAGTTCTGTTGGCATAATGTATTAAAAATTGCGGTGGTGTCGGCATGATAGGGAACCGGTTGAGAGGTCACCGCAATAAATGGGGTGTTTTTCATAATGAATCCTTTATTTTGAACTTTTGCACTATTAAACTAGTACATAATGCATAAGTCAAGAAAATAATCAAAAAATTGGCGTGATTTTACAATATTTTTTTAATTTTTAACCAAAGATATTAAAAATAGAGGAAGTTGATTAGAAAAAAAGCCATTTCGAGGCATATCTCAAAATGGCTTAATAGAAGAAGTAGATTCAGTGATTAGAGAGAAGCAACGATCTCATCAATTTTATTTCTTGCTGAACGTTGTGCGTTTTCAATTGCCTCTGCACCTAATCCGATACCTTTTGCATAAGCAAACTGAACATCGGTAATGCCAACAAAACCTAAAATCGCTTTTAAGTAATTTGTCACATTATTGTTTTCATCATACATGCCACCAAAGCTCGCTAATACAATCGCTTTTTTACCTTGAAGTAAACCTTCAGGACCATTTGCGGTGTATTGGAAAGTTACACGAGGGCGAGCGATAAAATCAAAATAAGATTTAAGTTGTGTTGGGATACCTAAGTTATACATTGGCGCCCCAATTACAATGATATCCGCAGCCTTTAATTCCGCCACTAATTCATCTGATAGCGCTAAAAGTGCATTTTCTTCCGCTGTTTTAGGCTCGCCACGTACAGCAGTTGCCGCTGTTGCATCAAAATGGGGAAGTTGTTGCGCCGCTAAATCACGCACAACAATATTGTGACCTTTTAATTTTTCAATGGTGTAATCGGCTAATTTATTGCTTTGAGAGTTATCTGCAAGGATGCTTGATTTTAATACTAATACGTTCATAGAGTTTCCTTTAATTTGTGTCTATCAAAAGTGCGGTCATTTTATCGGAAATTTTGAATAGATAAAGTAGCTATAAGGAAAATCATTGTTTACTCATTGGAAAGAATTCAGCGAGATATTAACAAGTGTGGTGGAAAGTGCTAAAATTCTCCGCCGCACTTGGTTTGCTCGATAGTGGGAGTGAATGAAAGTGCGGTTTGTTTTTAATCATTATTTGCATGTTGCCTTTCGTATGGGCGACCACTGTATAAGGAAAAATTATGCCTATTATTACTTTACCGGACGGTTCTAAACGTGAATTTGATCGTCCAGTTTCTGTGTTAGAAGTGGCTCAAGATATCGGAGCCGGTCTTGCCAAAGCAACCATCGCTGGCCGTGTAAACGGTGAACGTCGTGATGCGTGTGACATCATCAATGAAGATGCCAACCTTGAAATTATTACAGCAAAAGATGAAGACGGTTTAGAAATTATTCGTCACTCTTGCGCACACTTGCTTGGTCACGCAATCAAACAATTATTCCCAGATGTCAAAATGGCAATCGGTCCAACGATTGAAAATGGCTTCTATTATGACGTGGATTTAGACCGTTCTTTAACGCAAGAAGACATTGATGCTATTGAAAAACGTATGCTTGAATTGGCGAAAACCAATTATGACGTCATCAAAACTCCGGTAAGCTGGCAAGAAGCAAGAGATACTTTTGAAAAACGCGGTGAGCCATACAAAATGGCTATTTTAGATGAAAACATCGAACGTACCGCAACGCCTGCGCTTTATCATCACGAAGAATACATTGATATGTGCCGTGGGCCACATGTGCCAAATATGCGTTTCTGCCAACACTTCAAATTAATGAAGGTTGCGGGTGCATACTGGCGTGGTGATAGCAAAAATAAAATGTTACAACGTATCTACGGTACAGCTTGGGCAGATAAAAAACAATTAGCAGAATACTTAACTCGCTTAGAAGAAGCGGCAAAACGTGACCACCGTAAAATCGGTAAAGCGTTAGATTTATATCATATGCAAGAAGAAGCACCAGGTATGGTGTTCTGGCATAACGATGGTTGGACAATTTTCCGTGAATTGGAAACCTTCGTACGTACTAAATTAAAAGAATACGATTATCAAGAAGTGAAAGGTCCGTTCATGATGGACCGTGTGTTATGGGAAAAAACAGGTCACTGGCAAAACTACGGTGATTTGATGTTTACTACACAATCAGAAAACCGTGAATATGCGATTAAACCAATGAACTGTCCAGGACACGTTCAAATCTTTAACCAAGGTTTAAAATCTTACCGTGATTTACCAATCCGTATGGCGGAATTTGGTTCTTGTCACCGTAACGAACCATCAGGTTCTTTACACGGTTTAATGCGTGTCCGTGGCTTCACTCAAGATGATGCACACATCTTCTGTACTGAAGACCAAATTGAAAGTGAAGTAACCAGCTGTATTAAAATGGTTTACGACATTTACAGTACTTTCGGTTTCCAAAATATTCAGGTGAAATTATCTACTCGTCCTGAAAAACGTATTGGTGCAGATGATATGTGGGATCGTGCAGAAGCAGGTCTTGCGGCAGCATTAGCGCATAACGGTCTTGAATATGAAATTCAAGAAGGTGAAGGTGCATTCTATGGGCCGAAAATTGAGTTTGCATTACGTGACTGTTTAGATCGTGAATGGCAATGCGGTACTATCCAATTAGACTTTGCATTACCTGGTCGTCTAAATGCCTCTTATGTGGCGGAAGACAATGATCGTCGTACACCAGTTATGATTCACCGTGCGATTTTAGGTTCGATTGAACGTTTCATCGGTATCATTACTGAAGAGTATGCGGGTTTCTTCCCAGCATGGTTAGCTCCAGTTCAAGCGGTTGTGATGAATATTACAGACAGCCAAGCGGATTACGTACAAAAAGTCGTGAAACAACTTTCTGATGCTGGATTACGCGTTAAAGCAGATTTACGTAATGAGAAAGTCGGCTTCAAGATCCGCGAACACACCTTACGTCGCGTGCCTTATATGCTCGTTTGCGGTGATAAAGAAATCGCTGAAGGTAAAGTGGCTGTACGTACCCGTAAAGGTGCAGATTTAGGTACTTTCAAGATTGAAGAGTTTGCTGAAATCTTAAAATCCCAAGTAAGACAACGTGAGTTGAAATTGTTGGGTGAAGAGTAATTAATCTATAAAATCGGTACACTAAAAAGTGTGCCGATTTTTTTATATTTTATAAGATTGAGAGTAGTAATTTTTATCATAGGATTGGTAATTAGAAATGACAGTAATTTCCATAGATGATATTCGAAAAATTGATGATCAATTAATTTCTCAAAATGTTTTAATTCATCAGAGACCTTTTCAGACCACATTAGAGTGGATGCGTTTAAATAAGATTCAAGGAGATATATCCAGTTTCTATAAACCAGTGGAAGATATATATCAGAAACTTTATCCTCGACAAAAATTTAGTATTCCTAATTTGTTAATTGGTGGTATTGCTTTTAGAGATCAAATATATATAACTAGAATACCGGTTATCAAAGGGATTAACCTATTTGATTTTGTTGATATTGATCCTTCTGAGTTAGCATTAATGCATAATGTCTATTTTGAACAATATAAAAAAGCGGTATATTCCATTTGCGATTTATATGATATAGCCTTTGGCATAGATGATATTCTTAAAGAAAAAGAATCTAATGAAATCCTGGTGTATTGGTTAGAAATGATTTTGTCTTCAACTATGTCTGCAGCATTTGCTTTATCAGAGAATATTAATCTTGCTAATGCAATTCAATCATCACTACTTTCGGTAGAGTTAGCTGCTAAGTCTAGTTTAATGTACTTAGGTTGTGATGCTAACTATATAAAATCCTTAGGGCATTGTAGGAAGATGATTAAAGAAAATCTAATTTCCTACAAGATAATAGATGAAAATGATGATTTTTTTGAAATATATTATTCATTACCTAAATATGTCGATTCAAGGTATAAGCCTCAGAATCTTAGTAAACAAGAATTGGTAAATATAGCAATTAAATCACAATTTTTAGTATCCGAAATCATTAGAAAAATTAGTAAGAGAAATCTAGCAGAGTCCATACAGTTAGAACGAGAGTTTATTAGACCTTCTTTAAAATAAATATAAAAGTCTATTAACAAACTCAAATTCATTTTTCTTCTATATAATAGCCTTATCACAAGGAGGCGAATATGACAGCTCAAACTCAACAATTAACACCAGAATTAACGTTAGAACATACCAATGAAATTCCTGTTTTAATTTTAAATCACCCAGTAGGATTGGCTCGAATTGCATTACAAGGGGCACAGCTATTAAATTGGCGACCTAAAGGGGAAGAGCAGGATGTTTTTTGGTTAAGTGATATTGAACCTTTCACACAAGGAGTTGCAATTCGTGGTGGTGTACCGCTTTGTTACCCTTGGTTTGGTGGCGTAAAGCAACCTTCACACGGTACAGCACGTTTACGTTTATGGCAATTAAGTGACTATGATCTGCAAGCGAATAAAGTGCGGTTAGAATTTTCGCTCTTTTCTGAATATGGTGTGATTGAAGCCAAAATGAAAATGGAATTTACCGATAAATGCACAATGACTTTAACGCATTTAGGGCAAGAACCAGCTCAAGCGGCATTACACAGTTATTTTAATATTAGTGATATTTCACAAATTGAAGTCCAAAATTTACCAAATCGTTGTTTTGATTCATTACAAGGTAAGCATACAGACGTTCCTTCGATTAGAAGAATAGAACAAGGCGTCGATTGTATTTATTCATTAGAAGAAAATAAAACATTGTTGGTGGATAAAGCATTTAATCGACGTATTCAAATTACCCATCATCATGCAGATTCAATTGTGCTATGGAATCCTTGGGAGAAAACACCAAGTGCGATGCAACCTGAAGGGTATAGAACAATGGTATGTATTGAAACCGCAAGATTAGAAAAATTGCTTCAATTTGGAGAGAGTATTTCAGCTGAAATAAGTGCTTTAACTACTGATATTTAAAGGAATAGAAATCCTTGTTGCATAAACGTGGCAAATACTATAAAATTTTGCCCGTTTTTTGTTTGTTTTTATAGCAAATGATTGAAGAAATCTTCTGTTTTAAATGCAGTGGGTTTTATCTTAAATAAATAGAAGGAATAACATTATCAAAACCGTAAAAAAAGCTCCGGCAGCTAACCGCCCGAATCGCATTAACGATGAAATTCGAGTAAAAGAAGTTCGTTTGATTGACCAAGATGGTGAACAAGCGGGGATTGTATCAATTCAACAGGCCTTAGATATGGCAGAACAAGCAGCGCTTGATTTAGTTGAGATCAGTCCGAATGCCGAACCACCGGTTTGTCGTATTATGAACTACGGCAAGTTCCTCTATGAAAAGAGTAAAACTGCAAAAGAACAGAAGAAAAAACAAAAAGTTGTACAAGTGAAGGAAATTAAATTCCGTCCAGGTACTGACGAAGGTGACTACCAAGTTAAATTACGTAGCTTAATTCGTTTCTTAGAAGATGGCGATAAAGCGAAAATTACTGTACGTTTCCGTGGTCGTGAAATGGCTCACCAAGATATCGGTTTAGACGTATTAGAACGTGTTAAAAACGATTTGGCTGACATTTCAGTAGTGGAATCTGCACCGGGTAAATTAGAAGGTCGCCAAGCAGTAATGGTGTTAGCACCTAAGAAAAAATAATTTTTTATTTAGATCTAATCTAGATAATCGAATTTTCACTTCGGTGAGAATACAACTGCATATTGGGCAAACTACGCAGCCTAATTGCTTTTGGAGAAGGGCAATTCAATTTGCCATATTGGAATAATTAGTGCCTACAAGTAATCTTCAGATTCGCCTAATTATGTGTTTAACTTAAAATGCGGAGTTATTTTAACAATGCCTAAAATTAAAACAGTACGTGGTGCTGCTAAGCGTTTCAAAAA
>CAUQGU010000046.1:0-14726 GCA_963517645.1 uncultured Haemophilus sp. | reverse complement strand
GTATTTTGCCGATTGTTCGTCAACATCAAGATAATCAACGCAAAGGGATATTGGCTCAGTTAGCAGGGCATTTCGTTTACTTTGAACAACGTATGTGGCACCGTAAAGACTATAAATTAGTGTTTAATGCTTCGGACATTTGTGAGCTTTATGATGTGAAAAACGATCCGGCTGAAATGCATAATTTGTTCTACAAGCCAGAATATGAATCGGTCAAAAAAGAGATGCTGGAAGAAATGCGTCAAGAAATGAAACACTTAAATGATCCATTAGAAAATTGGGTATATCGGATTATAAACGAAGTGTAAAACCAATAAAAAATTGACCGCACTTTTAAGGGACGATTATGGAAAATTGCGCAATCAAGCCTACAGAGTTATCACATTGTCAGCTCACCGAGTTATATCACTTGCCGAAAGGATCCTTCTTGTATCAGCAAGGTGAGGTAGCGCATGAATTTTATTATGTGCAAGCAGGCTTGATTGGCTTATTTCATACCCTTGAAAATGGCAAGGAAAGCTTAGTGCGATTATATTCCAAGGGCGATTATTTTGGTTTTCGAACTTTGTTTTCGATGGCAGATAAACATTATCATTGCAATGCAAAAGTCTTAATTGATGCGGAGATTACTCGCATCAAACCGAATGTAGTGAGTGAATTTTTTACGCATAATACAGTGATGAGCCAATGTTTATTACAGATTTTGGCAGATGAATTACGAGAAGCAGAGGAACGTTTGGCAAAAAGTGCCTATTTGCGTACTTTAGATCGTGTGATGGATAGTTTGTATTTTCTCAAACAACATTTTCCTGATTATAATTGGACATATCGTGAAATTGCAGAATATGCCGGCTGTGAAACCGAAACTGCCATTCGTATTGCAAAAGAACTCAAACAAAATGGTGCATTAGACCGAATATCAGGTCATAAATAATGTTGTAACAAAGGATGGTTGATGTCTGTTTTTCCACCACAAGCTCATTTTCACTTAATGGCGAAACCAAGCAGTTTTCACTGTAACATTCAGTGTGAATATTGCTTTTATTTGGAAAAATCAGAACAGTTTGGGCAACGTGCGCCTTTAATGTCGAAAGACACCTTAAAACATTATGTCAAAAACTATATCCAATCTCATACCGGTAATGTGGTTGAATTTGCTTGGCAGGGGGGAGAGCCCACTCTCTTAGGCTTAGATTTTTATCGACAAGCCGTTGAATATCAGCAGGAATTTGCCCAAGGCAAACAGATTACAAACGCCTTTCAAACCAATGGCATTGCTCTTAATCAGCAATGGGCCGCATTTTTCAAACAACATCATTTTCTCATCGGACTTTCTATTGACGGTTTAAGTGCCGTGCATAATCGTTATCGTATTTCGGGTAACGGTAATCCCACTTTTGAAAAAGTCGTAAAAGCGTTAAATCTGCTACAAGAATATGGCGTGGAATTTAACACCTTAACCGTCATTAACGATCAAAACTGGCAAAAAGGAAGAGAAACCTATTTAGCGCTCAAACAGCTTGGTTCGACTTATATGCAGTTTATTCCTATCGTCGAACGTCATACCAAAACACAATCAGTAACCGATTTTTCAGTACCATCAGAAGGCTACGGGCAATTTCTCGTGGATGTCTTTCATGAATGGTATGCTCATGATGTGGGAAAAGTTTATGTATCGCAGTTTGATAATTTGCTAGGACAATGGCTCGGTTATCCTTCTACAACTTGTGTTCATCAACCCACTTGCGGTCAATCTCTTGTGGCGGAAGCCAATGGTGATGTATATGCTTGCGACCATTTTGTGTACCCCGAATATAAGGTCGGCAATTTAACTCAGCAACCTTTAACGGAGATTGTGCTTTCCAGCAGACAGCAACAATTTGGTTTAGAAAAATCACAAAAATTGACCGCACTTTGTCGGCGTTGCGAGTTTCGTAAACTCTGTTATGGCGGCTGCACGAAACATCGTTTTATTTCTCTCGAAAATGAACCTAATCCACATAATTATTTATGTGCCTCTTACCGTTATTTCTTTGAGCAAACGGCACCTTATATGCAAGCCATGGCTCGTCAAATTCGGTTACATCCATCCGCTGCTTAAGGTAGAATGGTGTCTTTCTATTTTACTTTTTAATTGATATGAATCCTTGGACATTACTCGCTATCTCTATTTGCCTTGAAATCGTGGCAACGAATTTATTAAAAGTCAGTGATGGCTTTACCAAACTTTTACCCACCGTTGGCTCATTGGCGTTATATGCTATTTCGTTTTATTTTGTCTCCATTGTTTTCCGAACACTTTCCGTGGGCTTGGTTTACGCCATTTGGTCGGGCGTTGGTATTGTTCTGACCGCTATTGTGGCATATTTCGCATTTGGTCAGAAAATTGATACCGCAGGGCTGATAGGCATGGCGTTGATTATCAGTGGTGTTTTAGTGATTAACTTGTTTTCTCAAACAGGGCATTAATCCTCCAAATGAAATGTGATCAAGCTCACGAATTTTATTTTTCTTCAAAATAAAATTATGTAAGCAATCGATTCACCGCTATAATTCTCCGGCATTTTTAACCGCACTTTGTGCAACTTTAAAGGAAATTCTATGAAAAAATTACTTTGCTCATTATTTGCGCTTTCTGCTGTTAGCACAGCAATGGCACAAGAAGTGAATATTAAATTATTAGGTACCTCTGACATTCATGGTCGCGTTGTACCTTGGAGCTATGGTGCAGACGTAGAAGACAAATCTGGTTCTTATGCTCAAATCGCAACTTATGTGAAAGATGTGCGTAAAAACAACAAAAACGTGGTATTAGTGGATGTGGGCGATGCGATCCAAGATAACCAAGTCGATGTGTTCGCAAAAGATAAAAAATATTACAAAGATCACCCAATTCCAAAAGTATTAAACGAAATGAAATACGATATTTTCGTACTTGGTAACCACGAGTTTAACTTTGGGATGAAAGCATTAGATGAAATCTTAAAAGATATCAAAGCGAAAAAACTAACCGCAAACTTCTATCATAAGAAAAATGACAAACGTTATATCGATGCGACAACCATCATCGAAAAAGATGGCGTAAAACTAGGGATTATCGGTTTAAGTACTCCAATGTCAGCAAAATTTGAAGAAGACACGGGCAACTTAAAAGACATGAAATTTACTTCACCGACAGAAGAAGCGCGTACACAAGTTGAGAAATTAAAAGCAAAAGGCGTGGATGCGATTATTGCGGTGACACACATGGGTATCGATAATGAAAACAATATTCCTGATACCGGTATGCGTGATGTCATCAATGCAGTAGATGGTATTGATGTGGTTATCGCGGGTCACATGCACAAAGATGTACCAAGTGAAACCATTAAAAACACACTAATCACTGAACCACACCGTTACGGTACCGTGGTATCTGAAGTGGATTTAACTTTTGATATCAACGATAAAAAAGAAGTGAAATTAGTGAAGAAAGAATCGAAAACGGTTCCAGTTAAAGCACTTGAAGCAGATAAGAAAATTGTGGAAATCTACAAACCTTATCACGAGAAATTACGTGAGTTAAACAACGTAGTAATCGGTCAAACAGCGAATGAAATGGTACCTCAAGAGACTAAACACGGTGTATCTGCTGCATTCTCAAAAGATACTGGTTTATCTTCATTTATTAATGATGTTGAACAACATTACAGCGGTGCAGATGTGGTGACTTTCTCTTTCGACCATCAAAAAGCACGTATGGATAAAGGCAATATCAAGAAAAAAGACATCATCTTTAACTATCGTTATGCAGGTGGCGATGTAACCGTTTATGAAATGACCGGTAAACAATTGAAAGAATATATGGAATGGTCTGCAAACTACTTCGATACCATCCAACCAGGTGATACTGAATACCGTTACAATGCAGAGCGTAAAAAATCAAAATATGTGACTTACGACATTTTCGGTGGCGTAAATTACAAAATTGACCTACGTAATCCAAAAGGTAGCAAAATCGTTGATTTAACCCTTGCTGACGGCAAACCGGTAACTGATGATATGAAATTAAAAGTGGGTATGAACTCATATCGTTTCGCTCAATTAAACGGTAAAGGTGGTATTTGGGAAGGACAACAAATTCCTGTACTTTGGGAATCTAAAGTGGCAATGGGCCGTGAAAAAGGCACGATCCAAAATATGATGATCGATTACATCACGAATGTGAAAAAAGGCAAAATCGATGGTCTATCTCACAATCGTTGGGAAATCATTGGATTAAACTAATCAGCCCTTTTAAAATACGATAAAAACCAACCGCACTTTGAGGCAATTGAATCAAGTGCGGTTATTTTTTTCTTTGTTTTCAGCTAAAACTTGTAAATAATCAAGGTAAAATTTAGCCTAACGTAGTAAACTACAAGCACTTTTATCCTTTAGGAGATGACAAATGAAACCTTATTTAATCGCCCCTTCTATCCTTTCTGCAGATCTTGCTCGTCTTGGTGATGATGTGCAAAACGTGTTGAATGCCGGTGCGGATGTAATTCATTTTGATGTAATGGATAATCACTATGTGCCGAATTTAACCTTTGGTCCAGCCGTGTGTAAAGCTTTGCGTGATTACGGTATTAAAGCACCTATTGACGTACATTTAATGGTGAAACCAGTCGATCGTATCATTCCTGATTTTGCCAAAGCGGGTGCAGATTACATTACGTTCCATCCTGAAGCCAGTGAACATATTGACCGTTCTTTACAGCTCATTCGCGATCACGGTTGCAAATCAGGTTTAGTGTTTAATCCTGCCACACCATTAAGTTATTTGGATTATGTATTAGATAAAGTGGATGTGATTTTGTTAATGTCCGTGAATCCAGGATTTGGTGGGCAATCCTTTCTACCTTCCACATTGAAAAAATTACAACAGGCACGTCGTCTAATTGATGAAAGCGGTTTAGATATCCGTTTAGAAGTTGATGGTGGGGTAAAGGTAGATAATATTGCAGAAATCGCCGAAGCGGGTGCAGATATGTTTGTGGCAGGCTCAGCGATTTTTGGTAAACCAGATTATAAACAAATCATTGATCAAATGCGTACGCAATTAGCGTCAGTAAAATAAAAGGTAGTTGTAATGAAGACTCAATTTAAAGTTATCGGTTTTGATTTAGATGGTACGCTCGTGAATAGCTTGCCGGATTTAGCATTATCCGTGAATTCAGCATTAGCGGATTTTGGTTTTGCACCTGCATCAGAAGCACAGGTTTTAACTTGGATCGGTAATGGCGCACCCGTATTAATTGCACGTGCTTTAAAATGGACTGAAGAGCAAACAGGTAAAACATTCTCTGAGGCTGAAATCGAGCAAGTGAAAGAGCGCTTTAATGTGCATTATGCTGAAAATCTTTGCAATGTGAGTCGTTTATATCCAAATGTAAAAGAAACATTGGAAACTTTGAAAGCTCGTGGTTATACCTTAGCTGTGGTAACGAACAAACCAACTCGCCACGTTCAGCCTGTATTGGCGGCATTTGGTATCGATCATCTATTCAGTGAGATGCTTGGTGGACAGTCATTACCCGCGATTAAACCACATCCAGGCCCATTGTATTATTTATGTGGTAAATTTGGCGTAGAACCTCGCCAAGTGTTGTTTGTAGGTGACTCTCGAAATGATATTCTCGCCGCACATTCAGCAGGTTGTCCTGCTGTGGGTTTAACTTACGGATACAACTACAACATTCCAATTGCTGAATCAAACCCAGATTGGGTATTTGATGACTTTGCGAAGTTATTAGAGATTCTTTAATCTATCTTAAAGCGTAAAATGCGGTCAAAAATGACCGCATTTTTTCTTAAACTTCCCACCAAATTAACGCCCATTTACGTTGTCCGTGTTTTATTGGGTCGTTATTAGTTTGTTTTTGTTGATAGAATTGAGCCAAATCTTGTTTTTCTTTTTCAGTGAGATTGCCGAGAGAAAACTCCACAGAATTTAATAAATCCTCAAAGGTTTCACCTTGGAAATGGCCTGATTCGGTTTCAATAAAACTCACATTCGCGTGAATGCCTTTTTGGTAAAGACGATTAACTAAATAAATATAAGTTGGAAAGCCCACATCATCACGACCAATGGCTTCAAATACACCTTCATCGAGAAAATGGCGTTGTGTCACCGAGGTTAAAAAGATGCGTTTTTTTGCCTTACTTTGCAGCTTTTCAATCATGTCATCTAAATCATCCACAAGCGTCGAGCGAGAGGCGAGTATCACATCTGCTTGAGGCACATCATCCCAGTTATCCGACCATGATTTATGTAGAAGCGTAATATTATTCAGTTGATGCTTTTCTTTATATTGTTGCACCATATCCAACATGCCTTGGCTGTAATCGAGGGCATACACAGCTTGGCATTGTTGGGCTAAAGGAATTACAAACGTGCCGGGGCCACAGCCGATATCTAATACCGTTTCATTGGGTTGCACATTCATGGCTTTAAGTAAGATCTCGTTATAACGGCTTGGTTTGCCCACTAAATTTTCGGCCATTTTAGGGGCTTTTTTATCCCACTTTGCTGGTGGAAGATTATAGTGATTGCAGGCTTTCAGATGTTGTTGATAGAGATCGTTGAAATTGATGTCATTGATGATCATAGTAACGCCCCAAAGTGCGGTTAGTTTTAGGATTGTTTTAAATTGCTTGATGATTATATGCTTTCTCCCATTTAAAATCATTTTAAAATGATTGACGCAAACGTTTTCGTTTTGACGTGTTTTCCTTTATAATAGCCCGCGATTTTCATCTCAAACACAACTCAAAGGTACCCGTATGTTTCAAACTTTTCGTGGCTCACCCGCCCTTTCTGAATTCCGTATTCAAGGCTTAATGCAAAAATTCCAACAAAATCAATTACCGGTAAAATCGGTTTATGCGGAATATTTGCATTTTGTAGAATTAAATCGACCGCTTGCTAGCGAGCAGGAAGCAAAGCTAAAAGCATTGTTACATTACGGCCCGACCTTGGCAGAACACGATGCCAAAGGCGAAACTTTTATCGTGATTCCACGCGTTGGCACGATTTCTTCTTGGTCTTCTAAAGCGACGGATATTGCGCATAACTGTGGTTTAAGTGAAGTGGAGCGTATTGAACGTGGTTTGGCGTATTATTTTGAGTTAAGCCAACCGCTTGATGAGAAAACAACAGAAAAATTAACCGCACTTTTACATGACCGAATGATGGAAACTGTGGTGCGCAATCCGCAAGATGCGGAGATTTTATTCCGTCATCAAGATCCGAAACCGTTTAAAACCGTGGATATTTTAAAAGGCGGACGTGAAGCCTTGGTCACAGCCAACGTAGAATTAGGTTTAGCACTGGCCGAAGATGAAATTGATTATTTGGTGGAAAATTTCACCCAATTAGGGCGCAATCCGCACGATATTGAACTTTATATGTTCGCGCAAGCCAACTCTGAGCACTGTCGTCATAAAATCTTTAATGCGGATTGGATTATCGACGGCAAAAAACAGGATAAATCCCTGTTTAAGATGATTAAAAATACCTTTGAGAAAACCCCTGATTTCGTGCTTTCAGCCTATAAAGATAATGCTGCAGTAATGGAAGGTTCAAAAGTCGGCCGTTTCTTTGCGGATCAAGATGGGCAATATCGTTACCATAATGAAGATGCACATATCTTAATGAAAGTGGAAACCCACAACCATCCAACCGCAATTTCGCCATTCCCGGGGGCTGCGACAGGTTCAGGCGGTGAAATTCGTGATGAAGGTGCAACCGGTCGTGGTGCAAAACCAAAAGCAGGTTTAACCGGTTTCTCGGTATCAAACCTTGTCATTCCAAACTTTGAGCAACCTTGGGAAAATCCACTTTCCAAACCAAACCGTATTGCTTCAGCCTTAGATATTATGATTGAAGGCCCATTAGGCGGCGCAGCATTTAACAACGAGTTTGGTCGTCCTGCATTATTGGGTTATTTCCGTACCTATGAAGAGAAAGTCAACAGCTTCAACGGCGAAGAAGTGCGCGGTTATCACAAGCCGATTATGTTAGCGGGCGGTATCGGTAATATTCGTGGCGAACACGTTCAAAAAGGCAAAATTCCAGTCGGTGCGAAATTGATCGTATTAGGCGGCCCAGCCATGAACATCGGTTTAGGGGGGGGCGCAGCGTCTTCTATGGATAGCGGTAAATCAAAAGAAAATCTAGATTTTGCTTCCGTTCAACGTGAAAACCCAGAAATGGAACGCCGTTGCCAAGAGGTGATTGACCGCTGTTGGCAATTAGGCGAAGAAAACCCAATTCTCTTTATTCACGATGTGGGCGCAGGCGGTTTATCCAACGCGATGCCTGAATTAGTGCACGATGGCGAACGTGGCGGTAAATTTGACTTACGCTCCATCCTTTGCGATGAAAAAGGCATGTCGCCATTAGAAATTTGGTGTAACGAATCGCAAGAACGTTATGTCTTAGCGGTTGCGCCAGAAAAACTCGAATTATTTACCGCACTTTGTGAACGTGAGCGTGCGCCGTTTGCGGTCATTGGTGAGGCAACGGAAGAGAAACATTTAACCTTACACGATAGTCATTTCGACAATAACCCAATTGATTTGCCAATGAATGTGTTATTAGGCAAAACCCCGAAAATGACGCGCGAGGTTTTGTCAAAAACTGTCGAAAATCGACCGCTTGCAACAGAAAATATTCAATTAAAAGAAGCTTTCCATCGTGTATTACATTTACCGGTGGTGGCAGAAAAAACTTTCTTAATCACCATTGGCGACCGTTCAGTAACGGGTATGGTGGCGCGCGATCAAATGGTCGGTCCGTGGCAAATACCGGTGTCTGATGTGGCAGTCACAACCGCCTCATTAGACAGCTATCACGGTGAAGCCATGGCAATGGGCGAACGTGCGCCAGTAGCGTTATTAGACTTTGGTGCTTCTGCACGTTTAGCGGTGGCTGAATCCATTACCAACATTGCGGGCACCAACATTGGCGATATTAAACGCATCAAACTTTCTGCAAACTGGATGTCTGCAGCGGGTCATGGTGGGGAAGACGCTGGCTTATATGAAGCAGTGAAAGCAGTGGGTGAAGAACTTTGCCCAGCGTTAGGTATTACCATTCCAGTGGGTAAAGACTCGATGTCGATGAAAACCACTTGGGAAGAAAATGGTGAGAAAAAATCAGTAACAGCTCCGCTTTCTTTAGTGATTTCATCTTTTGCGCGCGTGGAAGATGTCCGCAAAACAGTGACACCTCAATTACGCACAGACAAAGGCGCAAGCCGTTTATTGCTGATTGATTTAGGCGAAAGAAAAAATCGCTTAGGCGCGACCGCACTTGCGCAAGTGTATAAACAATTAGGTGACAAACCAGCCGATGTGGTGAACGTAGCCAAACTGAAAAACTTCTTTGATGCAATGCAAGCATTGGTGGCAGAGCGTAAATTATTGGCTTACCACGACCGTTCAGATGGTGGTTTAATTACCACACTTGCAGAAATGGCGTTTGCGGGTAACTGTGGCGTGGATGTGGATATTTCTGCGTTAGGTGATAATGACTTAGCTGTGTTATTCAACGAAGAATTGGGTGCAGTTATTCAAGTCTCTGAGAGTGAATTAAGTGCAGTGCGTGAGGTATTAAAAGCCCATGACTTGCTTGGTTTAACTTATGAATTAGGTGCTGTCTCTACAGAAGATCGTTTTGAAATCACGCGTGGTAGCAAAAAACTATTAAGCGAAAAACGCTCTGAATTACGCGGTATTTGGGCAGAACTTACTCACCAAATGCAACGCTTACGTGATAACCCAGAATGTGCTGATCAAGAATTTGAAGCGAAAAAAGCAACGGACAACAAAGGCTTATCCGCTTACTTAACCTATGATGTAAATGAAGATATTGCTGCACCTTATATCAGCAAAGGCGTGAAACCAAAAGTAGCCGTATTGCGTGAACAAGGCGTAAACAGCCACGTTGAAATGGCAGCGGCTTTTGACCGAGCAGGCTTTGCTGCGATTGATGTTCACATGAGTGATTTAATGGCAGGTCGTTACAATTTAAACGGCTTTAATGCGATGGTGGCCTGTGGTGGCTTCTCTTACGGTGACGTATTAGGTGCTAGCGGTGGCTGGGCGAAATCTATTTTATTTAACCCACAATTACGCGATCAATTCAGCCAATTCTTCGCCAATGAAAACACCCTTTCATTAGGTGTATGTAACGGCTGTCAACTTATCTCCAGCCTTGCAGAAATTATCCCAGGTGTAGAAAACTGGCCACGTTTCGTGCGTAATAAATCAGAACGTTTTGAAGCCCGTGCTGCGATGGTAAAAATCAACGACACCAACTCATTGTGGTTTAAAGGCATGGCAGGTTCACATATGCCGATTGCCGTTTCTCATGGCGAAGGTCGCGTAGAATTCAAAACACCAGAAAACTTGACCGCACTTCAAGCGCAAAACTTGATTGTGGCACAATATATCGACAGTCATTTGAATGTAACTGAAACTTACCCTGCTAACCCAAATGGCTCGGCATTAGGGATTACTGCCATTTCTAATGTCGATGGTCGTATCGCCGCGATGATGCCACACCCAGAGCGTGTATTCCGCGCTGTGAGCAACTCATGGTACCCAGAAGATTGGTCTGAAGATGGTGCTTGGATGCGAATTTTTAGAAATGCGAGAGTGAATTTCAAATAATGTGAGATAGTTCACAGTAAATTAATCCAAAATAAGAGATACTAAGAAATTGGTATCTCTTTTTTATTGTATAAATCTGAGCAATAAAAAATGCCAACAATATTAGCGAGTAATATTGTTAATGATTTATATAAATATTTTATATAAAAATTCTTGGACATTACGTCCGTTATATCAATTGAACTATATAAGGAGTTCTGAATGAGTGCATTAGTTACATTGCTAGCTAATATTGTTGCGCCATTGCAACGTCAATTTATTAACTTTATCCGCATTGCGATTTGTGTTGTGATGGTTTGGATTGGTGGTTTAAAAGTTTGCCAATATGAGGCAGATGGTATCGCACACTTTGTGTCAAATAGTCCTTTCTTAAGCTTCCTTTACAAAAACGGTGCAAATGAAGTGACAAATGATAAGGGTGTTTTAGTAAAAGAATATACCTTATATAAAAACCCTGAAGGCAAAATGGTCGCAAAAAATATTGAATGGCATAAAGCCAACGGCACCTATACCGCCTCTTATATTATTGGCGCAATCATTGTGACAATTGGTATTTTAGTATTAGCGGGTATTTGGTCTCCAACATTAGGTTTATTCGGAGGCTTACTCACCTTTGGCATGTCGATAGTCACACTGTCGTTCCTGATATTTACGCCAGAAACCTGGGTGCCGAATTTAGGTGGGGACTTCCCAACACCTAATTATGGCTTCCCATATCTCTCAGGTGCCGGCCGACTCGTTATTAAAGATATTATTATGATGGCAGGTGGCTTAGTTGCTGCAGCAGAATGTGCGAAACGTTATTTAGAGAATAAAAAGCAGTTTGCTTAATTGCGTTATTTTAGAAGGCTTGCTGAGGTGAACAGCAAGCTTTTTTTGTTATTAAATATAAAAAAACTTAATAAAGCTTATGGGAACAATAAATTATGCCGTATGATTTAACGAATAGATTAGTAATCGGATTAGCATCTAGTGCCCTATTTGATTTAGAAGAGTCTGATCAAATTTTCAGGTCAAAAGGTGAAGATATATATCGTGAATATCAAAGAAAAAATCAAGATAATCCTTTAGGAAAAGGTATTGCCTTTCCATTTATTCAGAAATTATTATCTATAAATCAAATATCTCCCGATGATCCTCCTATTGAAGTAATTTTACTTTCTAGAAATGACCCTGATACAGGATTAAGGGTTATGAACTCTATAGAGCATTATAAAATTGGTATCACGAGAGCATTATTTCTACAAGGTCGCTCCCCTTATCAATATATTAATCCATTATCAATAGATCTTTTTCTTTCGGCTAATGCAAGTGATGTACATCAAGCCATTATGGCAGGATATCCTGCTGGTCAGGTCTTGAAATCTCACTTTGATAATTCAATTTTAGAAGATTCAGAAGTTAGAGTTGCATTGGACTTTGATGGTGTTATAGCAGATGATGAATCTGAGAAAATTTATGCAGAGAAAGGGATATCTAATTTCCATCAGTATGAAAAAGAAAATTCTGAAAAAGAACATAAACCAGGACCATTAGCAAAGTTTTTAATGAAACTATCCAATGTTCAGAAAAGAGAATCTAAATTTCATGAGGAAACTAGAGGTAAATATATTCCTAAATTAAGAATATCTATTGTAACAGCAAGAAATGCACCATCGCATAAAAGAGTCATTAATACTATCAGAAAATGGGAGATTACAATTAATGAGGCATTCTTTTTAGGTGGGATAGATAAAAGTAGTATTCTGAAAGTATTAAATCCACATATATTCTTTGATGATCAAAAAGTTCATTTAGATTCAACTGTGAATATTTCTCCTTCTGTGCATATACCATTTGGGATTAAAAATAAATAATCTTCAAAATTAAAGGAGATAAGTAAAAAGTAATATAAAAAGAGCTAGTGTATAATGAACCCTAGTTTTACTAATAAAAAATGCGGTCAAAAATCACAACGAATTTTGACCGCTCTTTTTATTACTTTTACTTACGTATTATTTTTGTTTTTTCAAAAACTCAACGCCAGTGTCTGGGAAGTCTGTGAATACACCAGTTGCACCAGATTTATTCAATAACGCATCGTACATTTGATTTACGTCAGTGAAGAATTCAGGTAACGCATCTTTACGCACGGTGTATGGGTGTAATTCCACTTTGTATTGTGCGAGTTCTTTCACTAATGGGGTGTACACGATGTTGCCTGGTTTAGATTTTTCTTTATCCACTAACATGTACCAGCCTGGACCAACGCCATCAGCATATTTTACGACTTCAGCCATTGCACCTGGTTTGAACATCCAATCGTAATCGTAATTCACCCATTTGCCTTTCGCATCTTTTTCTTCAGTTTCATGCCAGTCGGTGTATGCCACTAATTGAACAAGTTTTAAATCCATGCCCATTTTGGGTAGCAATTCGTTTTTGATACGTTTTAACTCATTGAAGTCGAAGGTTTGTAAGTAAACCATGTCTGATTTCTTGTCGTAACCGTATTTTTTCAACACTTTAAGGGTTTCAACTGCAATGTCTTTGCCATTTTGGTGGTGGAACCAAGGTGCTTTGATTTCAGGGTAGATACCCACTTTTTTACCGGTAGATTTTTCTAAACCTTGGATAAATTCTAACTCATCTTCAAAAGTATGGATTTTGAAGTGTGATTTCCAAAGTGGGAAACGGCCTGGATATACTGCAACTTGTTTACCATCTTTAGTTTCAAAGTTTTCAGTCATATTTAAACTTTGAATTTCTTTTAAGGTGAAGTCGATTACGTAGTAACGACCATCTTTACGATGACGATTTGGGAATTTTTTCGCCACGTCAGTTAAACCATCTAAGAAGTGGTCATGGATAACAACTAGGCGACCATCTTTTGTCATCGCTAAGTCTTGTTCTAAGTAGTCTGCATGTTGTGCAAATGCAAGCGCTTTAGACTCAAGCGTATGCTCTGGTAAGTAACCACTTGCACCACGGTGAGCAATGATAATTTTGTCTGATTTCATAGTGTCCACAGAAGAGTGTGCGCTACATCCTGCAAGTATGCCTGCAGCTAATAAAGAAAGCGCTAAAGTTTTGAGTTTCATTGTGTGTTCTCCTTGATTTACTTATTACATCTTGGTTTCATGTCGTAAAAATAGATTTCACTAATTTCACGGTCATATCCTGGATAAAATCCTTTTGGCATCCCTAACACAATTTGTTTGCCTCGGTTTGCATGGACAAGCAGTTGTTTCGTTTTCGGATTAATATTCAAGCCTTCGACTTCGCCGACATCTCGAATATCATCTAAGGTTTTTTCTAAAACAACGCGAGCTTCATTATTTTTATCTGAGATTTCTACACGATAAATATGATCGGGTTCTTTTTCATCTGCCGTACCATCATCAGATGTGACGTAGAGATCACCGTTGTAGGCATAAACCCCTTGAATCCATTGTGGAACAGGTTGTAAATGCACTTTACGTTTATATTTACCGGTTGAAAGATCATATTCATATAAATAACGGCCGCTTTCTTCACCTACCCAAGATGCCATCCAAACGGAATTATGAACGGTATCTACGGTGATGCCAGAAACTTCGACTTGACCTGACTCAGGATTAAAATCAACTGATCTTTTTAATGCGAGGGTTTCGGGATCGTGAATCGCAATTTGAATATTTTTACCTACGCCGGCATCAAACCATTCGGAGGAAACATAAAGTTCATTGTTGTAGATATCAATGTCACCAATGTGATTGGCTTCCTTTTGGTAGCCGACAAAAGGATCTTTATTTTCTTTAATCAGTTTTCCATCCATATCATATTTAGATAGAGTTTTACTGCCTGATACATATAAATATTTACCATCAGTGGTAATACCTTGACGTCCATTGACTTCAAGTACTTTGTCTAATTTATACGTATAAGCGGGGAGTGCTGAACGATAGGGCGCTTCACAAGTTTGATTTGCGAATGCTGCATTTGCCATAACTGCCGCGCCTAACATAATGGTTAATTTATTCAATTTCATCACATTATCTCCTTTT
>CAUQGU010000045.1:0-14970 GCA_963517645.1 uncultured Haemophilus sp. | reverse complement strand
TAACTGTCACATACCCATTTACTTTTTCAATAAAAAACTCATCATACTCAGCGGAGAAATCTGCATCCTTTGAAAAGTTGGAGTTGCCAGTTATATGGGAAATAAGGTGACGGCTCAAACTCTGAGGGTTTTCCATTTTTCCATATAAAATGCCCAATCTATCCATAATTTCACGTAACATTTTAATTGTATCACGATATATTACTTTAATACCTTCATTACTTAATTCTATACGGACATCATTATAAACTGTAAAATTTCTAATTTTTTTAGTCATCGGCTAATTCTAATTTAGAGAATAAAAAAATAGCCTATATGTAACTAATGTTTGTCCATATAGGCTAGTGTAACTACATTAACATAATCATAAATATTTGCTATTAAATCAATTTAATATAGTGTCATAAAAAATCATATGTCTATATAGTTATAAATAGTTATAACGCTTCATTATGCAATAATTTCGCAATTTGGCAGCAATTCCTTAACCACATTTAGTTCATCTGAACTGAGGTAATCCTCTGTTAATGCAATTTTCACTTTCTCTAAATAGAGTTTTTTAAGGTTTTTAATATCCTTAAGTGATTCTAATGAATATAAAAATAGATCATTACCAGAAAGATCTAATTCTTCTAATTGAGGAATGCTCGCAATCATTGATGTTACATATCCTTGAACAATTATATCTTTATCTCTAAGTGACAATGATGACAATTGTTTGATATGTGATAATTTATCGAAATCATCTTCTACATCATAAACTTTCGGAATAACAAGAGAAGTAACTGTTCCAGCTTTATATGTACGATCCGAACCATACTGACCTGTGAAATACTTACCTACATAGTAACTAATAGCAGTATTTCTATCGTTAAGATCGACTGAAATAGAAATATCGCCATTTTCAGTATCCAATTCAGGGATTAAGTTATTATCAGCTTCAAGAATTTTATCTCTAAGATTCCATAACAAAACACACTTCATTACATAAGATAAACTACACCACCACTCCCAATCTTCATTAGAAATATTTCCTGTAGTATCAGTATCTGAGATAAGTTCTTCTGGGAATTTATCCTCTGCGAGTTTTGTAGTTTCTCTACGGGTATCAACGCCGTTGATGAAATTAATTAATCGATGGCCAAAATAACGAGTATTCCATTCGTCAGAATATTCAAAACCAAGATCTTCAGAAATTTCTCTTAACATGTTTCGTGTTTTTCTGTCACGACATCTGATAGTAACGGTATAATCTTCAGCAGATTCGATAATTAAATCTTTATAAATTGCACAGCTTCTAATTTTTTTAGACATAACTACCTCTCTCTTACCAAAGTTTTAAAACAACTTGACCAAAAGCAACTAAAATTGAGTGCCCATCAAACTCATAAGTATTACTCGAATTTGAACTAAATTGAGGTTTAATTTTATTCCCTTCAATTACCCAACTATTTTGTGAATTAGCTGAAAATTGAGGTTTTAATTCACGTCCGTCATACACCCAAGTATTTTTTGATGTTGCAGAAAATTTAGGTTTTAGATAACGACCGTCATATATCCAAGTATTTTGTGAAGTTGCTCCTGATTTAGGTTTTAACTCACGCCCATCACAAGACCATTTACTTGATAATTCAATTTTTGGCATGTTTTACTCCGATTCCTTATGTTAAATGTTAATTAAAAATATTTTTATCAGTGTTTGTTTAGTTGGTATGTCAATACCAACTAAAAGAAGTATACTTCTTGGAATAAAATACAATTAAAACAATTGGTTATACACTTAATTATATCTTGAATTAATTGCTCTATTATGCGACTAACTCAGCGAGTTCTGCCTATAAAATTTTGTAAAAATACTATTATTGAGGGCTGGTAAATCTGTCAATAATTCTATTTTTAAAAATATCTAAAATCCCCCTTGATCTTTATATAATTAAATATATAATGAATCTCGTTTTAGATAGTAAACTTGTGTTATTACAAACACACTACTGGCTAGTGCATTCCCCCCCACTCCTTTTGCACTAGCCATTTTTTTTTAAATCCCTTACCATATCTCACCCTTTTCTTTTTTCTCAAAAATGATGAACAATCTAGAACTTGAACGTTTACTAAACGAAAAACTTAGCACAGACAGAATTAACGATTACGCGCCTAACGGTTTGCAAGTAGAAGGCAAATCAGAGATCAAAAAGATCATCACGGGTGTCACCGCAAGCCAAGCTTTGATTGATTATGCCGTTGCACAACAAGCTGATGCGCTACTTGTCCACCACGGTTATTTTTGGAAAAGTGAAAATCCATGTATTCGCGGCATGAAAGGTAAACGCATCAAAACCTTGCTTGTGAATGATATCAATTTATATGGCTACCACTTGCCTTTGGATGTCCATCCAGAATTAGGTAACAATGCAAAACTTGCTCAGTTATTAGGGATTAGCGATCTTCAACCTTTAGAAAATAGCTCAACCAGCATTCCTGTTTGGGGAATGTTAAAAGATCCCGTTACCGCTGAAGAATTTGCGCATCGTATTGAACAAGTACTTCACCGTAAACCGTTAATTTGCACGGAAAACGGACCGCACTTAATCCGTAAAGTAGGCATTTGTACCGGTGGCGGACAAGGCTATATTGATTTAGCTGCAGCACAAGGTTGTGATGCCTTTATTACCGGTGAGGTTTCGGAGCAAACAATTCACTCTGCTCGTGAGCAAGGTATTCATTTCTTTGCGGCTGGTCACCATGCAACAGAACGCTATGGCATTAAGGCATTAGGTGAATGGCTAGCGGCTGAATATGGCTTGGATGTAGAATTTAAAGATATTGATAATCCAGCGTAACTGGTACAAAGTGTGATTGATTGCCGAAAGCACACAAAACAAGTATAATCTCGTCGATTTTTTTAACTCAAACATAGGAGAAAATATGGGTTTCTTAACTGGTAAACGTATTTTAGTAACAGGTCTTGCAAGCAACCGTTCTATTGCTTACGGGATTGCAAAAGCAATGAAAGAACAAGGCGCTGAACTTGCTTTCACTTATTTAAACGATAAATTACAACCGCGCGTAGAAGAATTTGCAAAAGAATTTGGTTCTGACATCGTCCTTCCTTTAGACGTAGCGACCGATGAAAGCATCCAAAACTGCTTTGCAGAATTAAGCAAACGTTGGGAAAAATTTGATGGTTTCGTACACGCTATCGCATTCGCACCAGGCGATCAATTAGATGGTGATTACGTAAACGCAGCAACTCGTGAAGGCTACCGTATCGCTCACGACATCAGTGCATTCAGCTTTGTTGCTATGGCACAAGCGGCACGTCCTTACTTAAATCCAAATGCAGCGTTATTAACCCTTTCTTACTTAGGTGCAGAGCGCGCAATTCCTAACTACAACGTCATGTGTTTAGCGAAAGCGTCTCTTGAAGCGGCAACTCGCGTAATGGCGGCTGATTTAGGTAAAGAAGGTATTCGTGTGAATGCGATCTCTGCTGGTCCTATCCGTACCTTAGCAGCATCAGGTATTAAAAACTTCAAGAAAATGCTTTCTGCATTTGAGAAAACCGCAGCGTTACGCCGCACTGTTACTATCGAAGATGTGGGTAACTCAGCAGCATTCTTATGCTCTGATTTAGCATCGGGTATCACTGGTGAAATCGTTCACGTAGATGCAGGTTTCAGCATCACCGCAATGGGCGAATTAGGCGAAGAATAATTTTTCGTACAATCTATTTTTAGGCAGGCTTTTCAGTCTGCCTTTTCTCTTTTTTTAAATATAACTATGTTCCAAGATAATCCACTACTCGCACAACTTAAGCAACAAATCCACGATAGCAAAGAACACGTTGAAGGCGTGGTAAAAAGTACTGATAAAGCTTATGGTTTTTTAGAGTGCGATAAAAAAAGCTACTTTATTGCCCCACCGACAATGAAAAAAGTCATGCACGGTGACAAAATCAAAGCCACCATTGAAAAGCAAGGCGATAAAGAGCAAGCTGAACCAGAAGAATTAATTGAGCCAATGCTCACGCGCTTTATTGCCAAAGTGCGGTTCAATAAAGACAAGAAATTGCAAGTTTTGGTTGATCACCCAAGTATCAACCAACCCATTGGCGCGCAACAAGCTAAATCCGTCAAAGAAGAATTACAAGAAGGCGACTGGGTCGTAGCAAATTTGAAAACGCACCCATTACGTGATGATCGTTTTTTCTATGCGACTATCAATCAATTTATCTGCCGTGCTGACGATGAATTAGCCCCTTGGTGGGTCACATTGGCACGTCATGAGCAATCTCGTCATCCTGTGCAAGGTGCAAAAAGTTATGAAATGTTAGATCAACAAACACGCGAAGATCTGATCGCACTTCATTTTGTCACGATTGACTCTGAAAGCACGCAAGATATGGATGATGCTCTTTACATTGAACCTGTCGAGCAAAATGGTACACAAACTGGCTGGCGATTAGTCGTTGCCATTGCGGATCCAACAGCTTACATTGCATTAGATTCACAAATTGAAAAAGATGCGAAACAGCGTTGTTTTACCAATTATTTGCCTGGCTTTAATATCCCAATGTTGCCTCGTGAATTATCTGATGAATTATGTTCATTAATGGCAAATGAAACTCGCCCTGCATTAGTGTGTTATATTGAAACGGATCTTGCCGGTAACATTACAGCTAAACCGCATTTTGTCTCTGCTTATGTGCAATCTAAAGCGAAATTAGTCTATAACAAGATCTCAGATTATTTAGAGCAAGTGCCTGATGCATGGCAACCGGAAACACCAGAAATTGCACAGCAAATTGATTGGCTACATCAATTTACCAAAGCACGTATTCAATGGCGTAAAACGCATTCTCTTTTATTTAAAGAGAAACCGGATTACTCCTTTATTCTCGCTGAAAATGGCAAAGTGAAAGAAATTAAAGCGGAATATCGTCGTATTGCCAATCAAATCGTGGAAGAATCCATGATTATTGCCAATATCTGTGCTGCACAATTTTTAGCTGAACAAGCACAAACTGGTATTTTTAATACACACTCTGGGTTTGATAAGAAATTCTTAGAAAACGCGCATAATTTCTTAATGGCAAATTTAGCTAATAAAGAAAATCAAGCCGAGCTTGCTGAGCGTTATTCGGTAGAAAATCTGGCAACCTTAAAGGGTTATTGCCAAATGCGTCATGATATTGAACCGATTGAAGGTGACTATTTAGAATTCCGTTTACGTCGTTATTTAACCTTTGCGGAGTTTAAATCCGAACTTGCTCCACATTTTGGGCTTGGATTAGAAGGTTATGCGACCTGGACATCGCCTATCCGTAAATATTCCGATATGGTAAACCATCGTTTAATCAAAGCTGTGCTCACACAGCAAGCTTGTGAAAAGCCACAAGATGAAGTGCTTGCACGCTTACAAGAAGCCCGTCGTCAAAATCGCTTGGTTGAACGTGATATCGCAGACTGGTTATATTGTCGCTATCTTGCTGACAAAGTCGCTGAAAATGCTGAATTTGATGCAGAAGTGCAAGATGTGATGCGTGGCGGTTTACGTGTTCAATTATTGGAAAATGGCGCATCCATGTTCGTACCGGCCTCCACATTGCATCCAAATAAAGATGAAATGCAAGTGAATGCGGATGAATTAGCACTGTATATTCAAGGGGAACGCCGTTACAAAATCGGTGATTTAGTGAAAGTGAAACTTACCGAGGTTCGAGAAGAAACTCGCAGTATTATCGGTCAGTTAATCATTTAATGACCACTTCCCTTCTAACACTAGAAATACCGCTCGTTACACAATGGGCGGTATTTTTTCTAGCGCCGAAGCTGTGACAATATTTTATAGATGGTATCAAATAAAGGAATTTTGGAGATATATTGAAGATATTCAATATCTAGGAGAGGTATATGATATCCCCGCCTTGAAGAGCGGGGATAAAATTAGCATTTAGGTTGAATTACATTTTAGGAATATCAACACCAGATGAAAGCACATCTTGAATATCTGATTTTAAGACATCTGCTTTTGGCCCATAAATCGCTTGGATACCAGAACCTTTTACAATAAAGCCCATTGCGCCCGCTTGTTTCCAGCTGGCTTCATCACCGACTAAATCTGGATTATGTACGGTGATACGTAAACGTGTCATACAAGCATCAACATCTGCAATGTTATTACGTCCACCAAGTAAGTTGATGATTTGAATAACTTGCGTGCTAGCATTCGCCACTTTTGGCTCATCGCTAGAAGCTTCATCTGAACCTTTCGCATCATAGTTACCATTACGGCCTGCTGTGGCAAGATTAAATTTCTTAATCATAAAATTCGCGATAAAGAACATGGCCACTGCAAACAGGATGGATACCCAAATAAAGTTGAGCACATCCATACCAATGCCAGCTTTAATTGCCATTGGTGTACGAGTTAAGAACTCAATGTTACCGAATGAATGCACACGTAAGTCCACAATATCTGCCATGGCGAAAGCACAACCTTGTACTAACGCATAAACAATATAAAGCGGTAAAGCGACAAACATAAACATGTATTCGATTGGTTCAGTCACACCAGTTAAGAACACCGCAAGTGCAGAAGAAAGGAAAATACCTTTATAGAGTTTTTTCTTGTCTTCATCCACATTGATATACATTGCGAGAGTCAAGCCCATTAAGATACCGGTTGAACCAATCATTTGTCCTACTTTAAAGCGAGCAGGTGTCACAGTTGAAAGAAGTTCGTTATATTGCGTTAAATTACCTGCATCTTTAAGGTTGATTAAGTCAGTCACCCAGGCAAGCCAAAGTGGATCTTGACCAAATACTTGTTTACCTTGTTGTGCACCGGTTAAGAACTCATAAGTACCGCCTAATGAAGTGTAGTTCATTGGGATGGTCAACATGTGGTGTAAACCAAATGGAAGCAATAGACGCTCTAAGGTACCGTAAATAAATGGTGCTAAAATTGGCGCTGAGTTTTGTGAGTTCGCAATCCATTGACCGAAATGATTAATTCCTGTTTGAACTAAAGGCCAGAATAATGATAGGAAGATCGCCACTAATACGGAACGATAAATGACAACGAAAGGAACAAAACGTTTACCATTAAAGAACGTTAATACTTCAGGTAATTTACGGAAATTGTAGTAACGATTGAAGGTTGTTGCCCCCACAAAACCCGCAATAATACCAACGAACACGCCCATATTTAACGCAGGTTGCCCAAGCACATTCACAAAGTAATTCGCCACAGGAATTTCACCGGCCAATATGGTACTTACGTGAGCATTTGGATCGGCTAGCATTTCAAGTTTCACACCGAAAAAGTTACCGGTAATTAAGTTAATTAAAATGAAAGCCAGGCCTGCTGCAAATGCCCCACCCGCACGCTCATTTGCCCAGCTACCACCAATTGCTAAAGCAAATAATAAATGAAGGTTACCAATAATCCCCCAACCAATTTGGGCGATAATGTTTCCGACAAGCGCTAGCCATTCCGCATCGCTAATCAAAGGCAGTGAGTTACCAATACTCACCATTAAACCCGCGGCTGGCATCACGGCAATCACAACCATTAGGCACTTACCGAATTTTTGCCAAAATTCAAAACTGAGCATTTTTTTCATATTGATTCTCCTACAAGATGAGAGCTACTTCTACGCCAAAATGGTCGGAAACAATCGGTTTATTTTTACCATTAAAAATAACCTGACTGGATAAAACCCTTTTTGCTTGGTTTAAAAAAATATAATCTAATCGCTTTTCTTCACTATGGCCTTTCCAACCGTCAATCGCTTTCTCCACAGTGATACCGCTATCCTTCTGCTCTGCCATTTCAAATGTATCGAATAAGCCTAAGGATTTAATCTGCTGGTAAGCTTGCTGATCGCTTATTGCATCAGTATTGAAATCCCCCATCAGGATTTTAAGATTCGCACTTTGACTTCGCTCTACAATATAACGAACATTATCAAGTTGCTTTTCACCATCACAATTTGGCAAATTGATGTGGCAAGAATAACATTCAATTAACTGGCCTTGATATTCTACCGTCAAGCCAATGATTTTACGCGAGAGAATCGAGTCAAGACGTTGATGTTGGCTACAATAAAACGCATCAACATCATAAACAGGCAAGCGCGTTAAAAACGCAATGCCCTCATCATATTTATCGTAACCAATATGCGAATTACTCCAAAAAAGCGAATATTTCTGTGCAACGCGTTGATTGATTTTATTTAACAGAATGACACCATAGTTATCTTGCTTTAACGTTGGCGAAATAGCAGGAGACGACATCAATTGATTAACCTCTTGTAAGGCAATGATGTCATAACCCTTTTCCACAATAGTCTCAGCAAGAATCTCTATTTTTTCCGCTTGGTTAGCTTCTAACCAAGCGTGTACATTCAGGGTAAGTAGTTTCATTGCTTCCCCCCTTAGCCCTCACAATGCCAAATGTCTGCATTATATTGAGCGATCGTGCGGTCAGATGAGAAGAAGCCCGCTTTTGCGATATTGTGAACGACTTTCTCATTCCAACTATCTTGATCTTCATAATCGGCTAAGATTTGTTCTTTCGCTTCAACATAAGCATTAAAGTCAATTAACGTCATAAACCAGTCTTTATTCAATAATTCGTTATAAAGACGTTCTAAACGTGTTTTATTGCCTAATTTCACCACGGCAGGATTTAGAATAAAATCAACCGCTCTTTTAATCTCTTTGTCGTTTTCATAATACTCTTTTGAAACATAGCCTGCTGTTTCATAAAGTTTAATAATGCTTTCTGAATCTTTACCGAATGTATAGATATTTTTATCACCGGCTAATTCTGCAATTTCAACATTAGCCCCATCCATTGTGCCTAAGGTTAACGCGCCATTAAGCATAAATTTCATATTACCTGTACCAGAAGCTTCTTTAGAGGCAAGTGAAATTTGCTCTGAAATATCAGTTGCTGGAATCAGTTTTTCTGCTACGCTCACATTATAGTTTTCCACCAAATGTACGTTTAAATACTTATTCACTTCAGGATCATTATTGATTAACTCAGATAAACAAAGAATTAAGTGAATAATATCCTGCGCAATGATATAAGCAGGTGCCGCTTTGCCGCCGAAAATCACGGTAATTTTACGTTTTGGTAATTTACCAGCTTTAATTTCTAAGTATTTATGAATCACATAAAGCGCATTCATTTGTTGGCGTTTATATTCATGGAAACGCTTAATTTGCGTATCAATGATTGAATTTTCATCTAAATCAATACCTTTATTTTCTTTAAGGTAAGCTTTTAATGCCAACTTGTTTTCAAACTTAATTTTTGCTAATTGTTGATGAACCTTTTTATCATCTTTAAAGGCTAATAATTTTTCTAATTTTGTTGCATCATGCAAATACTCATCACCAATCAATTCTTTAATGTAAGCGGCTAATGGTTGGTTAGAAAACTCTAACCAACGGCGGAAAGTAATGCCGTTTGTCTTATTATTGAATTTTTCAGGATATAACGCATAGAACGCTTTAAGTTCTGAATTTTTCAAAATCTCTGTATGTAATGCCGCCACACCATTTACAGAATTTGAAAAGTGAATATCCATGTGCGCCATATGCACACGTTTTTGTTTATCAATGATTTGCACTGCAGGATCTTTATATTCTGCACGCACTAATTTATCTAATTTCTTAATGATCACCACTAAATGCGGCACGACTTCATCTAAATAATCTAGCGGCCATTTTTCTAATGCTTCAGCCAAAATGGTATGATTTGTATAGCCCACCATCTTACGTACGATTTCAACGGCTTCGGCAAACTTAATTTGATGTTTTTCGGTTAATAAGCGAATTAATTCAGGAATCACCATTGAAGGGTGAGTATCGTTGATCTGAACATACGCATAATCGGCTAAATCATGTAAATTACTACCACGCGCAATCGCTTCATCAATTAATAATTGTGCCGCATTTGATACCATGAAGTATTGTTGATAAATACGCAGTAATTCCCCATTTTTATCTGAATCGTCTGGATAAAGGAATAATGTTAGATTTTCTTTAATCGCAGTTTTATCAAACTCGATACCTTTTTTAATCAGTTTAGGATTCACTGATTTAATATCAAACAAATTGAGATAGTTCTTCGTGTCTTTCTTATAACCTAAAATATCAATACGATCTAATTTAGAAGTTAGCGTAAATTTCTTAAATGGCACTTCATAGCTAATATCCGTTGGAATTAACCAAGAGTTATCCTCAATCCAATCATTAGGCTCGGCATGTTGTTCATTCTTTTTGAAGACTTGTTTGAACAAACCATAATGATAATTTAAACCTACCCCTTCAGCATTTAAGCCAAGTGTAGACATTGAATCAATAAAACAAGAAGCCAAACGACCTAACCCACCATTTCCTAAAGACGGTTCTGGTTCAATATCTTCAATATGACTTAATGATTTACCCGCACTTTCTAATTCTGTTTTGATGTCTTGATAGACACCAAGGTTAATCAGGTTATTAGAAAGTAATTTACCAATTAAAAACTCAGCTGAGATATAGTAAACCTTACGTTTACCTGTATTTTTAGGTTTATCTGCTGAGAGTGTTTTTACGTAATTTAATAATTGAATATAAGTTTCTTTATCGCTTAATTGTTCAAGCGATTTATTGGTTTCGTTTTTTACAAAGGTACTAAATTTCATCATTATTTTTCCTGATTCGCACGTTGATATAACGTGGTCATCTTTTCTAAAAAGTCTTTTTTATCTTGCGTTAAATCTGATTGCTGCATTCTCCATTGCCAGTTTCCACCAATTGTTGAAGGCACGTTCATTCTTGAACTGGCTGGCAAATCTAAAACATCTTGCATTGTTGCAATCGCGGTATTGCTAACGGTTGCAAAAAGCTGACGAATCATCGCTTGGCAAATCGATTCATCCTCACTACGATGCGTATAATCATTGATATATTGCTGCTGTTGTTCAGTCAGGCTGTTATACCAACCATTGGTCACATCGTTATCATGTGTGCCGGTATAAACAATGGAATGCGGGATGCAATAATGCGGGCTATCTAAGCTTTCTCCGCTAACATCTTCAAAGCCAAATTGCAGAATCTTCATGCCAGGATAGTTACAGTCTGTAAGCAATTTTCTGGCTTTGTCATCAATATTACCTAAATCTTCGGCAATAATCGGTAAATCGCCCAATTGCTCTTTAACGGCTTTAAATAAGTCATAACCTGGGCCTGGCTGCCAGCTACCATCTTTAGCAACCTCTGCTTTTCCGTCTACTTGCCAATAATCAGAGAAACCTTTGAAATGGTCGATACGTAGTACATCATAAATTTTGAAGCTTTCTTCAATGCGGTGAATCCACCAAGCGTAGCCTTGTTTTTTATGTTCTTCCCAAGCGTAAAGCGGGTTACCCCAAAGTTGTCCTGTTGCACTGAATTGATCGGCTGGGACCCCCGCGACAAAAAGCGGATTACGTTCTTCATCTAATTGGAAGAGTTCTGGTTTTGTCCAAACCTCTACGCTATCTGCAGCCACGTAAATCGGCATATCACCGATGATCTGAATGCCTTTTTGATTTGCGTAATTTTTTAATTCAGTCCATTGTTTGAAGAAGAAATATTGCGTCACTTTAAAGTACTGAATTTGCTCCGCCAACATGCTGCGATATTTTTCCAATGCACTTGGATCACGTGCAACGGCTCTTTTATCATCCCATTTTTGCAATGCTTGATTACCGAAATGCTCTTTAATTGCCATAAATTCAGCAAAATCGTCTAACCACAAGCGGTTATTTTTTTCAAAATTTTGGAAATCTACTTGGAATGCTTGATTCGCTAAAAAATTTTTCACGGCTGTTTCTAAAATCGGACGGCGTGCATAGAAGATACGTTCATAATCCACGTTAGTTGGATCATCACCAAAATTGACTGATGCATAATCCGCTTCTTTCAACAAGCCCATTTGGGTTAATAAGTCAAAATCAATAAGGTGAGTATTGCCTGCAATCGCAGAGAAAGATTGATAAGGAGAATCACCATAACTGGTGGTGGTAAGTGGAAGAATTTGCCAATAAGTTTGTTTAGTTTCAACTAAAAAATCGACAAAATCATAAGCTGATTGCCCAAAACTACCAATCCCGAATGCATTTGGTAACGAGGTAATGTGCATAAGAACACCACTTGAACGAGTAAGCATAATATTTCCTCTAGGAAGTTATCATTTTGGCTCATTCTAACCTAAACATATTTTTATGCAACAACTTATACGTAAAAGTTAATGACGTTTTCGTAAATGTGTGACTTTTATCACATTTTATACGTATAACATTTATGATTTTATGATATGCTATTATGATACCTATGGAACGAACGGTCGATAAAAGGATTAAAAATGAGCAAGTACAAGCAGGTCTATAACGAGATAAAGACCCAAATTAATAGTGGTAATTTAGCGCCATTGCAAGAGCTTCCGAGTGAAAATGAACTCATGCAAAGCTATGGTTTTTCTAAAGATACTATTCGAAAAGCGCTTTCTCTACTTGAAATTGATGGCTATATTCAAAAGCAACAAGGCCGAAATTCGATTGTTTTAGAGCATGACTTATCTAAGCCACAAATGCTTTCTGAAATTAAAACCGTTAGCGAATTAAATAGTGCCTCAACACACCACGTAAAAACGACATTAACCAGTTTGTATATTGTGCAAGGTGAAGAAGAGCTGATGCATATTTTTAATGTCGATGATCAGATCGATTTCTACCGCATTGCTCGTCTGCGTGAAATTGATGGCGAAGCCGTTGAATATGAGGTTTCTTATTTTGATCGCCGCATCGTGCCGTTTATTAGCCGAGAAATCGCTGAACACTCTATTTATCACTATTTAGAAAACGAATTAAAATTAAAAATTAGCCACTCACAACGAAAAATTGTCTTTCGCTATGCAAACGAAGAAGAAAAAAAAGCGATCGATCTTGGTGAGTATGACATGGTTGTGAATGTGACGAGCACCACTTATTTGGCAGATGGTCGACCATTTCAATATGGGAGTATTAGCTATCGACCAGATAAAATTGCATTTACATCAACAGCAAAACGACATGTCTAGTTTTTTTTAAATGATAAGTTGTGATTAAAAAATTCATAAAAAAAGTGCGGTTATTTTTAACCGCACTTTTTATTTAAGCTATTTTAACCAAAATTGTCCTTTGAAAATTTTTCCTAATGTCATCAGCACCAAACCGCTCATCATCAAGTTAGCAAAGATAAATGCACCGTTTGCCAATCCACTCAGTACGTTATGATGAACAAAAGAAACAGCCCCATTCGCTAAAGAAGCTAATCCGAATGAAAAAGCCCAGAACCCAATGTTCAGCCCTTTTTCACTAATCCAAGGGAACAGACGAATTAAAAAGAACATTTGTAAAAAACCGTATCCCCATAAGAGCTTAACAAAGAGATCTATCTCTCCCCCATTAAGCGATAAGTAAGCCGATGAGCCCACAAATGCTGGAGCAAGAATGATCCCCATTGTTGGACGAAATTGTGGTTCTATCTGCAACACGCGTAAACGTTGGAATAACACCGGTTCATAAATAATCCAAGCAATCATCCCTGCACCTAAGAACAAATAGCCTAAATCTTGATAGCCTAACAAGGCTAATGATGAGGCACTTGTAAAGTTAGTCGCCACAGAGGGCAAATAAAAAGGTGGCAGTGTCGATTTTTCCTCAAATGTGCCATCTTTCCATAACGCACTAATTCGCACTGAAGCAAACAATAATTGCCCAATTGTCCCGATCCAAATTAATCCCTCACCAATAAGAGGAAACCAACGATACAGAACATCACCGATTAACATCGTTGTAATCGGTATTAAGGCGAGAAAAGAAAAACGTATCGGACAACAATATTCATCTCGTACTTCATGAGAGAAATAAATCATTTTATAAATATAGAGCAAGACGAAAAGTGCCCATACTGAAACAGACGTTATGCCAATAATATCACTCACATTTCGAGAAAAAGAGAGCGTATCGCCCATATGCAACCAGGCTAAAGATAAAGCGCTTAAACCTAATGGAATCGCAAAATACCCTGTTGGTAACGGAAATGGTCGTTTATCAGTCATTATTATTCTCCTAAAAATTGATACTTTATAAGATTACCTCTAAATGCATGAATATTGATGTGGATTTATCTCAAAGACTAGAATAAAAATCTCATTTCTCAAAATGAAAGAAAGGGCTAATAAACATTAGCCCTAAATTGAATTTATATATTTTTGATTATTTGCAAATCACTTCTAATCCGCCCATGTAAGGACGTAATACTTCTGGCACCGTAATTGAGCCGTCTGCATTTTGATAGTTCTCAAGCACGGCGACTAAAGTACGACCGACTGCTAAACCAGAACCATTTAATGTGTGTACTAAACGAGTTTTTTTATCCCCTTTCGCTTTGCAACGTGCTTGCATACGACGAGCTTGGAAATCCCACATATTTGAGCAAGAAGAAATCTCACGGTACGTATTTTGTGCAGGCACCCACACTTCTAAGTCGTAAGTTTTGCAAGAACCAAAGCCCATATCACCGGTACAAAGTAAGACTTTACGATATGGTAGATTTAAAAGTTGTAATACTTTTTCTGCATGACCGGTTAATTCTTCAAGCGCTTCCATAGATTTATCTGGATCCACGATCTGTACCATTTCGACTTTATCGAATTGGTGCATACGAATTAAACCACGGGTATCACGACCATAAGATCCTGCTTCAGAACGGAAACATGGTGTATGTGCGGTCATTTTAATTGGCAAATCTGCTTCATCAATAATCACATCACGTACAAGGTTGGTCACCGGCACTTCCGCTGTTGGAATTAATGCGTAAGGTTGTTCACCTTCTAGCGCTAAAGTATGGAATAAATCTTCACCGAATTTAGGTAATTGACCTG
>CAUQGU010000044.1:0-15011 GCA_963517645.1 uncultured Haemophilus sp. | reverse complement strand
AAGCCCTTGCTAAAAATCCAAATTTACAAATTATCGTAAAAGAAGGGGTAAAACCGGCTCCTAAAGTGGCTGAACCAGCGCCGGCTCAAACAACTAATCATCAAGAAAGTGCGGTCAGTTTTCAGCAAGAATCTGATGCGCCGACTAAATTTGAATCACACCTAAATCGTAAACATTTATTTGAAAACTTTGTTGAAGGTAAATCAAACCAACTCGCCCGTGCAGTAGGTCAAAAACTTGCTCTTGCACCAGGTGAACCAACGGCAAACCCATTCTTTTTATATGGCGGAACAGGTTTAGGTAAAACCCACTTATTACACGCGATCGGTAATGGTATTTTAGCGAATAAACCGAATGCTCGCGTGCTTTATATCCATGCTAATAACTTTATGCAGCACATGGTAAAAGCAATGCGTGATAATAAAATGGATCAATTCAAAAAATTCTATCGTTCTCTTGATGCATTATTAGTGGATGATATTCAATTCTTTGCAGAGAAAGAAAAAACACAAGAAGAATTTTTCCATATTTTCAACAATTTATTTGAAACTGGTCGTCAAATTATTTTGACCTCTGACCGCTATCCAAAAGAAATTGAAAAAATTGAAGAACGCTTAAAATCTCGTTTCGGTTGGGGTTTAACCACTGCGATTGAACCACCTGATTTAGAAACTCGTGTTGCGATTTTGCTGAAAAAAGCAGAAGAACATCATATGGAGCTGCCAGAAGAAGTGGCATTCTTTATTGCCCAACGCTTACGCACCAATGTTCGTGAATTAGAAGGCGCATTAAACCGTGTGAAAGCGATGCAAGACTTTAAAGGTGGTCACATTGATATTGATTTTGTGCGTGATACATTAAAAGATATTCTCGCCTTACAAGAACGTTTGGTCACCATTGAAAACATTCAGAAAGTCGTGGCAGAATACTATCGAATTAAAGTGGCTGATTTAAAATCAAAAAGCAGAGCGAGATCAGTCACTCGTCCACGCCAAGTTGCGATGGCATTAGCAAAAGAATTAACCAATAAAAGCTTACCGGAAATTGGCCGTGCCTTTGAACGCGACCATACGACAGTCTTAAATGCCTGCCGTGAAGTGCCAAAATTCCGTGAAAAAGACAGCAGTATTCAAGAAGATTGGGCGAATTTAATTCGCACATTATCTGCATAAGGAGCCAATGATGCAATTTAGCATTTCAAGAGAAAATCTACTAAAACCCTTACAGCAAGTTTGTGGCGTATTAAGCAATCGTCCGAATATTCCTGTATTAAATAACGTGTTATTACAAATTGAAGATAACCGTTTAACCATTACAGGTACAGACCTTGAAGTTGAGCTTTCTAGTTATACTCAACTTTCGTCTTCAACCGCAGATGGCGCGTTCACCATTCCGGCTAAAAAATTCTTAGATATTTGCCGTACATTATCAGATGAATTTGAAATTACAGTTACCTTTGAAGAAGATCGCGCCATTGTAGAATCAGGTCGCAGTAAATTTAATCTCACTACTCTGCCCGCTGAAGAATATCCAAATCTAACAGATTGGCAATCTGAAGTGGATTTTGCCTTACCGCAAAGCACCTTACGTCGCTTAATTGAAGCCACCCAATTTTCAATGGCAAACCAGGATGCCCGCTATTTCTTAAACGGCATGAAATTTGAAACGGAAGGTAATTTATTACGTACCGTTGCAACTGACGGTCACCGTCTTGCTGTTTGTACGATCGAATTAGATCAAGATCTACAAACCCATTCAGTTATTCTCCCTCGTAAAGGTGTATTAGAACTGAACCGCTTATTAGAAAGCAGTGACGAACTTGCTCGTTTGCAAATCGGCACGAATAATCTTCGTATTCACTTAAACCACATTGTGTTTACCTCAAAACTCATTGATGGTCGCTTCCCTGATTACCGTCGTGTATTACCACGTAATGCAACTCGTATCGTAGAAGGTAACTGGGAAACCTTAAAACAAGCCTTTGTACGTGCATCTATCCTTTCAAATGAACGTGTACGTAGCGTGCGTTTAAACTTAAGTGAAAACCAACTTAAAATTACCGCCTCTAACCCTGAACACGAAGTGGCAGAAGAAATCGTGGATGTGAACTACCAAGGCGAAGAAATGGAAGTGGGCTTTAATGTGACTTACATTTTAGACGTATTGAATGCCTTAAAATGCCAACAAGTACGTATCCGCCTCACAGATGCGTCATCAAGCTGCTTAATTGAAAACAGCGAAGATGCAAGCGCAGAATACGTCATTATGCCAATGCGCCTCTAGAAATAATGGCCATTTCCCGCTTAATTGTTGAAAAATTTAGAAATTTAAATGCCGTGGATCTTGAATTTGATCACGGCTTTAACTTTTTAGTCGGCAATAACGGCAGCGGAAAAACGAGCTTATTAGAAGCTATTTTTTATCTCGGGCATGGTCGCTCTTTCAAAAGTGCGGTCTCAAATCGCATCATTTCTTACGACGAACCTCATTTCACGCTTTTTGGCCAAATTCAAGAAAGCCAGCATCAATGGGCTGTTGGCTTACAAAAACTTCGTCAAGGTAATACCATCGCGAAAATAAACGGTGAAGACGGCAATAAAATTGCTGATCTCGCTCACCTTTTACCCATGCAATTAATTACGCCTGAAGGACTTACCCTATTAAATGGTGGTCCTAGTTTTCGACGCGCATTTTTAGATTGGGGCTTATTCCACCACCATAATAGCTTTCATTCCTCTTGGGTCGCCTTAAACCGTTTATTAAAGCAGCGAAATGCCGCACTCAGTCAAAATCAGCCTTATTCTGCTATAAAAGTATGGGACATTGAATTAGCTAAATTAGCCCATCAAGTGAGTGATTGGCGCGCTGAATATGCAGAGGCCTTACGTCCTGAGATCGAAAAAACCTGCCAGTTATTTTTACCCGAATTAGAGATTACAGTCAGCTTTCACCAAGGGTGGGAAAAAGAGACGGAATATGGTGAATTATTGGCGCAAAACTTTGAGCGAGATAAAGCCATTGGCTATACGGTTTCAGGTCCACAAAAAGCGGACTTCCGTTTTAAAGCCAATGGATTACCTGTAGAAGATGTGCTCTCTCGTGGACAATTGAAATTATTGATGTGTGCGCTACGTTTAGCCCAAGGTGAGCATTTAATGATTCAAAAACAACGTCATTGCATCTTTCTGATTGATGACTTTGCCTCTGAGTTGGATCAACATAAACGCGCCTTGCTTGCGGAACGCTTGCAACAAAGTGGTTCTCAAGTTTTCGTAACCGCTATTACTCAAGGCCAACTCAAAGAAATGCAGGTTGGTAAAGGGAAATTATTCCAAGTGGATACTGGTAAGATCACCGAATTGCAACCATAAAAAATAATCCGATCTGTTTAAAGATCGGATTACGTTTAAAACAATGCTATTTTTGACCGCACTTTAGTTTGGTTTCCATTCACCATTCAATACGGTACCTATCACATCATAATCTTTTGTGAATACCGCCAAGTTAGCCACTTTACCCGCTTCAACTGAGCCTAAACGATCATCTACGCCAATCGCTCTTGCTGGGTACAGGTTACTCATGCGAATCGCTTCTGCTAATGGAATTTCTACATACTCTACAGCATTCTTAATAGATTCCATCATGGTAATCGATGCACCTGCAATCGTACCATTTGCATCGTAGCAACGACCTTCTTTCACATAAATTGGTTTTCCTACAAAAGTAAAAGTTTCCAATTCAGGTGGTGCACCTGCAGCAGCAAGAGAATCTGTCACGATACAAAGTTTGTCACCTTTCGCTTTTTTATCTAAGCGAACGTTACCAAAATTCACATGCACGCCATCTACAATAATCCCCGTGTAAACATCGGAATCTAACACTGCGCCAACTACGCCCATCGCACGTCCTGAACTGATCGGTGACATGGCATTGTGTAAGTGAGTCGCAAAGGTTGCCCCTTTATGAAAGGCCGCTTTTGCCACTTCATAAGTCGCATTAGAATGGCCAATAGACACGATAATACCTGCTTTCACAAAATCAGGAATATACTGCACCGTTGGGTTTTCAGCGGCAATGGTCAGTTTAGTGATGACATCCGCATTATCGCATAAGAAATCTTTCATCTCTGGCATCGCTTCACGGATATATTCCGGGCGATGTACGCCTTTTTTCTCTAAGCTCAAATAAGGGCCTTCGATGTGTAAACCAAGCGCTTGATTTTTATGCTTATTCAAATACTCTCGCATGATACTTACTGCGCGTTTGATATCTTCATCCGGTGCGGTAATAAACGTTGGTAAGAAACTCGTACAGCCTGATTTCAAATTAGTCGCTTGCATAATTTCTAATGTTTCTACGCTTGTTTGATCGTTAAACATCACGCCACCACAACCGTTTAATTGCAGATCAATAAAGCCTGCCGTGAGATTATGACCTTGCAAATCAATGGTTTTAATCCCACTTTCTAATTCGTTTAGTGGAATAACTGATTGAATATATTCCCCTTCAATAACCACCGCATAATCTCTTAACACCTCATTTTTGGTGTAGATTACGCTGTTAATTAATGCATACTTCATCATACCTTCCTAAAATCAAATTAAAATTAACCGTACTTATAACACACTATGAATTGCACGACCTTCCAATTCAGTAAAATATTTCACTGTTTTCACTTTTAATTCTTGCAGTGCAGGCTCATCACATACTAAAACAAAATGGCGATGGAGCTGTAAGGCACTTACCGTCCAAAGGTGATTAATACTGCCTTCTACCGCAGCTTGCACGGCTAAGGCTTTATTATGGCCTGTTGCTAAAATCATCACTTCTTCTGCATCAAGTAATGTACCCACGCCGATTGTTAAAGCATATTTTGGTACTTGATTTACATCGTTATTAAAGAAACGAGAATTCGCAATAATGGTATCTGGCGTTAAGGTTTTAATACGGGTGCGCGAACTTAAAGAAGACGCTGGTTCATTAAAGGCAATATGGCCATCAACACCTACGCCGCCCATAAATAAATGAATTTTACCGTAAGATTTAATTTTTTCTTCATAACGACGACATTCTTCATCATGGTCATCGGTGTTACCATTCAAAATATTGATATTTTGCGGTTGAATATCAATATGTTTGAAGAAATTATTATGCATAAAACTGTGATAACTTTCTGGATGTTCTTTTGGCAAGCCTACATATTCATCCATATTAAAGGTCACCACATGTTTAAAACTCACTTCTCCCGCTTGATTTAATTTAATCAATTCTTGATAGGTCTTAAGTGGCGTACCACCTGTTGGTAAACCTAATACAAAAGGACGTTCTGCAGTAGGTTTAAAATGATTAATTCGATCAGCAATATGACGCGCCGCCCAACGGCTGACTTGTTGTTCATTGTTCAGAGGAATGAGACGCATAATAACCTTCCTTATCAGTACCACACCGACATTCTTTCCTCTCCGATAGAGAGAGGAAAGAAGTAAGTGCGGTCACTTTTCCATTAATTTATAAATATTTTGCTTTTAACTCTTTCGCTTTCGCTAATTGCTCTGGCGTTGCTTTCGCTGTCATTGGCTCACGGCAATAACCTGCATCCACGCCATCTAGTTTCAATAACTCTTTGATAGTGAGATATAAGCCATTCGCTAAAATGCCTTCGATAAGATCATTGGTCACATGTTGAACTTGAAGCGCATCAGCCAATTTACCTTGTTTGGTTAATTCAAAGATTTGTCTTGCACGTACACCGTTTACGTTGAATGTACTACCGATCGCACCATCTACACCGAGAGATACTGCCGGCACCATCATTTCATCAAAACCAGCCCAAATGAGGTGATTTGGATAAGCTTTTTTCAAGCGTTCTAATAGATAGAAATCCCCTGCGGTAAATTTCACACCTAGCACTTTCGGGTTTTTATAAAGTTCGCCGAATTGCTCAATCCCCATATTCACGCCTGTTAAGAACGGAATTGAGTACACAATCATGTTATTGCCTGTTTCAGCAATGATAGTGTCATAGTAATGTTTGATTTCAGGGAAGCTGAATTTATAGTAGAATGGGGTTACTGCAGAAAGACTGTCATAGCCTAATTCTGTTGCATATTTACCTAATTCCACTGCTTCATGTAAGTTCACACTACCCACTTGTGCGATGAGCGCGACTTGGTCTTTTGCTTCATCTTTCGCAATACGGAAAATTTGTTTTTTCTCTTCCGTAGAAAGCATGAAGTTTTCACCTGTTGAACCACCTACATATAAACCATCAATTTTCATCTTATCAATGTTATAGCGAATAATTTCACGCAAACCTTTTTCATTGATAGAGCCATCTTCATTGAATGATACTAATAACGCACTAAAAATACCTTTTAAGTTACGCATTTTTCTCTCCTATTTGATACGTTGTTCTAAAATGACATTTAATGTTTTTTGCTTTATTTTGACCGCACTTTCCTGTGATGCCTGTACCAATAAAGCGTAAATCAAATCTAATACGAATAATTGGGCAATCTTCGTGCCAATAGAGTCGCCTTGTAGCTTGCCTTGTTTATTCCCATTCACTAAAACAAGATCGGCATATTCTGTAATGGGTGAACGCAAACTGTGTGTAATTGCAATAGTTTTGGCGCCATTTTCTTTGGCGATTTTCATGGTATGAGTGGTTTCTTGAGAATAACCAGAATGACTCAAACCAATTGCCACATCTTTTTTCGTCAATAAAGATGCCTGCATATACATAAAATGGTTGTTACCTGTCGCATCCACTTGCACACCGATACGCATGAGTTTATTTTTGGCATCTTCCGCAGTAATACCCGATGTACCCACACCAAATAAAAAGACACGATTGGCTTGCTGAATGGCTTTTACTGCCTCTTCCAACTGCTCAAAATCTAATAAATTAATGGTTTCATCCATCACGTTATTGATGGCAGATTTCAGCTTATGCGCAATATTCAACGAGTTGTCAGAATCGGTAATATCGGAATCTAATACAGTGTTATCTTTGCCATCTTTTGTGGCAAGCTCGATGGATAATTCCAATTTAAAATCACTGAAGCCTTTAAAGCCGAGAGTACGGCAAAAACGCACAAAGGTCGCCTCCCCCACTTCTAAATGGGCGGCAATTTCAGCTAAAGGAGCCTGCACCGCAAGATCGGGATTCAATAAAATCGCATCCGCAATTTTCTTTTCAGTCTTCGTTAAACTACGATACAACGAGCTAATGGTATTTAAAATATTGCCGTTTTTAGCCATAAACCACTCCCGTATTTTTTGCTTGTAATAAGCAATCTTTTACCCAATAAGCTGCCCCAATCAAGCCTGCATCTTGTCCAAATTGAGCGCTTTCTAATGCGCAGTGATAAACAGCGGGAAGTTCACTTAATAAAGATTGAACTAGCGGTAAATAACCTTCTGCCAACCCTACGCTACCGCCAACCACGACTTTTTGCATGTCTAATCCAATCTTCAAATCCGCAATTAAATTCGCTATGGCTTGAGCTGAACGAGTCACAAGTACGGTTGCTTTTTCATCATTTTGACGAAAACGTGCAAAAACTTCTTTCGGATCACAAGGATCATCCCATTGAGAAGAAACCGCTTCAATGGCACGACCTGATGCAATGGCTTCAACACAACCACGGCGACCACAACCACAAATTGGCCCATTAGGATCGGCCAAAGTATGACCTATATGCCCTGCAATGCCGTTTGGCTCAGTGAGCAAACGATGATTTAAAATTAAACCGCCCCCTACGCCTGTTGAAACCGTAATAAAGGTAAAGTTTTGCACATCATCAGGATTTTGTAGTTGATACTCTGCATAGGCTGCAGCTTGCACGTCATTAAGCAACCCAATCGGTTTATCAGTGTGCTGTGCAATGCTATCTTTTAGCGGAAATTGGGCTAATCCACCCAAATTTTTAGGGTTAAGTGCGGTCAAAACGCCTTGGTTAATAATGCCCGTTGAAGCAACGGCAACATAATCAAACTGTCCTTCATATTCTTTTAACAACTGAGCAAGGGTTTGATGCATCACTTGTGCGGCATCATCTTGTGGCGTGGAAATCTGTTTTCGCTGTTGAATCTCACCATTTTTTACTATAGCAGAAGCGATTTTTGTGCCACCAATATCTAATGCCAAACAACGCTGTAATGTCTGACCACTATCCACTGTTAATGACATGTCTTCTTCCTTTATTTTTTTGCTGAATGAATGGCTTTAGCAAACCAGCTTACAATATGCTCTAAACGCGTTAATGCAGAACCAACCGTCACGCAATAAGCACCAATTTCAATGGCTGTTTTCGCCAACTCAGGGGTGTTATAACGTCCTTCCGCCATGACACGACAGCCTGCGGCTTTCAAATCTTTGACTAATTGATAATCAGGCTCTTCTGGCACCGTGCCACCTGTGTAGCCAGACATCGTACTGCCCACGATATCAAAACCGAGTTTTTGACAATACAAACCTTCTTCTAAATTCGAACAATCTGCCATGGCTAAACAGCCTAATTCGTGGATTTTTTTGACCGCACTTTCAATATCTACTGGTCTAGGGCGATTTGTCCCATCCACGGCAATAATATCTGCACCAGCTTTCGCTAAATCTTCAATATCATGCAAAAATGGAGTAATTCGTACAGGGCTGTCAGGTAAATCACGTTTCACAATACCAATAATCGGTACATTCACAGTAGGGCGTGTTGCTTTAAGATTTTCTATGCCCTCGATACGCAATCCGGCGGCGCCACCAACAACAGAAGCCTGTGCCATGGCTGCCACGATTTCTGGTTTATCCATCGGGCCGTCATCGACAGGCTGACAAGAAGCAATAAGACCAAATTTGATTTTATCTAAGACTTCATTATGTGATAATTTCGACATATAAACTCCTACATTAGACAGTAACACTTGGTTTCCATTTTGGCTTTCTGGTCATTATAGTAAAACGCAGTAAAACTTGCACCATAAAAAAATATTTTTTGAAGTACAATTTCAAAATTTGTGATCGGCTTCTCAATTTTGAGATAAAGTTGCCACATTTGTACAAAATATTTTTTTTTACTTTAGAATATGAAGTAATACTTCATTACTATAAATAGGAGAAAAAAATGAATGTGTTAGGGTATGCGCAAAAAATTGGGCAAGCCTTAATGGTACCTGTTGCTGTCTTACCAGCAGCGGCTGTACTGATGGGTATTGGTTATTGGCTTGACCCAGATGGCTGGGGAGCTAACAGTCAACTTGCTGCATTTTTAATTAAATCAGGCGGTGCTATCATTGATAACATGGGCCTGCTTTTTGCCGTTGGCGTTGCTTTCGGTTTATCTAAGGACAAACATGGTTCCGCTGCACTTTCAGGTTTAGTGGGTTACTATGTGGTAACCACTCTACTTTCACCTGGCAGTGTTGCTCAACTACAGCATATCGATGTAAGTGAAGTGCCCGCCGCTTTCGGGAAAATCAATAACCAATTTATTGGGATTTTGATCGGGGTGATTTCGGCTGAACTTTATAACCGCTTCTATCAAGTAGAATTGCCAAAAGCACTTTCCTTCTTTAGAGGAAAACGTCTCGTACCGATTGTTGTATCTTTTGTCATGATGCTTCTCAGCTTCGTATTGCTCTACATCTGGCCATATATTTTCGGCGGTTTAGTGTCATTCGGTGAAAGCATTAAAGATTTAGGTGCAGTTGGTGCGGGTCTTTATGGTTTCTTCAACCGTTTACTCATTCCGGTTGGGTTACACCACGCATTAAACTCTGTATTCTGGTTTGACGTGGCCGGTATCAACGATATTCCAAACTTCTTAGGTGGTGCGAAATCACTTGCTGAAGGTACGGCAACAGTTGGTGTAACGGGGATGTATCAAGCAGGTTTCTTCCCTGTCATGATGTTCGGGTTACCGGGTGCGGCATTAGCGATTTACCTCAGTGCTAAACCAAGCCAAAAAACGAAAGTTGCATCAATTATGCTTGCGGGTGCATTTGCCTCATTCTTTACTGGTATCACTGAACCATTAGAATTCTCTTTCATGTTTGTTGCGCCCGTGCTTTACTTCATCCACGCAGTATTAACCGGTATTTCCGTCTTTATCGCCGCAACAATGCATTGGATCGCAGGCTTCGGTTTCAGTGCAGGTCTCGTGGATATGGTACTTTCATCACGCAACCCATTAGCCGTTGAATGGTATATGCTAATCGTACAAGGCTTAGTATTCTTCGTGATTTACTACGTGGTATTCCGTTTTGCAATTAAAGCGTTCAACTTAAAAACATTAGGTCGCACAGAAGAAGCAGAAGAAACCACTGCAGCACAACCAGCAGCGAGCCAATCTCGTGAAGAAAGAGCGGTCAAATTTATTGATGCTTTAGGTGGTGCTGATAACTTCAAAAATATTGATGCTTGTATCACTCGCTTACGTTTAAGCTTAGTCGATCAACACAAAATTAATGAAGAACAGCTTAAGTCTCTTGGTGCAAAAGGTATCGTGAAAATCGGTAACGATGGCTTACAAGTGATTCTCGGCCCTGAAGCTGAACTTGTGGCAGAAGCCATGAAACAAAAAGTGAAATAACACACCAAATGAAATACCGACTCCGAAATGGGTCGGTATTTTTTTGCCAAAAAAAAAGCAAAAAGTGGCCGCACTTTAGCTGAGAATTTTTCGTTCGAAGTGAGTTAAATGAAAGTTTGAAAATTGAAGATTGTTTTGAAGGGTGGTGGAACTAAGCAGAATTGGTCTTAACAGCAAGTGGCTTACTGCATCGCATCCCTGCGGGATTTCTACCTAGCCCACCATAGATTTAAAGCATCTCTGGGGTTCCAGTCTGCGATATAAAATTAAAAGATTAAGAATCTTTTAAAAGCCACTTATATATTCAGGAGACCAATCCTGACTTCCAAACAAACCACGTTGAAAGGCAGTATTATGATAGAAGTCTTCCGCAATTTTGTCAATTAAGATATTGCACTAAAAGAAGTATTTTTTCGCTTTTCGTATAAAAATTAACAAAGACATTTCAACTATCACATCAATGTAACAAAAACAAAATAACCGTCTGATTAGAGACGGTTATTTTTGCTATCGAGTGCCGTAAACCACAATGGTTTTGCCGTGCGCATGGATTAAATTTTGATCTTCCAGCATCTTAATGATTCGCCCTACGGTTTCACGCGAGCACCCTACCATTTGACCGATTTCCTGACGTGTAATTTTAATCTGCATACCATCAGGATGCGTCATCGCTTCAGGTTGTTTTGCTAAATGCATAAGCGCCTGAGCAATACGTCCTGCCACATCTAAAAAGGCCAAGTTAGTCACTTGTCGCGATGTATTTTGCAAGCGTTTTGATAACTGAGCAGTAAGGAACATTAAAATTTCAGGATTAATTTGGATAAGCTGACGATATTTTTTATAGGAAATTTCTGCAATTTCACAAGGCGTTTTCGTTTTCACCCAAGCAGAACGTTTCGAGCCTTCATCAAATAAACCCGCTTCACCAAAAAATTGTCCGGCACCTAAATAAGATAAAATCATCTCTTTGCCTTCATCATCTTTCGATGAAACCATCACGGTTCCTTTAATTAAGAAATATAAAATATTGGCATCTTCACCCGCATGAATTAAGGTCGATTTTGCTGGATATTTATGTAAATGACAGTGAGTAAGGAACCAATCCAGAGCAGGATCGCGCTGCTGATCATCGTCCTGCGGCTTTTGTTCTTCTAGTAATTCTACATCTTCTGACATATAAGCTCCTATTGATTCATTTTAGAAATTCCATTTTATCTTTTATATCAATGGATTCATGTAATTCTGACCAAACAATCACTGCACTTCCATTGTGAATCTTGTTTAGTAGGTGTTGTTTTTTTTGTTCTAAGGAAAATTCGTGCGAACCATAATCGGTGCCTTCCCTAAGTACCACACTTTCCACAATATTTTCTAAAGTTTCTGTTGGAAGTTCCTGCCACGGAATAATCATATATTTATCAACTAAAGTCAATTAAGCAAAAAGCGGTTCAAGAAAACGCCATTGCTGTTCAAAACTTTGATTTGCACCTAAACGGAAGTTTGTGCGGACATAACGCATAAACTGCCCTTCACAAAGCGTCACTAAATGCCCTGCAATAATACGTTCATCGACATTAAAACCACGCCCTTCGCGTAATTTTCGCATTTGTAAAATATTCACAAATTGCATTTCAAGACGATCGAAAAATTGCGCGACACGAGCCTGTAAAAGAGGCTCTTCAAACATCAAGGCATGTCCGGTCAAAATACGTGTCAAACCAGGATTTTTACGCGCAAAGTCGAGGATCATCTGCATAATGTCGCGCACTCGATTCATCGTATTGGTTTCGTTACGAATCGATGTGGTGATACGGCTAAATAAATTCGCTTCAATATTATCGATCAACGCTTCAAACATTTTAGTTTTACTTGGGAAGTAACGATAAAGTGCCGCTTCTGACACCCCTACTTCTTCCGCTAAACGCGCTGTTGTCATACGCTCCATTCCGCGTTCAGAATGTAGCATATGAGTAAGCACCGTCAATACTTGTTGCCGACGTTCTTTTACCGTGCGTTTTTCGATTTTTGGCGGTTTGATTTCCGCGGCAATCTCATCAACTTCTACCAGAGATAATTGTTCTACCATAGTTTATTTTTTACCTGAATGACCAAAACCGCCCTCACCGCGTTCAGTTTCGGTAAATTCATTAACAATATTGAATTCAGCTTGTACGACTGGCACAAAGACTAATTGAGCAATACGATCACCAACTTCAATTTTGAACGGTTCATGGCCACGATTCCATACAGACACCATTAATGGACCTTGGTAATCTGAATCAATTAAGCCAACCAAGTTACCTAATACGATACCATGTTTATGACCTAAACCCGAACGAGGCAGAATCACTGCTGCAAGGTTCGGATCGGCAATATAAATTGAAAGGCCTGTTGGGATAAGTTTAGTTTCACCTGGTTGAATTTCAATGCCCTCTTCAAGCAATGCACGTAAATCCAAACCTGCAGAACCTTCAGTTGCATAGGTTGGTAAAGGAAATTCGTTGCCAATACGGCTATCTAAAATTTTTACATCAATTTTTTTCATGCTTATTTATCCTTTAAAAGAAATCTGTCATACAAAAGTGCGGTCACAAAATCCAACGAATTTTGAATGTATTTTATTTGTGATAATGCTCAACAATTTCAGTGACCAACACTTCTGCCAATTTATTTTTGTCAGCTAACGGCAACGCTTTTTCGCCTGTTTTCCAAAAGATCTGCAAGGCATTTTGATCTTGTCCGAATACTTGCCCACCTGATACATCATTGGCACAAATCATATCTAAATTTTTGCGTTGAAGTTTGCTCTTAGCATATTCAGCGACATTTTGCGTTTCAGCGGCAAAGCCCACCACAAATGGACGATCTTTTTCTAAATTTGCCACACTTGCGATAATGTCTGGATTTTTCACCAATTTAAGAGAAAGCTCATCGTTATCATTGGTTTTCTTAATTTTTTGATCCGCAACTTCCGCAACTCGATAATCAGCCACCGCGGCACAACCAATAAAGATACGATTTTTGACCGCACTTTCAAGAGAGGCTTGCCACATTTCATGGGCGGTTGTCACATCAATGCGATGAACGTTTTTCGGCGTAGCCAGATTAACGGGACCGACAATTAAGGTGACATTTGCCCCACGTTTTGCAAAGGCCTCGGCAATTGCAAAGCCCATTTTACCTGAGCTGTGATTAGAAATATAACGAACCGGATCGATAGCTTCACGCGTCGGACCAGCTGTAATAGTGACACTTAAATCAGCTAAATCTTGTTGAACAGCAAAAAGTGATTGAAGTGATTCGAAAATTTCAGCGGGCTCGGACATTCTACCTGCACCCACATCGCCACAAGCTTGAAAGCCACTATTTGGCCCAACAAAATGAATACCTCGCGCTGAAAGGGCGGTCAAATTTTGTTGTGTAATCGCCTGACGGTACATTTGCTGATTCATAGCCGGTGCGAGCAAAATAGGTGTATTTGTCGCGAGACAAATCGTACTGAGTAAATCGTTAGCCATTCCAACGGTTAAACGCGCAATAAAATCGGCGCTAGCTGGCGCAATCACAATCGCATCAGCCCATTTGGCCAGCTCAATATGTCCCATAGCTAATTCAGCTTGAGGATCAAGTAAAGATTGAGAAACCGCATTGCCAGAAATGGCTTGTAGCGTTAAAGGTGTGACAAATTCAGCGGCGGCAGGCGTTAAAGCCACTCGAACTTCTGCGTTAGATTTGCGTAATAAACGAATAAACTCAATGGTTTTATAGGCGGCAATGCCTCCTGTAATCCCGACAACAATACGCTTTCCGCTCAAGCTCATTTGCTACTCCGCTGCAACTTAATAGAATGGATATGTTTTGTGTGTTAGTACTTAACAACTTGAGGTCGCCTATTTTACTTCAAATTTCGCCAATAAAAAATTTTATTTTTGCGATCGCTGTTCCAAAAATAAAACTGTTTTCTCGCAAAGGTTGAAAACATCCTGAAAATTAACCGCACTTTTTTCTTTTCATTAATTAATATGCAAACAAACTCCCCCTTAATGCCTCGTGAAAAATTGCTAAAATATGGCGTTGAAGCCTTAGAAGATCATGAATTACTTGCTATTTTTCTACGAACAGGGATTAAAGGTTGCCCTGTCATGGAATTATCACATAACGTGCTGCAACATTTTGGCTCCCTTCGAGCATTACTAAGTGCAGACAAAGAAGCCTTTTGTAAAGTAAAAGGATTGGGCATTACGCAGTTTATTCAACTACAAGCCACCACAGAAATGACAAAGCGTTATCTGAAGCAAGAATTACTGATAGAACATGTATTTAGTGACACATCTACGGTAAAGCTTTATCTTCAAGCAGAGCTTCATCACGAAGAACGTGAAATTTTTATGGTGTTATTTTTAGATAATCAACATCGTTTGA
>CAUQGU010000043.1:0-15326 GCA_963517645.1 uncultured Haemophilus sp. | reverse complement strand
TCATCCAACAAGTAAATAGGAAGGTTAGTACTGGAATAATGGTTTGTCCGATAACTGGGATAAAACTCAATAAGAACAAGCCCACAAATTTCGGTAAGCTGTACCATAGTTTTTGCCATTCACGATTTAGCATACGCGGCACATCTTTCATTATTTCAGCAAAACCATCATCATTAACGGCTTCGCCAGTCAGCATTTTTTCGACTTTTTCTGCCAATAATCCATTAAACGGTGCGGCAATAAAGCCTGAAAGTGTCGTAAAGGCAAAATAGAAAAATAATAGAATTGAGCCAATAGACAGCACGAGCAAAACCACACTTAAAAAGCTTAACCAATCAGGAATAAAGCTCATCACCCAGTCGATCATTGTGGAGATTTGTGAAACAAATAGCCAAAATAAGCCAGTGAGTAGGACGACGTTAAGTAAAATAGGCATAATCACAAAACGTCGGAGACCCTTTTGCGTAATAAAATGCCAACCCATTACGAAATGATTGAAAGCTGATTTTATTTCATTTTGATCGATCATCATTGTTCCTTTAAATTGAAAAGTAAAAAATACAAAATGTCACAGAAAGACAATATTTTTTGAGAAAAATTCCATCTCATCCCTTTTAATATCTTGTTTGCTTTCCTATTTTTTCACCTGTGGAAATGTGATAGGATTAGCAAAAATCATTGCGTTAAGGAGCAACAAGAATGGACTTAAATACCATTTTGATTATTTTAGGGGTAATTGCTTTAATTGCCTTAGTGGTACACGGATTATGGTCAAATCGCCGTGAGAAATCAAAATATTTTAAAAGCGCGAATACATTTAACCGCACTTCTAAAAACGGTGAGGTCAATCCTTTTTCGCAAGCCGCTGATCCTAATGCGGATATTCGTTTAACACATCGCGCTCAAGCAGCACAGCCTGTACAACAAAGTGTTCAACCTAAAGTGGCACCACAGGCAGCAAGCCAACAGCAATTTAATTTTGATGAGCAACGTGCTCAAGTAGATGCGCGTCAAATAGAAAAAAGCGTCGATGATATTAAAATCTCCTTACCAAATCAGCCAGTTTATGAGATGAACACGGCGCAACCTGCTCCTGCGCCACAGCCTGAACCTGTGGTTTATCCTGAAACGAATGTACAACCTAAACCACGTGTAGCAGAAATGACAATCGAAGAGTTAGAAGCACAAAGCAATGATTTTGATGGTGTGAATTCTTCTTCGCCTGAATTACGTGAGCAGTTAGCCGAGATGTCATTAAATCCAACTCAAGAACCTACTCATGAGAACGTGCATTTTAACTATCACGAACCAGTAGAAGTGGAAAAACCAAAACAAACCACTGGCTTTGTTCAACTTTATGTGATTTCAAATCAAAATCGTGAATTTTATGGTCCGCAGTTATCTCAATCGTTAGAAAACTTGGGATTCATTTTTGGCGAGCGTCAAATGTATCACCGCCACTTTGATTTAAGTGTGGCAAGCCCAGTGTTATTTAGCGTAGCCAATATTGAACAACCCGGTACGTTTGATTATTACAATATGGCCGAGTTTTCAACCATGGGTGTGGTACTCTTCATGCAGCTACCATCGCCAGGTAATAATTTGGCTAACTTACGTATGATGATTCGCGCAGCGAAAACCATCGCAGAAGATTTAAGTGGCGTGGTGTTGACTGATCAGCAAGAGATTTTTGATGATATGGCTGAGCAGGATTACTTATCTCGCATCGCATAAAATGCATGGAAAAATAACCGCACTTTGGGCGAGCCGATGGTTCGCCCATTTTAATTAATGAGTAAACCATTAGAGAACATTATGAGCCTTCAGCAACAAATTGATACATTACGTCAGGATCTTCGTCGTTATGAATATGAATATCACGTGTTGGATAACCCAACGATTCCTGATGCAGAATATGACCGTTTATTTCACCAACTTAAAGCCTTAGAAGCCGCTCATCCGGAACTCATTACGGCAGATTCACCTACTCAACGTGTGGGCGCAAAACCGCTTTCAGGCTTTGCACAAATTCGTCATGAAATTCCAATGTTATCTTTGGATAATGCGTTTTCAGACGAAGAGTTTTATGCATTCGTAAAACGCATTGAAGATCGTCTTATTCGTTTGCCAGAACCACTCACTTTCTGCTGTGAACCGAAATTAGATGGCTTAGCGGTGAGTATTTTGTATGTAAATGGCATACTGACTCAAGCCGCGACTCGTGGAGATGGGACTACAGGGGAAGATATTACCGCCAATATCCGTACGATTCGAAATATTCCCTTGCAGCTTTTAATGGACAATCCTCCCGCTCGTTTAGAGGTGCGTGGTGAAGTATTTATGCCACACGCAGGCTTTGAGCGTTTAAATCAACAGGCTCTAGAGAAAGGCGAGAAAACCTTTGCTAACCCACGTAATGCAGCAGCGGGATCGTTGCGCCAGCTTGATCCGAAAATTACAAGTAAACGTCCATTGGTATTGAATGCTTATGGTATTGGTATTGCGGAAGGGGTAGATTTGCCAAATACGCATTATGAGCGTTTGCAATGGCTGAAGTCTATTGGGATTCCGGTAAACCCAGAAATCCGTTTATGTAACGGCACAGATGAAGTATTGGATTTTTATCGTGATATTCAAAATAAACGCAGTTCTCTTGGCTACGATATTGATGGCACCGTGCTGAAAATCAATGATATTGCGTTACAAGAGAAATTAGGTTTTATTTCCAAAGCGCCACGTTGGGCGATTGCTTATAAATTCCCTGCACAAGAAGAATTAACTCGCTTAAATGACGTGGAATTCCAAGTAGGCAGAACAGGGGCGATTACCCCAGTGGCTAAATTGGAACCGGTATTTGTGGCTGGTGTCACGGTGAGTAACGCCACATTGCATAATGGCGATGAAATTGAACGCTTGGATATTGCGATTGGCGATACTGTAGTGATTCGTCGTGCGGGGGATGTGATCCCACAAATTATTGGTGTATTGCACGATCGTCGTCCAGCGGATGCAAGACCGATTGTTTTCCCTGAGACTTGTCCCGTATGTGATTCGGCAATTGTTCGTATTGAAGGCGAAGCGGTAGCACGTTGTACAGGCGGTTTGTTCTGTGCAGCACAGCGTAAAGAAGCGCTTAAACATTTTGTTTCTCGCAAGGCCATGGATATTGATGGCGTAGGGGGAAAATTAATCGAACAATTGGTGGATCGTGAATTAGTTCATACACCCGCCGATTTATTTAAGTTAGATTTAACCACGCTAACCCGTTTGGAAAGAATGGGGACAAAATCAGCCGAAAACGCATTAGCGAGCCTTGAAAAAGCAAAAAATACGACGCTAGCACGTTTTATTTTCGCCTTAGGGATTCGTGAAGTGGGTGAAGCAACGGCATTGAATTTAGCAAATCATTTCAAAACCTTAGAAGCTTTGCAAAATGCAGATTTAGAAGCCTTACAGCAAGTGCCTGATGTGGGTGAAGTAGTGGCAAATCGTATTTTGGCGTTTTGGCACGAACCACATAATGTGGCGGTAGTGAATGATTTAATCGCTCAAGGCGTACATTGGGAAACCGTGGAAACCAAAGAGATCACAGAAAACCGCTTTAAAGGCAAAACGGTTGTGTTGACCGGAACCTTAACTCAAATGGGCCGTAATGAAGCTAAAGCGCTATTACAAGACATGGGCGCGAAAGTGAGCGGCTCGGTTTCAGCGAAAACGGATTTTGTGATTGCTGGTGATGCAGCCGGTTCTAAACTGACAAAAGCGCAAGAATTAGGTGTGGCTGTTTTAACGGAAGAAGAATTTCTGGCTCAGATTTAATCGTCTCAATCGAAAAAATACTAAAAAAATGACCGCACTTCATCTCATCTCAAGATTAAGTGCGGTTTAACTTTTCTTCTTAATAAACGATAGCGGACATTTTAAGCTCTTAATTTACTGGCTCCACGTTCCAGTTGTTTTGCCAAGCATTCTTTTGAAGCAATAATCTGTTTACCAAAACGTTTATATAAACGTTGTTTTAATTTTGCCAACCCTTTCACTTTAGCACTTTTTTCTGCCCCAAATAACTGCTTAATATGGAGTGTCACCTGACCAATCTCTTGTAAGGCTATACCTGTTTTGGCTTTTAATTCGTTTAATTGGAACGTGATTTTTTCCTGTACATGCTGTTCCAATCGTTGCGTTAATTCTGTCGTATCGGCGGTTTCATTTTGACACAACTGTTCAAATTCGGCGATTTCTGTACTGAAATCTAGCTGTAACCCTTGTTCCAGTTCAATTAATACTGCCGTGCCGTATTCCAATTGTGATGTTAATTGCTGTTGGCTTTGAACTAATTGATTTTGAATGGCTTCACTTTGCTCAATACATTCATTTAATGACTGTTTCATTTCTGTTTGTTGCTGCATGGCAGAGGCTTTTATTGAATCAATTCGTTGTTGAATTTGCTGCATAAGATCTGACATTGTTTGTACGTTTTCCATTTTCTTCTCCTTTGGGATTTTTAACCGCACTTAAGAAAAGTGCGGTCATTTTGTTACTTATTTTTTGATGATTTGTTTCACATCCACTTCTGTTTTATTCCATTCTTTATCGACTTTACCAATAATTTGAATGTTATCTTGAGGTGCTATCGTTTCACCATTCCATGCTTTTTTGCTGACTTCAATTTGAATTTCTTTTCCACTTGCGTCTTTAAATAAGAAATCCTTTTTACCAATTTGTTTTACAATTTGTCCGTCTAAACGAACTGGAGTGTCATCATTGGCATTTAATGCATCATCAACGGTTTTTACAATAACACTTTCATCGACAAAACCTTGTTGGGTGTTGTGCTTGTGACCATCATTAAATCCTTGTGCTATTGCGGTGTTATATACGGCAACAGAAGATAATGCGATAGCTGCAACAGTAAGTAATTTTTTCATAGTTTGTTCTCCTAAATAAGATAATCATAAAGTAAGTTGAAAGCTTTGCTTTCAGATGTATTAAATCATTCAAATCTTAATCTTTTCTTAAGTGATTAACATTTTTCAGATTTATTTATCGATTGGATTGTTTGCCTTTCGATGAGTGTATTTAAACAAGGAATCTTAAGGAAAGATTAAGAGAGGTAAAAAAAATGAAAATTTTTTGAAAATAAAAAAATAGGGCGTTTAAGCCCTACTTTTATGAGAAAAATGCCCTGGAAATCTACCGCACTTTAGCCTGCTACTGCAGGTAAATAACCTGCTTGAATTAAGAATGGTACGATCATAATGATTACGCCAATTACTAAGGCTATCACTAAGGTTACGTTTCCACCGATTACGCGATAAGGCAGATTCGGATTCGCTTGACGTGTTTTCCATGCTAGTCCGATAGGCAAAATTAAGCAGTAGAACGCACAGAGTAAACCGGCATAGCTTAATGCTGCGATAAAGCCTTCAGGATAATACAAGGCAAACGTAAGTGGTGGTGTGAAGGCTGCAACCGTCAGTGTCAAGCGATTGTGTGGCAATTTGTAACGTTTAAATAAATCGCCTAAACCTTCAAATACCCCGAGCATGACACCAAGGAAAGAGGTGATTAATGCAAGTGCAGAGAATACGCGTACGATTTCACCCATGATGTGGGAGTTCGTGATTTGACGTGTTGCATTGACTAAGCCGTTAAGGGTTGGATCCGCTTGGAGCACTTGTACGAATTCATTTTGGCTTAATACACCGTGAGTCGCTAATTGCCACACTAAATAAGCTACAAGTGGAATAGCTGTACCAATTAAAATCGCTTTACGGAATTGAGTAACACTACCATCTAAATAGCTGTTTACGCTGCCCATGATGATGTGGAAGCCAAAGGAGGTAAAGAAAATTGGTGCCGCAGAGATCACGAAAGCATAATTTAAAGGTAAGGCCATCAGGTTATCGACAGATACTTTTGGTAACATCATGAACAACACAAAAGCAAAGGCAATTAATTTACCGATGAACAGAATACGGGTGGCACCATCAACGCCTCTTGTACCTACAACCACAAAGGCACCGAGTACGACGGTAAATAAAATGATTGAAAGTTCGGAGGAAAGACTTTCAAAGCCAAAAGCGGTTGGTAAACCCGATAATAATGAGCCGCCCCCAGTGATGTAGGCTGCAGAAAGGGCATAAAGTAAAATGAGCAAACTAAAGGTGGCTAAGACACGTCCAGTGATGCCAAAGTATTTTTCCGCGAGAGTTGCCACACCATCATTCAAGCGATCTGCAGTTTGATACACTTCAACAAAAAGCAAACCGCTGTAAACCAAAAGTGCCCATAAGCCGACTAATAAGAAAACGGTGTAACCAAAACCAATACCGGCAGAGGTTAATGGCATCGCGAGCATCCCCGCCCCGATGGTTGTGCCGGCAATGATTAAGGCACTGCCGAATGTTTTGTTTTTTAGCATAAAATTGTCCTCCGAGTATAAAATTGAAAAACGAGGTTAAAGCTGACCGCATTTTTCTTTGTAATGATAGCGGCAAACCGAAAGATAAGAGTCGTTTCCACCAATTTGGATTTGTTCCCCTTCCTTAATGACTTCACCTTGCTCATTTAAACGTAAAACGAAATTGGCTTTACGTCCACAATAGCAGATTGTTTTTAATTCTTCTAGTTGATCTGCCCAAGCAAGTAAATACTTACTGCCTTCAAATAGCTCTGCTTGGAAGTCGGTACGCAAGCCATAGCAAAGCACAGGAATCTTCAGTTTATCCACGACATCGCTTAATTGATACACTTGCTGTTTCGTTAAAAACTGGGCTTCGTCAACTAAAACACAATGAATTTTTTCTTGTTGTAAACGTTGGCTTACTTCGGCAAAAAGGTCACTCGTTGACGTAAATAAATTGGCGTCTTCATGAATACCAATACGCGACGTGACTCTGCCTAATCCAAAACGGTCATCAATGGCAGCCGTGTAAACCATGGTGTTCATATTGCGTTCACGATAGTTATAGGAGGACTGCAGCAACGTGGTTGATTTGCCCGCATTCATCGTAGAGTAGTAAAAATAGAGTTTTGCCATTATTTAATCACCCATTTCCAGAAATAATAGGCAATAAATCCTGCAACAGGTGGACAGGCTGCTAGCATAAAGGTGCCGTAAGTTGCTCCACCACCAACCATTTTTCCAGCAGCTGAAAGCGCGCTAACGATATCACCACTAGGTGTGGTAAAAATCCATGCGCCAATAATCGCGAGCACTAAGAAACAAGCGATACCGGCTGCACGCATAGCTCTTACTTTAATAATATTTTCCATATTTTTTCCTTAAATTGCAGGGAGTTCAGTCATCGCCCAACGAGGTTTGACATCAATGGCGAGATCGCTATGCTGACCTTGTTTTAAGCGTAAAAAGCCCGTATAGGCAATCATGGCACCATTATCGGTACAAAATTGAGGTTGCGGATAAAACACTTCACCACCAAGATTTTTCATCATTGTGCCAAGGGTTTCACGTAATTTTTTGTTTGCACTTACGCCGCCAGCAATCACTAAACGCTTATAGCCGGTTTCTTTTAAGGCACGTTTACATTTAATTGCAAGTGTATCCACGACGGAATCTTGGAAGGCAAAGGCAATATCTGCTTTGGTTTGTTCGGTTAATTCACCTTCTTGTTTGATCGCCTGATTAATAGTGTTAGCCGCTGAGGTTTTTAAACCTGAAAAGCTAAAATCAAGACCAGGTCGATCCGTCATTGGTCGAGGGAATACAAAGCGATCTTTTGATCCTTTTTCGGCTAAACGTGAAAGTGCCGCACCGCCAGGATAATCTAACCCTAATAATTTCGCGGTTTTATCAAAGGCTTCACCTGCAGCATCATCAATAGATTCACCAATAACTTCATATTTACCTACACCATCAACGCGCACTAATTGCGTATGTCCACCTGAAACTAAGAGAGCAATAAATGGAAAGTTAGGTCGGTTTTCATCAAGCATTGGCGCAAGTAGATGACCTTCCATATGGTGTACGCCAATAGCGGGCACATTCCAGGCATAAGCAAGCGAACGTGCGATCGTTGCACCCACTAATAATGCGCCCACTAAACCAGGACCACTTGTATAGGCAATACCATCAATTTGATCAGCGGTTAAATTGGCTTCTTCTAATGCGGCTTTAATTAATGGCGCCGTTTTGCGAATGTGATCGCGGGAAGCTAGCTCTGGCACCACACCGCCGTAATCCGCATGCAAGGCAATTTGCGTGTAGAGCTGATTAGCAATTAAGCCTTTATCTTCATCATAAATTGCGACACCTGTTTCATCACAGGAGGTTTCGATTCCTAAAATACGCATTTTATTCTCATTTTATTAAAAAAATTGGCAAAGATTTTACCTTGTTTAGCCCGCTTAAACCAGTTCAAACGCCAAATTTTCAGCAAATAGGCGATCTTTCCTTTGCTTTTGCAGGGAAGATCGATTAGAATTGCGTCCTTTATTGAATTTGCCGTTCATTCGGCAGTAATAAAAATTTAAAATTGCAATTAAATTAAACTCATTGAGGTGATTGGCTTATGCCTGTAATTAAAGTACGTGAAAACGAATCATTCGACGTAGCTTTACGTCGTTTCAAACGCTCTTGCGAAAAAGCTGGTATTTTAGCAGAAGTTCGCGCTCGTGAATTCTATGAAAAACCAACTACAATCCGTAAACGTGAAAAAGCAACACTTGCTAAACGTCACGCTAAACGTAACGCTCGCGAAAACGCGCGCAATACCCGTTTATACTAATTTGTAGTATTTTCTAACTCGAGTTAAGACAAACCGTGAAACCTTTTGGGTATCACGGTTTTGTTGCTTTAAATTCATCGAAAAAAAGTCACGCAAAATCAACCGCACTTTCGCATCGTATTCAAGGAGGCAAGGCAATGAAAGGCTCAATTCCACGCCAGTTTATTGATGATCTGCTCACAAAATCGAATATTGTCGATGTGATTAATGCACGCGTGAAACTCAAAAAAGCGGGACGAGATTATCAAGCTTGCTGTCCGTTTCATCACGAAAAAACACCATCCTTCACAGTAAGTGAAAAAAAACAATTCTATTATTGCTTTGGCTGTGGCGCGAAAGGCAATGCGATTTCATTTTTAATGGATTATGACAAATTAGAATTTGTTGAAGCCGTTGAAGAACTTGCTGCTTCAGCAGGACTTGAAGTGCCTTATGAAAAACGCCCAAATCAATTTGGCAATAAACCGGATGTGAGCTATCAGACAAAACGTAATTTATACGATTTGATGCAAGAGATTGCGTCGTTTTATCAAGCGCAACTCCCGCTAAATATTCCTGCTCAAAGCTATCTTCAGCAACGTGGTTTATCGCCAGAAATTATTGCTCGTTTTCAAATTGGTTATGTACCCAATGCGATGGATACGGTGTTACGTCAATTCGGCAAAAATCGAGAAGAACAGAAAAAGTTGCTTGATTTAGGTATGCTTTCTCGAAACGACCGTGGCAATGTGTACGATAAATTCCGTAATCGCATCATGTTTCCGATTCGGGATAAACGTGGTCGTACGGTCGCCTTTGGTGGACGTGTTTTAACGGATGAAAAACCTAAGTATTTGAACTCCCCCGAAACCATTACGTATCATAAAGGTAATGAGCTTTATGGTTTATATGAAGCTTTACAAATCAATGATGAGCCAGAAAAACTACTGGTGGTTGAAGGTTACATGGATGTGGTGGCATTAGCGCAATTTGGTGTCGATTATGCAGTAGCATCTCTCGGGACATCAACGACTTCAGAGCAAATTCAATTATTGTTCCGTTCAACAGAGCAAGTCATTTGCTGCTACGATGGTGATAGAGCAGGGCGTGATGCCGCTTGGCGCGCACTTGAAAACGCTTTGCCTTATCTGGAAGATGGACGACAAATCAAGTTTATTTTTCTGCCAGATGGAGAAGATCCGGATACTTATATTCGTCAATATGGTAAAGAAAAGTTTGAAGAATATATTGATCAAGCTCAGTCTCTCACAGAATTCTTATTCGCGCATTTAAGTCCACAAGTAGATTTCTCGACGCAAGAAGGACGAGGCAAATTAGTGGCACTCGCGGCGCCTTTAATTCGTCAAATCCCTGGTGATATGCTGCGTCTTTCATTGCGGAATATGTTGGCACAAAAGCTTGGGATCTTTGATCAATCACAGCTTGAAAGCTTAATTCCAAATCAAATAGAAAAAGCTGAACCTAAACCTAAAACGCCACAAAAAACCATTAAGAAAACACCAATGCGCGTGGTGATTTCGCTGTTGTTACAGAATTCACAATTAGTGAATCGTATTTCGGATATCGGTTTACAAGCCTTAAAGCATGAAGCGGGTTACGAATTGCTCGAAAAATTGACCGCACTTTGCCGTGAACGAGAAGGCATTACAACAGGGCAAATCTTAGAATATTTTCGTGATACAGAATTCAGCAAGCCCCTTGAAATATTAGCCTCTTGGGATCATCTATTAGATGACTTAGAAATCATTAATGCATTCTCTCAAAACTATCGTCGATTGAATATTCAAGCGATTGAACGTGACATTGAAATGCTGATTGCAAAAGAAAGGGCGGAAGGCTTAACTGACCAAGAACGAGCAATTTTAGTGAATTTGCTCAAGGGAAAAGAAGAGCAGAAAAAACAGTTAGTTAATCCGTCATAACAATGGTAAAATCTCCTGTTCAAAACAAGGGCTTTTATCTTCCAAAAATAACGCAAAACGGGAATAAAAATGGAACAAAATCAACAATCTACCGCAGAGCAATATTCAGAACAAATTGAACAGCTTATGGAATTAGGTCGTACGCAAGGTTATTTAACCTATGCGGAGATTAATGACTTACTTCCGGAAGATGTGATCGATCCAGAGTATTACGATAAGTTGTTGCAGACTTTACAGCATGATGCGGGTATTCCGGTTCTTGATGAAGCGCCGGAAAGTGACGAAATGATGTTGAATGACACGATTCCGGATGAAGATGCAGTGGAAGAAGCAACACAGATTTTGTCAAATGTGGAATCTGAAATCGGCCGTACAACCGATCCTGTGCGTATGTATATGCGTGAAATGGGAACGGTTGATCTTCTTACCCGTGAAGATGAAATCAGCATTGCAAAACGTATTGAAGAAGGGATTGATGAAGTTCAAACCGCGATTGCAGCGTATCCAGAAGCGTTAACTGAATTATTAGATAATTATGACCAAGTAGAAGCGGGTAATTATCGTTTAGCTGATTTAATCACAGGCTTTGTGGATCCAAATGTTCCAGAAGAGGAAACCGCAAACATTGATGAAAATTTTGCTGATGAAGATGAAAGTGCCGAATCTGCTGCAGACGTTGATGATGAGAGCGATGAGGAAGATGAAAGTGATAACAGCTCAAGTTCTGATGATAGCGATTCAGATAACAGCATCGATCCTGAAGTAGCGCGTGAAAGATTTGCTGCATTAAGAGAGCAGCATACTAAAACATTGGCGACCATAGCAAAACACGGTCGTAGTGGTAAACGTGCAAAAGATCAAATTGCTCAACTCGCCGATATTTTTAAACAATTTCGTTTAGTGCCAAAACAATTTGATGTACTTGTTTTATCAATGAAGAATATGATGAAACGTGTACGTGCAGAAGAGCGTCAACTACAAAAAGTATTAGTTGATATTGCAGGTATGCCAAAAGATGAATTTGAGGCGCTTATTGTTGCGAATGGCAGCAGTGATGCATGGGTAGCAAAAGCATTAAAATCAACAAAAGCTTGGGCAAAACGTTTACCAAAATATGAAGAACGTATCCGTTTATCTTTAGATAACTTAGCGAATATTGAGCAACATACGAATCTCACTATCCAACAAATGCGTGAAATTTGCGATGCGGTATCTCGAGGTGAACAAAAAGCTCGTCGTGCGAAAAAAGAAATGGTTGAAGCTAACTTACGTTTGGTCATTTCTATTGCGAAAAAATATACCAACCGTGGTTTACAATTCTTGGATTTAATTCAAGAAGGGAATATTGGTTTGATGAAAGCGGTAGATAAATTTGAATACCGTCGTGGTTATAAATTCTCAACCTATGCAACTTGGTGGATTCGTCAGGCAATCACGCGTTCAATTGCAGACCAAGCACGTACAATTCGTATTCCGGTTCATATGATTGAAACGATTAACAAATTAAATCGTATTTCTCGTCAAATGTTACAAGAAATGGGACGTGAAGCGACGCCGGAAGAGCTTGCTGAGCGTATGGGAATGCCAGAAGATAAAATTCGTAAAGTGCTTAAAATTGCGAAAGAGCCAATTTCAATGGAAACGCCAATCGGTGATGACGATGATTCACATTTAGGTGACTTCATCGAGGATTCAACTCTTGAATTGCCATTAGATTCTGCCACTGCACAAAGCTTGAAAGTGGCGACTCATGAAGTGTTAGAAGGGTTAACCCCTCGTGAAGCAAAAGTATTACGTATGCGTTTTGGTATTGATATGAATACCGACCACACGCTTGAAGAAGTGGGTAAACAATTTGATGTAACCCGTGAGCGTATTCGTCAGATTGAAGCGAAAGCATTGCGTAAATTACGTCATCCAAGTCGTTCAGAAACCTTAAGAAGTTTCTTAGATGAGTAATTATTCATTCATGTAAAAAAGAAAAGGCAGAAATATCTGCCTTTTTTATTTGATTAAATTTGGTTATTTACCACCAAATCACATTCCTTTAAAATACGCATCTTTCATCATTCAAAAAAACAAAAAAGGAACTTTATGGAAGAATCTCAAGAACTAGAAAAGCTGCCTAGAGTAGTGACTAGTGTATTAAAAGTGATATTAAGTTTTTCACTTATTGCTTTGGCTTTAGTGTTGATTATTGCTTTAGCTAAAATCACCTATACCTTAGCAATTATGGTGTTCAATACATCAAGCGTAGTACCTTATGATGTTGCTGAACAAGCCGTGATGTTTTTCTTATATTTCGGTTTTATTGGCCTAATCGTGCAATATTTTAAAAGTGGTTATCACTTTCCTTTGCGTTATTTTATTTACGCGGGGATTACCGCCATGTTGCGCCTGATTATTGTGAATCATGAGAGCTCAGTTGATACTATCTTATTCGCAGGCGCGATTTTAATTATGGTTATTGCACTTTGTTTAGTGTTGTATTCCAATAAAATTAAAATTTAAAAGTGCGGTCATTTTGACCGAGGTTTTGGAATGGATTATTCCGGTACAATCCATTCCACTGTCCAACTTCCCGTACCTTCAGGAACGAGCGTTTGGGTTAAATAAGGCAAAATAGCTTTCATTTGCTGCTCTAATTGCCAAGGCGGATTAATCACCACCATTCCACTTGCGGTCATACCACGTTGATCGCTATCAGGGCGAACTGCTAGTTCAATTTTCAATATTTTACGAATTCCCGTTGCTTCTAATCCTTTAAAAATGCGTTTTGTTTGTTGGCGTAGAACCACTGGATACCAAATGGCATAAGTACCTGTCGCAAAGCGTTTATAACCTTCTTCGATCGCTTTCACCACCAAATCATAATCCTCTTTTAATTCATAAGGCGGATCAATAAGCACTAAACCGCGGCGTTCTTTTGGTGGAAGTGTCGCTTTGAGTTGTTGGAAACCATTTTCTGATTTTGTAGTGATATTCTTAAACTCTTTAAAGTTATTGCGTAATAATGGAAAATCGCTAGGGTGTAATTCTGTCAGTAATGCACGATCTTGAGGACGCAATAATTGGGCGGCAATCATAGGTGAACCGGCATAATAGCGTAATTCTTTACCACCATAATTGAGCTTTTTAATGAGATCCACGTAGCGTGCAACTTCTTCGGGTAAATCTGTTTTTTCCCAAAGTCTCCCAATTCCCTCTTTATATTCGCCAGTTTTTTCTGATTCGTTAGAACTCAAGCGATAACGGCCAACACCTGAATGGGTGTCGAGATAGTAGAAACCTTTTTCTTTAAGCGAAAGATTTTCCAATATCAACATTAATACAATATGCTTTAACACATCAGCATGGTTGCCAGCGTGGAAACTGTGGCGATAACTTAACATGGTTTGTCCTTTTGACGTAAAAAAGTGCGGTCAAAATTAACCGCACTTTTAGTATTTAAATCAGGGTTAGAATAATTCTTCTGGTTGCGTTGCAGGAATTGCGTCTTTGGTTTTACCTGTTCCGCCATTTAAGCGTTGTTGCAACTCTGGTGGGACATAATAACCGCGCTCTTTCATTTCCGCAATGTAAGTACGTTTAGGTTCGGTACCAACGATAAAGTATTCTTTACGTCCACCACCTTCAGAAAGTAACCCAGAGTTACTATCAATAGTTTTTTCCATAATGTTTGGAGGAAGCTCAAGTTGACGTTCTGGGACATCAGAAAGTGCAGCTTTCATATAAGCGACCCACGCAGGCATTGCGGTTTTTGCACCCGCTTCACCTTTACCTAATACGCGTTTATTATCATCGAAACCGACATAGGTTGTGGTGACTAAGTTTGCACCAAAACCTGCATACCAAGCCACTTTCGCACTATTAGTGGTACCGGTTTTACCACCGATATCACCACGTTTAATGCTTTGAGCAATACGCCAGCTGGTACCTTTCCAACTAAGTCCTTGCTCACCATAAATCGCCGTATTTAATGCGCTACGAATTAAGAAGGCTAACTCACCGCTAATCACACGAGGTGCGTATTCTTGTTTTGCTGCACCGTCTTTCGCATCCGCCATTAAATCAACAGAACCGTCATTTAATGCTGATGTTTGAAGTTCTGGCAAATCAGGTACATTCTCAGGTTGCTGATCGCCCTCACCTTCATCTGTATCGGTATTGCTATTACCTTTGGCTGATTTTAGCTTATCTGGATTAGCTACTTCTGCCACATCTTTAAAGCCATCAATTTTATCTTTGGTTTCACCATAAATCACAGGAATGTCATTACAGGTAATACAAGCAATTTTCGGGTTCGCAATAAATAAATCTTTACCGGTATTATCTTGAATTTTTTCGATAAGATAAGGATCAATTAAGAAACCACCGTTATCAAATACTGCGTAAGCACGCGCCATTTCCAATGGCGTGAAGGATGCAGCACCTAATGCAAGCGCTTCACTGGCAAAATATTGGTCACGTTTGAATCCAAAACGTTGTAAGAAGTCAGCAGTGAAGCCAACACCTGCGGTTTGTAGTGCTCGGATTGCAATCATGTTTTTAGATTGACCTAAACCTACACGTAAACGCATCGGACCATCATAACGATCGGGTGAGTTTTTCGGTTGCCACAAAGGTTGTCCTGGTTTTTGGATAGAGATAGGAC
>CAUQGU010000042.1:0-15914 GCA_963517645.1 uncultured Haemophilus sp. | reverse complement strand
GTATGTTATTTATCGTCATGATGTCACCAGATATCGTAATGGCGGTTTCTCTACTAGCCTTATTCATGGTTGTAGGAATTTCGTTAGGTTTCTGGTCATTATTATTGGCACACGTAACATTCTGTTTACCTTATGTTACCGTGACGATTTTCTCGCGTTTAAATGGCTTTGATGCAAGAATGCTTGAAGCGGCAAAAGATTTAGGTGCGAGCGAAGTCACCATTTTGCGTAAAATTATCCTACCGCTTGCCTTACCTGCAGTGGTATCTGGTTGGTTATTAAGCTTTACTATTTCATTAGATGATGTTGTTGTATCCTCTTTCGTAAGTGGTGTAAGCTATGAAATCCTACCATTGCGTATCTTCTCTCTTGTAAAAACAGGGGTAACACCAGAAGTAAACGCGTTAGCAACGATTATGATCGTGCTTTCATTAGGATTAGTCATTTTAAGCCAATTAGTTACACGCAAAAATAATCATTAAACATTGATATAAAAAGGTTTCACAAATCTTTTAAGATCAAATAGAATACGCCTTGACGCACAATCAAGGCGTTTTTTTATACCTGCATTAATGCAGGTGGTTTTTTACCCCTCTTTTACGGAGAACAAAGAAAAATGAAAAAATTTGCAGGTTTGCTTACTGCCGGTTTAGTTGCCGCTACATTAACTGCTTGTAACGACAAAGAAGCCAAGTCTGATGCAACAAAAGCACAGGCTCCAGCAAATGATACTGTGTACTTATATACTTGGACTGAATACGTACCAGATGGTCTTTTAGATGACTTTACAAAAGAAACTGGTATCAAAGTTATCGTAGCAAGTCTTGAATCAAACGAAACCATGTATGCCAAAATGAAAACCCAAGGCGATGCTGGTGGTTATGATGTTATTGCACCATCTAACTACTTCGTATCTAAAATGGCACGCGAAGGCATGCTACAAGAATTAGATCACAGTAAATTACCTGTTATCAAAGAATTAGACCCTGATTGGCTCAACAAACCTTATGACAAAGGCAATAAATACTCACTTCCTCAGTTGTTAGGTGCACCAGGTATTGCATTTAATACCAATACCTATAAAGGTTCTGACTTCACTTCTTGGGGTGATTTCTGGAAACCTGAATATGCAAACAAAATCCAATTATTGGATGATGCGCGTGAAGTATTCAACATTGCGTTATTAAAAATTGGTCAAGATCCAAACACCAAAGATCCAGCAATTATCAAGCAAGCTTATGAAGAGTTATTGAAATTACGTCCAAACGTACTTTCTTTCAATTCTGATAACCCTGCAAACTCTTTCATCTCTGGTGAAGTAGAATTAGGTCAGTTATGGAATGGTTCTGTACGTATCGCGAAAAAAGAACAAGCGCCATTAAATATGGTGTTCCCAAAAGAAGGTCCTGTTCTTTGGGTTGATACTTTAGCGATTCCTAAAACTTCTAAAAACCCAGATGGTGCACACAAGTTAATTAACTACTTATTAGGTGCAAAAGCAGCGGAAAAATTGACTTTAGCGATCGGTTACCCAACAGCTAACCTAGAAGCAAAAAAAGTACTTCCAAAAGAAATCACTGAAGATCCATCAATTTATCCACCAGCAGAAATTCTTCAAAAAAGCTACTGGCAAGATGATGTAGGTGATGCAATTCAATACTATGAACAGTATTACCAAGAGTTAAAAGCTGCAAAATAATGCGCTTTTAAGTCATAACAAAAAGTGCGGTCAAATTTGACCGCACTTTTTTATATTTACCATACTAGAAAAAATTATTTATAGCGTTTTTTTGATGCGTTTTTATCTTGCTCTTGTAAACGTTCAAGTTTTTCTTTAATTTGAATTTCCATACCACGGTTAGTTGGGAAATAATACTGCGTATCTTTCAGTTCTGGTGGGAAGTAATTTTCTCCTGCGGCATAAGCATTAGGTTCATCATGTGCATAACGGTATTCAGCACCATAGCCTAATTCTTTCATCAAAGCCGTTGGCGCATTACATAAATGAGGCGGTACATCAAAGTCAGGAAACTCTTTTGCATGTTGTTTTGCTGCATTAAATGCGTTGTAAACCGCATTACTCTTCGGCGCTACGGCCAAATAAATAATGGCTTGAGCAATAGCCCGTTCTCCTTCATAGGCGCCCACTCTCGTAAAACAGTCCCAAGCTGCGAGAGCTACTTGCATTGCGCGAGGATCGGCATTACCCACATCTTCTGAGGCAATCGCTAATAAACGTCTTGCAACATAAAGAGGATCGCCGCCTGCCGTGATAATTCGCGCATACCAATAAAGTGCTGCATCTGCTGCTGAGCCTCGAATAGATTTATGTAAAGCAGAAATCAAATCATAAAAACGATCGCCTTGTTTATCAAAACGCGCTTGTCGTTCTCCTAATACTTCTTTCAACAAAGTGCGGTCTAATTTTTTACCGTTTTCAGTTTCAGAAGCCATATCAACCATCAGTTCAAGACAGTTTAAAGCCAGGCGAGCATCACCATTCACATATTCGGCTAATACCTGTAGTAAATTCTCTTCTAAAATTAACCGCTCTTTACCTAATCCTCGCTCTGGATCAGAAATGGCTTGTTGCAGAACTTGTTCGATTTCAGCGACTGTCAATGACTTCAGTAGATAAACTCTCGCACGAGAAAGCAAGGCATTATTTAATTCAAAGGAAGGGTTTTCCGTTGTGGCACCAATAAAAATAATCGTACCATCTTCAATATGGGGTAAAAATGCATCTTGTTGGCTTTTGTTAAAGCGATGCACTTCATCCACAAATAAAATGGTTTGTCGATCTGCAAGTCGATTTTGTTTCGCGCGCTCAATTGATTCTCGAATCTCTTTCACACCGCTTGTTACTGCTGAAATTCGTTCAACTTCTGCATTGATACGATGAGCAATAATTTCTGCCAGTGTTGTTTTACCTGTCCCCGGCGGTCCCCACAGAATCATAGAATGAACATGCCCTGCTTGAATCGCTTTACGAAGCGGCTTTCCTTCCCCAATTAAGTGCGTCTGCCCATAATATTGCTCCAAATTAGTTGGACGCATACGGGCAGCTAAAGGGCGAAAGTCATTTTCAGCAAAATCAAAATCCAGATTAGACATATTCTTTCCTTAATAAGCAAAAGGTGTGAAGATTATCATTCACACCTTATGGATTATTTTTTACCTTTACGTTGGTCATCCAATTCCACGCCTTTTGGTACGCTAAATTGGAATAAGCTATCTGCTAGTGTTTGATTTGTAATGTTACGCAACACATAAAGATTGGTTTGACCATCTTTTTCTGTGGTGCTGAAATTTTTTAACACACCATTTGTATCTACACGAATATCAAATTGTTTAATATTGCTATTTTTCGCCTTCGGTTTTAACACAAACGTATCCGCATTCTGCGTCACTGAATACTGATTCCAGTGGCTTTTATCGTTACTGGTTAAAAGTACGAAAGGTGTATTATTTACCGCGTCCTTCACCCATTGAGCGGTGACTTGTTGCACGAATGGATCGTAATACCAAAGGGTTTTACCATCTGCAATAATTTGTGTTTCTTGCGGTGATTTGGTATCCATACGGAAAAGATTTGGACGTTTAATTTGAAGTTTTCCACTTCCTTGTTGAACGTTTTTACCGCCAGCAGAAGTCACGGTTTGAGAGAAATCAGCACTTAATACCGTTACTTGATTTAAGCGATTTTGCAGCTCATCTGCAGCATCAGCAAAAGCAAAGTTACTTGCACTTAAAAGTGCTGTAAGTGCGGTCATTTTTAATAATGTTTTTTTCATTCTACTTTCCTTTTTGTAAAGTGAAACTTAAGAGAATTAATATTCGGAACGTCGAGCTAAAATTTCTCTTTTTCCATTTTTCATTGGGCCTAAAATACCTTGTTCTTCGAGCTGATCCATAATTCGAGCCGCTCGGTTAAAACCAACACTAAATTTACGTTGAACATAAGAAGTCGAGGTATTGCCTGTGCTTAATACAAACTCAACGACTTCATCAAATAATGCATCAAGATCGCCACTGCTTGCCGTTGATTTTTCACCAGAGTCTTCATCATCCACGCCGTCTAAAATGCCATCAATATAATTTGGTTTACCACGTGCACGCCAATCATCTGCCACACGCGCCACCTCATCATCACTCATAAAGGCACCGTGTACCCGAACAAGATCCGAAGAACCTTGACCTGAATATAACATATCACCACGGCCCAATAAGGCTTCTGCTCCGCCCTGATCCAGAATCGTTCTAGAGTCAATTTTGCTTGCCACAGTAAAGGCAATACGGCTTGGGATATTAGCTTTAATTAATCCGGTAATTACATCTACTGAAGGGCGTTGTGTTGCTAAAATCAAGTGAATACCAATCGCACGAGCTTTTTGTGCTAAGCGAGCAATTAACTCTTCAATTTGTTTGCCTGCAACCATCATTAAGTCAGCAAACTCATCAACGATCACAACAATATAACTCAATTTTTCTAATGGAGGCGGCATCTTATCCATTGTATCACCAGGTTTCCAAATTGGATTTGGAATTGGCATATTGAGTTTTTCATATTCTTCAATTTTTTCGTTATACCCTTCAATGTTACGCACACGTAAGGCTGACAATAATTGATAACGACGCTCCATTTCATCTACGCACCAACGCAATGCATTCGCCGCTTTTTTCATATCCGTCACTACAGGAGTAAGCAAGTGTGGAATATCGTTATAAATAGAAAGTTCAACCACTTTCGGGTCAATCATAATAAATTTCACTTCATCCGGTGTCACACGGAAAAGCAAACTTAAAATCATGGTATTCACACCAACAGATTTACCAGAGCCTGTTGAACCCGCAACAAGTAAGTGAGGCATTTTAGCCAAATCAACTACAACAGGTTTTCCGCTGATATCTTTCCCCAAAGCCATTGAAAGCAATGATGTTGAGGAACGGAATTCATTACTATCCAGCACATCACGCAATGGCACTATTTGACGGTGTGCATTTGGCGTTTCAATACCAATATAAGGTTTGCCTGGAATCACTTCCGCCACACGGATCGCACGGAACATCAACGCACGTGCTAAATCGGTATCAATACTGGTTACTTTTGATGCTTTTACACCCGGTTGTAATTCAAGCTCATAACGAGTCACCACTGGGCCAACTAACACATCTTGTACCGTTGCTTTGACATTAAAATTCTTTAATTGTTGTTCTATGCGTGCGGATGTGTCTAAAATTTCTTCACGCGTAATGTCTTGAGCCTGTGTAGGACGATGCTCAAGTAGATCTAAACTTGGTAATGGTGTCGTTGGTTTTTCACGTTTATTCGTTGGTTGTTGGAATGCTGGATGAATAAGCGTATCAGAATACGGCTTATAGGTTGTTTCAGTTGCATTCTCAATATGAATTTCACGCTCTTTAACTGGTGAAACTGTCGGCTCATTCAAGATCACTTTTAATGCATCTTCAGCATTTGAGGCTTTTGCTCGCACTTCCATTTCTTGCATACGCGCTTGCTCTTGTGCAGCAAACTGACGCGCTAATTCATCTTCTAAACCATCATTTTCTGATTCTAAAGGTTCATCATACGTTGGATAAAGTGCGATCGTATTTTCAGGTGTTTTAAGTGACACTTTTGGTATGACATTTTCTTCAAAAATATCATCTGAATCATCCGCACTTTGAGCATTCACTTGTGAATTTTTCCATGTTGCTGAAAAATCTTCTTTTGTTGGTAATTCAACGGAAGAAGAGGCAAAAATAGACACATTCGGTAAATTGTCAGATTCAACCGTGAAGCCTTTAAACTTATCTTCTAATTTTTCAACATCTGCCGGCTCTGAAGCATTCGGTGAGGATAGCCCACTGATATTAATTAGTTGCTCAGGCTTAACAAAGGCATTTCCAGGCTCGTCCTCTTTTTCATTTTCTGTAGATTCGGTTTCCAATTGAGAATCAGAGAAAGCCAGTTGTTGAGGCGCCTCAATCACAATTTGTTCAAGATCATCTACAGAAGTATGTTCTGCATGCTCTTCTTCTGCCGGTTGATTTTTCATTGTCAGCCAATGATAGAATTTCACAATTAAACGAATTAATGATGCACCAGAACAGAAAATAAAGCCTACAACTGCACAGATAAAGCCCACTAAAATACAGCCAAACTTACCGAATGTAGGATATAAATTTACCACTAAGCTGCCACCAAACACGCCGCCAGCTAAATAGTAGTTCGTATTTGAAAGCAACAATGTGGCCATCATGGTTAAGCCCACGATGAGAGCAATAAAGCCAAAGGAACGTAATGCAATACGGGTTGCAGAGAGAGAATGAACCGCTTTGGTTTTCAGTAAATAAATCGGTACGATGAAAATGACAAACGGAATGAGGTGACCTACATAGCCGAGAAAAACAAAAAACGCATCAATTAACCAAGCACCAAAAGCACCGGCTTTATTAATGGTTTCAGTTTGAAAACTTGCTGTAGACCAAGAGTTATCTAATGGCGTATAGCTTGACCATGCCACGATTAAATATAAACCTAAAAGTGCGGTCAATCCGAGTAATAATTCTGCTAAATATTGTTTCGGTGTAAATCGTTTTGTAATTCGTTTAATCATTTTTATTTTAGTACGAGATAATTAGTTTGTTTCACTTCTTCCATGACGACATAAGTTCGGGTGTCATTCACACCGGGTAAACGTAATAAGGTGGTACCCAATAATTTTCGATATGCGGCCATATCTGCTACACGCGTTTTGAGTAAATAATCGAAATCGCCTGATACCAAATGACATTCGAGAATTTCATCAAGCGCTTGAATCGCGGCATTAAACTCTTCGAAAACATCCGGTTTACCACGAATAAGCGTGATTTCAACGATCACCAATAAAGGGGCATCCAGTAATTCAGGATTTAATAATGCACGATAGCCCATAATCACACCTTGTTTTTCTAGGCGTTTTACCCTTTCTAAACAAGGCGTTGGCGATAACCCCACTTTCTTTGATAAATCGATATTAGAGATTTTACCGTTGCGTTGTAATTCATTTAAGATTTTGATATCAATGCTATCCAACGCTTTATTTAATTTCTTTTCCATAACCTTTCCTTATGTACGGCGCATATTCTATCTAATTTATCAAAAACTTTCAGTAATCAGACAACAATAGGACAACGTTTTTTTAGAAATTATCCAAAATGGCAAGTGCATCAGAGAGTTTTTTCACCGTAAAAACTTCCATATTTTCGACCGCACTTTTTGGTTTATTGGCGAAAGGCACAATCGCACGTTTAAAGCCATGTTTTGCCGCTTCACTAATACGTTCTTGACCACTGGTCACCGGGCGAATTTCACCCGCTAACCCTACTTCACCAAAGACAACTAAATCTTGTGGTAATGGGCGATTACGGAAACTGGAAATTAATGCGAGCAATAACGCAAGATCCGCGCCTGTTTCCCCGACTTTTACCCCACCAACGACATTCACAAAAACATCTTGATCCGACATTTGTAATCCACCATGACGATGTAATACCGCGAGCAATAAGGCTAAACGATTTTGCTCTAACCCCACCGCCACACGACGCGGATTTGCAAGCATGGAATGATCCACCAAGGCTTGAATTTCCACTAAAAGCGGACGAGTGCCTTCCCAAAGTACCATGACCGAACTACCTGGTGTTTGTTCATCGCCTCGACTTAAGAAAATTGCTGATGGATTTTTCACCTCGCGCAAACCTTGCTCAGTCATACCAAATACACCCAGCTCATTCACCGCACCAAAACGGTTTTTGTGGCTACGTAACGTACGGAAACGGGAATCTGCCTCCCCTTCTAACAATAAAGAACAGTCAATGGCATGTTCCAATACTTTTGGACCGGCAAGGGTGCCATCTTTCGTGACGTGTCCAACCATAATGATAGCGACCTGTCGAGTTTTCGCATAACGAGTAAGGAAAGAGGCACATTCACGCACTTGTGCCACACTTCCTGGAGAAGATTGAATATCCGAAAGATGCATAACCTGGATCGAGTCTACTACAATAATTTGAGGTTTCAGCTGATCCGCCAGATTACAAATTTGCTCAACCGATGTTTCAGATAACATATTTAATTTATCTGTCGGCAGATTCAAGCGATTAGCTCGCATGGCGACTTGTTGAAGTGACTCTTCCCCTGTCACATAAAGTGCGGTCATATTTTTCGCTAATCCGCACATTACTTGAAGTAACAAGGTACTTTTACCCGCACCAGGATGCCCACCAATTAAAATAGCACTCCCTGGCACGATCCCGCCACCTAGCACGCGATCTAATTCTTTAAATCCACTGGTGAAACGCGGTGTTTCTTGCAAACTAATTTCAGAAAGCGTTTGGATTTTTGCGCGAGTTTCTCCTGCATACCCACTAAAACGATCATTTTTTGTGGAATTTGAGGCTGAAATTAACCGCACTTCACTAATAGTATTCCACGCTTTACAGGCAGAACATTGGCCTTGCCAGCGCGAAAATTCCGCGCCACAATCATTACATACATAAGCGGTTTTAGGAGCTTTTGCCATTTTTACTATCCTTTAGAGAACCCGTTTTACGCCATCAACATCATTAAGCCAAGCATTCTTTCAAAATACGCACGACTCTTTAGTAATACTTTTAACTTCTCAATGGTTTGAGCATTATCTTTTGTTTCACTATGAAAGGTAATCAAGCGTTTTATTTCATTAAGGAAAAATTGATTACTTGCTAATAACTCAGCTGATTGACTTCCTTCCAGTTTTTCAAACAAGGTTTTGTTGTCATCATAATAATGATAAAGATTGAAAAATGCGCCCACACGTTCAACGGTTTTCATAAAATCGAAAGCAAACACATCTGTTGGGAATGAAAGCGTTTCTTCAATTAATTGCTGTTCCATTTTCATGACAGCACTTAATTTCTGGCGAGAATCTACCGCACTTCCCTCTCTTTCCTCTTTTAAGAAATCACGCCATTTATTTAACCAATCAATCAGCAGTGGTTTGCTACCTAATTGATAGCCTCGTTTTGCTTTGCTTGCTGAACTAAAATAAACATCCTGTTCAAAAGGTAAAAGTGAGACAAAATGGAAAAGATCTGAAACGAGCCCTTCTTTTAATTCGAATTCAATTTCACAAATAGGCTGTGGTTTTTCCCCTGATAAAATTTTCCCTTGATCAAAAGCTACTTCAATTTTTGATGCGCCAAACGCAATTAACCAAAAAGTGCGGTTAAAATCTGTTGAGAAAATCGGTTGCAATGTAGCGGAAGGCAAATTTTCAAATGGATACAATGACGTTAATTGTGCTGTTGTAGGTACTGAATTATCAGGTATAGATAAATTGTATTCTGGACGGCTATGCAATCCGCCAACCACTTTTCCGTCTGTTTTTAAAGTGAGTGTGAAATCATTATTTTTCTGACGGACACGCAATCCCATTTTTTGTTTAGCCAAAAAATGGTCGGGATAATCGAAATAGGTATTTCCCAGAAAGACTGTATTTTGTTCTAAGATATTGAATTGATTGAGATGTGTTTTTAGGGTATCGAAAGCATCAGAGGTAACTGCAAGCTTTAATTCAACTTCATTACTCATTTTATTTTTCCTTATCACTTTTAACTGTTTAAATATACAGATAAATTTATACAAATCAAGATCTTTTTCGTGTATTTCCTTATAAAATCAGGTAATATGCAACCGAAATTTTAACCCTTGTTATGGAGTAAAACACCTATGGCAATGAATAGTATTCTAGGATTATTTGCCCAGTCTCCTTTAAAACCACTGCAGAAACATTCTGACAAAGTGACTGAATGTTGTGATTTATTAATTCCATTCTTCCAACATACCTTTGTAAAACAATGGGATGATGCCGAAAAAACACGTCTAGACATTTCTCAATGTGAACGTGAAGCAGATAGTTTAAAACGCGAAATCCGTTTGAAATTGCCTCGCGGTTTATTTTTACCCATTGATCGTACCGATTTACTTGAACTAGTCACCCAACAAGACAAATTAGCTAACTATGCTAAAGATATTGCTGGTCGTATGATTGGTCGCCAATTTGGCATTCCTGAAGAAATGCAGGAAGAATTTTTGCATTATGTTCAACGTAGTTTAGATTCTATTCATCAAGCTCATTTAGTGATTGAAGAAATGGATAAACTACTTGAAACCGGTTTTAAAGGCCGTGAATTAAAGTTAGTGAACCATATGATTCAAGAGCTAGACAGCATTGAAGATGATACGGATCAAATGCAAATTAAATTGCGTAAAATGCTCTACACGATTGAAAGTCGTTATAACCCTATTGATGTGATGTTCTTATATAAAATCATCGAATGGGTAGGCGTATTAGCCGATCAAGCTCAACGTGTTGGATCTCGCATTGAATTAATGCTAGCCCGTTCCTAATTTTGACGACATTAACTACAACATAGGAAATCACTATGGAAATTATTAATGCATACGGCACGTGGTTAGTCTTAATTACCGCGGCATTCGGTTTTTTTATGGCATTTGGTATTGGTGCCAACGACGTATCAAACTCAATGGGTACCTCAGTTGGTTCGGGTACCATTACAGCTAAACAAGCCATTATTATTGCCCTCATTTTTGAATCTGCCGGGGCTTATTTAGCCGGCGGTGAAGTAACAGAAACCATCAAAAGTGGTGTGATCGATCCCTCTCAATTTGTCGAGATGCCAGATGTATTGGCATTAGGAATGCTTTCTACTCTCTTTGCATCAGGTGCTTGGTTATTTATCGCCACAAAAATGGGTTGGCCTGTTTCTGGTACTCACACCATCATCGGAGCTTTAATTGGTTTTGCTTGTATTACGATTGGCCCAAGTTCTGTTGACTGGTCTACTATCGGTGGGATCGTTGGAAGTTGGTTTATCACCCCCGTGATCGCAGGACTTTTAGCTTATACCATCTTTGCCAGTATCCAGAAACTCATCTTCGATACCGAAGAACCACTGAAAAACGCACAAAAATATGGTCCTTACTACATGGCGATTACCGTATTCGTACTTTGTATCGTGACCATGGCGAAAGGGTTAAAACACGTTGGTTTAAATATTTCTAACAATGAAACCCTCGTTATTTCATTGCTTATCAGCGTTGTTGGTATGATTTTCTGCCATTTCTACTTCCGCAGCAAAGCATTTACTGCAAAAGCAAGAAAAGGATCATTCGGATCGGTTGAAAAGATTTTTAGTATCTTAATGCTTCTAACCGCTTGTGCAATGGCATTCGCACATGGGTCTAATGACGTAGCTAACGCAATTGGTCCGCTTTCTTCTGTGGTATCAATCGTGCAAAATGGTGGGAAAATCCTGAGTGGTGGTGATTTAGCCTGGTGGATTTTACCTTTAGGTGCATTAGGTATCGCCGTTGGTCTTATCGCAATGGGACAAAAAGTAATGGCAACCGTAGGATCGGGTATTACCGATTTAACCCCTAGCCGTGGTTTTGCCGCACAATTTGCAACTGCGATGACTGTTGTTGTCGCATCGGGTACAGGTTTACCAATCTCCACGACACAAACTTTAGTGGGCGCAATCTTAGGTATCGGTTTCGCACGTGGTATTGCGGCGCTTAACTTGACAGTTATCCGTAACATCATTAGTTCATGGGTTGTAACGTTGCCTGCTGGTGCATTCTTTGCGATTGTGATTTTCTACATCCTTCGCGCGATTTTCCACTAGTATAATTATTATAAGTGCGGTTTGTTTCATTTTCCGACCGCACTTTCTTCATGAATCTAGGAAGTATTATGTCAAAAGTGAGCAAACTTTTATTTTCTTGCGTTCTATTGGGATCAACCATTGGAATAGTACAAGCTGAAACGCAATATGTGACAGAAAATCTGAACACATATTTACGTCGTGGTGCAGGTGATCAATTTAAGATCGCGGGTGCAATCCAATCTGGCGAAGCGGTAACAGTCTTAGGACAAGAAGGAAAATATACCCTAATTCGTGATAATAAAAATCGCGAGGCATGGATTTTAACCTCGGAACTGAGTTCTACGCCAAGTAGCCGTGAAGAAAATCCAAAATTAAAAGCACAGGTACAAGAGTTAACATTAAAGCTGAATCGTGTCGATTCAGATTGGCAACAGCGCACAAACGAAATTCAACGCCGTAGCAAACAAGCTGAACAACAAAGCAGTGAATTGCTTGAGCAAAATTCACAACTTAAACGTGAATTAGAAATGACGAAAAATAAAAATCGTGATTTAGAAGCCATGCTTGATGCCAATAAACGTGAAATTGCGATTCAATGGTTTATTTATGGCGGTTCTGTGTTGGGCGTAGGTTTGTTAATCGGTCTTGTATTACCTCACATTTTACCAAGACGTAAACGCCGTGATAGCTGGTAATGATTCATCATTGAGGTAGGCATTTGCCTACCTTTTCTTTATATATTGATGGGAGAGTAAAATGGACATTTATCTTGTCGGCGGTGCTGTACGCGATCAACTTTTAGGTTTACCAGTAAAAGATCGTGACTGGGTCGTCGTGGGAGCTACACCAGAAATGTTGCTGGCTCAAGGTTACCAACAAGTTGGCAAAGACTTCCCTGTTTTTCTCAATCCTGAAAACCATGAAGAATACGCACTTGCCCGTACAGAACGAAAATCAGGCAAAGGCTACACTGGATTTATTTGTGATTTTTCAGATGATATTACACTTGAACAGGATTTAATTCGTCGAGATCTCACCATTAATGCCATTGCCCAAGGCAAAGATGGCAATCTGCACGATCCTTATCATGGTGTAGAAGATATTCACCAACGTATTTTACGTCATATTTCCCCCGCTTTTGCTGAAGATCCACTTCGTGTATTGCGTGTCGCACGCTTCGCTGCTCGATTCCATCATTTAGGTTTCTCAATTGCCGAAGAAACCCTTAAATTAATGGCTGAACTCACTGAACAAGGTGAACTCGCCCACCTAACGGCTGAGCGAGTTTGGATGGAAACGGAAAAAGCATTAAATGAACCGAATCCTGAAATTTATTTTGAAACGCTAAATCAAGTCGGCGCACTCAAAGTACTTTTCCCTGAGATTTCCGCCTTAGACGGTGTACCGAACCCAGCCAAATACCATCCTGAAATTGATAGTTTTATTCATACCATGCTCGTATTACAGCAAGCGGTTAAACTCACAGAAAATACCAATTTGAATAAAAGTGCAGTCCGTTTTGCCGCAATTTGTCATGATCTTGGCAAAGCCCTTACACCAAAAGAAATGTGGCCAAGTCATCATGGTCACGAAAAAGTAGGGATTAAACCGACTCGTTCATTATGCAAACGTCTTAGGGTGCCTAATTATCTTCAAGAATTAGCCGAATTAACTTGTGAATATCACACGCATGTGCATAAAGCCTTAGAGCTTCGCCCCGAAACAGTGGTGAAACTCTTTAATACGTTTGATGTTTGGCGTAAACCTCAGCGCTTCGAAGAATTTCTATTAGTATGTTTATCTGATACTCGCGGGCGAACGGGCTTTGAAAATAAAGAATATCCACAAATTGATTATCTCAAAGCGCTCTATCAAGCTGCCCTTGCTGTTGATGTACAGCAAGTCATTGCAGATGGTTTTGAAAAACAAGGTATTCGAGATGAATTAACGCGTCGAAGAATTGCCGCGGTGAAAGCGGAGAAAACACGCTTAAATGCTTAATCCAGCTTTACTAAAAGTAAACTACCCCTTACAATATGTGCAATTTTTTAGTAAATATTTTGTTATGAAATTATTAAAATCTCTTCTAGCACCTGCATTTGCAAGTGTGATCTTATCCGCTTGTACTCTTGATGCAGAGCGCCCAACCGATGTTCAACATATCGATAAAAACGATATTACGTGGCAACAGCACCTCAAAAAAATCAAACAAATTCAATCTTATAGCACCAAAGGACAAATTGGTTACATCAGTCCACAAGAGCGTTTTTCGAGCCGCTTTGAGTGGCAATATCAAAATCCGAAAGCCTATAAGTTAAAACTTTATTCTATGATCAGCAAAACAACGCTAACTATGGAAATGCATCCAAACGGGATGACAATTTCAGATAATAAAGGTAACCAACAATCTGATAAAAATGCCAAATTATTGTTACGCGAAATCATCGGAATGGATGTGCCATTAGAGCATTTATCTTATTGGTTAAAAGGTCAGCCAGCGGATAACGCAGATTACCAAGTTGGAACGAATCATCTTTTATCCGAATTTAGCTACCCGCTTGATGGATCGATGTGGACAGCCGATTACTTAAGTTATCATTCAGATAATTCGATGCCTGAAAATATTCTGTTAAAGAACAAAAGTACATCGCAAACCCTAAAAATTCGTGTGGATGAATGGGCGTTCTAATGAAAACACATCACTTTTCAACCGCACTTTCAACTTCTCTTGGAAAGCCTAACCGCTTTCCAAGCCCCGCAAAACTCAATTTATTTCTCTATATAAACGGTAAACTGCCAAACGGCTACCACGAATTACAAACCCTTTTCCAATTTCTTGATTTCGGCGATTGGCTCACTATTGATATTTGCCAAGATAAACAAATCCGCATCTCTCCTGAAATTCCAGGCTTACCTCTAGAACAAAACTTAATCTATCGTGCAGCGACACTCCTACAAGAAAAAACAGGCTGTACACTCGGTGCGACAATTCATTTAGATAAAATTCTGCCCATGGGCGGTGGGATTGGCGGCGGCTCATCCAATGCCGCAACGACTCTGCTTGCTTTGAACTATTTATGGCAAACCCATCTATCCATTGATGAACTTGCCGAACTTGGGCTAAAACTCGGGGCTGATGTGCCTATCTTCGTTCATGGCCAAGCCGCTTTTGCAGAAGGTGTAGGTGAAAAAATTCAATACTGCGAACCACAAGAAAAATATTATGTGGTACTAAAACCTGAAACGGCGATTTCTACTGCAGTGGTCTTTAGTGATCCAGATTTGCCTCGCAATACAGAAAAAAGATCCCTTGCCGAACTTTTGAATCAACCCTTTGCAAACGATTGCGAAAAAGTCGTGCGAACTCAATATCCTGAAGTTGAAAAAGCCCTACTATGGTTGCTACAATATGCACCAGCCAGATTAACCGGAACCGGGGCTTGTGTTTTTGCTGAATTTGATGATGAAAAATCAGCACAAGCTGTTTTCCAACAAAAACCGAAGGAATTTTTCGGCTTTGTTGCTAAAGGATTAAACGTTTCACCATTACATGCGATGTTGAAACAACTCTCGACCAACCAATCTATCTACACTCAACCTGAGGTTATATAAAATGCCAGACATTAAACTCTTTGCTGGAAATGCTACGCCTGAGCTAGCGAAAAAGATTTCTGAACGTCTTTACATTTCATTAGGCGATGCCACTGTTGGACGCTTTAGCGATGGTGAAATCCAAGTGCAAATTAATGAAAATGTGCGTGGTGCAGACGTGTTTATTATTCAATCTACTTGTGCACCAACGAATGACAACCTGATGGAATTGATTGTAATGGTTGATGCTTTACGTCGTGCATCTGCCGGCCGTATTACTGCCGTTGTTCCTTATTTTGGTTATGCTCGTCAAGATCGTCGTGTACGTTCTGCTCGAGTGCCAATCACTGCAAAAGTGGTAGCTGATTTACTTTCAACTGTAGGGATTGACCGCGTATTAACTTGTGACTTACACGCAGAGCAAATCCAAGGTTTCTTTGATGTACCAGTTGATAACGTATTCGGTTCACCGGTTTTACTTGATGATATCTTGAAGAAAACCGATCTCGTCAATCCTATCGTTGTTTCTCCTGATATCGGCGGTGTGGTACGTGCACGTGCAGTCGCGAAATTATTAAATGATACAGAGATGGCGATTATCGATAAACGTC